>VFJO01000109.1 GCA_009886045.1 Verrucomicrobiota bacterium
ACATTCCCGCTTTGGTTCTATGTCTCCGTCACCGGCGTGCTCGTTTACTTCATGCTCTACCAGTGGTTCTCGAAAACCGCCTGATTCGCCGCCTCCGTGGTGCAGTCGTCCCACCCGCCTTACAACATTTCTTGAAACTTAATTGATGAACCTTCGATTCACTCTGCGGGCTGCCTTCAGCAGTCTTTCTCCGCTCCGCTCCCATTCTTAATACTTTAAACTTGCCGAAATGAGCACCACCACCGCCCGCCGCCCTATGGGGCTTGAACACCCTGCCGTCCTCGATGCTTTTGCTCACGATAAGCGCCGTGATGCTCTTATCCTCGCCATGTACGAAAACCGCCCATGGACGGGCGACGAAGCCCACATCCTCCAGCTTCAAGAAAAACTCAACGCCTACGCCTCATTCATCCTCGACGGCGAGATGGCCGAGTCGTTTCCCGAATTTGTTGGCAAGCCGATCGAAATCCAGCTCCGCACCCGCCACCAACCAGATCCGCTCACGTTGGGATTCCTAAGCCAAGCCAAAGACCAGCTCTCCCTTCAGCAAATTACTATCGAAACCATCTGCATTGATTCGATCGAAGAGTTCGAGCCTGCCCCAAGTTCCCATTCCTGCGGTTGTGGAAGTGGCGGTTGCGGATCGTAAACCCGCCCCGCTGGCTTTAAAAAAATCAGCTCTCCTTTTCTGAATTAAGGATTTCACGAACACGGGATACCCACTGCGGGAAGTCTTGATGTGCTGGGTGAGTTCGGATGAGTTGAAGAATCTCTGTGCAGCCTTGATTGCTTTGGCCAAGGATCAGCATGTCGTTGGCGCGTGAGAAAACCACTTTTGGCAGGGTGCCAGAATTGTAGGAGTCTGCTTCATGTTCGAGGCGTCCGCGCGTGATGCGTTCCGCCTGGAATTTCATTTGCATATCCCAAGTTTGAACGAGCAGCGGATTTTTTAATGCCCTGAAAAAAGGGCGAACATTTTTCTCCAGAATTCCATTGAAGTCCCCCGGCTTCATCTCCCAGTCCTTGTCCTTGGGCAGCCAATTTGAGAGGTCCATCGACTTGGTAAAAATGCTCTCCGCAAGCGAGCGTTCAAGAAGCGACTTGATCTCTGGCGGTAGTTTTCCTGGCTTTGCTTGATCAAGTAGCACGCTTTCGAGTTCCACGGCGTAGGTAAGCGATGGATTTGCAAAATCATCACCCTTCTCGGCGCCGCCGCGCTCCAAACTCAGCACTAGATAGCGTAAATGCAATCGCAGAGCGCTCTCCATTTCTTTGGACCCAAGTAAATTTGCGTTCTTTTTTTTCCAGTCATCGAATGCTTGCGCCTCACCCTTGAGCCCTTGAAATTGCAATTTCTCGATAGCATCTTCGTAGAGTCGAGTTGCACTCGAGGAGTTATGCAAAGCCCCCTGCAGAATTGTGATGGCTTTCATCCTGCTGGAGCGAAGGATTTCCTTCTGCTTGGTCTCCAATTGATCGAGTTCCTGGAGAATTTGAGCCGCCTTGTTCGCGTCAAAATCCGAGCTCTGTGCAAAGGCAGTAAAAATTGTCAGAAAGAACAATACGACGGATGAGGGGGAGGGGAAACGCATACAATGCTTTCTACCCGAATCGCCTAAAATCGAAAGCAGAAAATACTCCGGAGGCAATGGCTACACATACCTCCAATACAAGGCACCCTCACATGAGGACATCACCTACGTCATCCCTGCCTTCACGGTGAGTTATTTTACTTTATGGGAATAAAAATCCACTCGGCACTTGAAGGGGAGAGATTGGAAAATTTGGAAACGATCCTCGTCGATCAAGCTATCACAGGTGATTTGCTCGAGCGGATTTCCGATCAGGATTTGCAGGATTTAGGCATTGGAAAGCTTGGCGAGAGGCGGCGTTTGCTCCGTGCCATTCAGGCTGAAGCTGGAAATTTGACCTTGATGTCGCAGACGACGGGTGGAACGTTGCCAGACGACTCCGAGTTGGCTGGCGCAGAAGTCACCAGTTTCAAGATCGGCAGGCATGCAGTGAACCAAAACGAGTGGGATATGGTGAGAATTTGGAGCCTTGCCGTCGGATATGAAATCCACAGCCAACATAAAAGTTCCGCTGTGAATCCAGTGGTCTGCATGAGCTGGTATGATGCACTGAAATGGTGCAATGCGACGAGTGAGCTGCAGGGGCTTTCGCCCGCATATTTTTTGCATGGCCGCGTTTATCGGACTGGAAATTTCGGTCCCGACGGGGCCACTGCCATTGCCTGGGATAAAAATACGAACGGCTTCCGGTTGCCCACCGAGGCGGAGTGGGAGTGTGCTGCACGCGAGGGCTCGATGGACCCCATCGTTGATCTGGCTGACACGAATCCTACGCAATCAAAACCCGACGCAATCGGGCTCTCCAATATGAGTGGCGATTTTTTTGACTGGTGCTGGGATTTCGATGCCAGCGGCTCCCAGCGTCGGATTCGTGGTGGCACATGGAAGCACCATATTGGGCAATTCACATTCGGATATCGCTCAAGCAGCCTGCCAAATGAATGCGGCGGGGTCATCGGCCTTCGTCTTGCCCAGAATAAACCCAGCTCCCCTCCTGTGAAATAGGGGTGCTGCCGCATCGGCCTGATCCGAGTACATCACCTTACTTACAACGGCTAACAACTGCGGAATATTAAGCCATCATGACAACGAACATTCACACGGTTCTCGAAAGAGAACATCTCGATAACTTAATGCCCTTCTTCGATAAACAGGGAGTCACGGACGACATCATGGAAACTCTCACGGATCAGGATTTGAAGGCATTGGGAGTTGAAAAACTTGGGGAGCGCCGGCGTCTTCTTGTGGCCTTCGGAGAGGGGCAAGAAGGTTCATTTGACCCCACGGCCATGGCGCAAGTCGGCGGGGGTTCCATGCCGACTGAATCGCAATTTGCAGGAATCACAATAGAAGCCTTTCGCATCGGAAAATATCCGGTCACTCAATTGGAATGGGAAAGGGTTCGAATCTGGTCGGTGGGCCACGGATTTAAAATCGAAAGCGGAGAGGGCAATGGCAGCCGCCATCCGATCACCCATGTGAGTTGGTATGATGCCGTAAAGTGGTGCAATGCAAAAAGCATGATGGAGGCGCTCAAGCCAGCCTACAGCATTAACGGAAAAACCTACCTCAATGGCGAATATGGCCCGGACGGCTCTACGTTGGTTGAAATGAATCCTGCGGTGGAAGGCTATCGGCTACCCAGCGAGATCGAGTGGGAATGGGCGGCGCGAGGCGGTCCCCTGAGTCAGGGATTTCAATTCAGCGGTAGCGACAACCCTGATAAGGTTGCTTGGCACGACAAAAATTCGAATGCTGGGGCACACGCCGTTGGACAAAAAAAACCAAATGAACTTGGAATCCACGATATGAGCGGCAACGTCTGGGAGTGGTGCTGGGACAAGGATGAAACCGGAGCCGCATGCCGCATACGCGGAGGAAGCTGGATGCAGGTCGATGGTCAAGGCGTCGTGGCTTATCGAGTCAGCCGCAGCCCCGACAGTCGATATACCGTCATAGGCTTCCGAGTCGCCCAAAATCTCTAAATCGCATCCCCTCCGTATATCAATGCGGTAGTTTGAAACTTTGATTCTCAGGAAAACTCTGAGAAATTGTTGTTTCAGAAAAGAAAACTGCTCGGGGGGGGACTCGAACCCCCATGCCTTGCGGCATGCGCCCCTCAAACGCACGTGTCTGCCATTTCACCACCCGAGCAAAGGACTTTTGACTCTAGAGAATGCTGAGTCGGATGCAAGAACGAATTTTAAGGGGAATGGGCTTGCTGGCTCTGGCCCGGTGAAACTACATTCTGCGAATGAAAATTTTGGTGACCGGTGGGGCCGGCTTCATTGGCTCGCATGTGTGCCAGCAGCTCTTGCGGGAGGGCCATGCGGTGACAGTGATCGATGATTTCAATGATTTCTATGATCCAGCCATCAAACGCTCCAACGTTGCCTTGTTGGGCGGCGAGATTACGCTCGCTGAGGGCGACATCCGGAACCGTGGGTTCGTGCAAAGTTCAATGGGCCACGGGTGTTTTGACATGGTCATCCACTTGGCTGCGCGTGCCGGAGTACGCCCATCGTTGAGAGATCCCCAGCTCTATATCGATACAAATATCACGGGCACGCACAACTTGCTGGAGGCGGCGAGGGAGCAGGGGGTGGAAAGGTTTGTGTTCGCATCCAGCTCCTCGGTTTACGGGCTCGCCAAAAAGGTTCCATTCACTGAGGACTTGGCTCTCCCCCAGACTCTGAGCCCATACGCGGCGACGAAGCTCGCGGGGGAGCAACTCTGCGGAAATTACGCTCATCTCTACAAAATGCGCGTCGTGTGCCTTCGGTTCTTCACGGTTTACGGGCCAAGTCAGCGTCCCGATCTGGCGATTTATAAATTCACCGATGCAATCCACCGGGGAAAACCCATCCAGCAATTCGGGGATGGATCTACCCGCCGCGACTACACCTACATTGACGACATTGTGCAGGGCGTAATGGGAGCATTGCGCTACGAGGGGTCTCTCTTTGACATTTTTAATCTTGGGGAAAACCAGACGACGACTCTTTCTGAACTTATTACCGAAATCGAAAGGGCTCTTGGCAAGAAGGCCCAGATCGAACGCATGCCGGAGCAACAAGGAGATATGCCGCTCACTGCGGCGGACATCACAAAAGCACGAGAGTTTCTAGGCTATAATCCCCAGACAAAAATCTGTGATGGCATTCCAAAATTTGTGGACTGGTATTTTAAAAAATGAAAGACGCTGTCGAAATTGCCTCGGCTCTCATCCGCATTCCTAGCGTGAATCCAGACGGCGGAGATCCTGGCACTGACCAGACTGGTGAGGCCGCCTGTGCTGAATGGGTGGCGGACTTTTTGAGAGGCTGTGGGGCTGAGGTTTCCCTCCGCGAGGTTCTTCCCGGCCGACCAAACGTCGTTGGGTATTTCCCCAACCGCCGCGCAAATGGACGCCGTATTCTTTTCGCGCCGCATTTGGATACTGTGAGTGTCTCCGGCATGAGGATAGATCCATTCAGTGGTGATGTGCGGGATGGCAACCTCCTTGGTCGAGGAGCCTCTGACACAAAAGGCACCGCCGCCGCGATGCTCTGGGCGCTACGCGAGGCGCGGGAGACTCTTGCTGAATCCTCCTTCGAAATCTGGTTTGCCGGGCTCGTGGGCGAAGAGGCCGGCCAGTTCGGTGCGAAGGCTCTCGCGTCGGAAGAAAAGTTTGATTTCGTGATGGCTGGTGAGCCGACCTCTCTGAATGTGGTTCATACTCACAAGGGTTGCTCTTGGCTGCAAATGCGCACCCATGGCCGAGCTGTCCATGCCTCCCAGCCCGAGGCGGGAGAAAATGCCATCTACCACATGATGCAAGCGATCGAGCTCCTGCGCAGAGAGGCGATTCCGAAGCTGGCAGAAAATTCCCATCCGCTTCTTGGAACCTCGACGCTCAGTGTGGGAACGATTCGTGGCGGGTCGAGGGTGAATATCGTCCCTGATTTTTGCGAGGCAGCCGTGGATATCCGCACCATCCCAGGAGCGAATCCCGAGTTTATCATCAATCTTTTGAGGCAGCATGATCCTCAGATCGAAATCGACCTTCAACGGTCAGAGCCGCTTTACACTGACCCCTCGCATCCGCTGATCGAGCGCCTCCAGTCTTTGGGGGCCGGCTTGGTTGGAGCGCCGTGGTTTTGTGATGCGGCTGTTTTTGCCTCGTATGGGTGCCCTGCGGTGGCTATCGGTCCCGGCTCGATCGCCCAGGCGCATACCGCAGATGAATTCATCCGAGTGGCCGATCTGGAGTTGGGCGCCGACTTTTTCCTGCGTTTCCTACGATCGCTGACATAAGATGCCGCATCAGCGCTCTTGATCTCCGCTCAGCGACATGGAAGATTCCCCGTCATAAGCAAAGAATATTACAGTTGGGAAAAACAGGCGGCGGTAGATAGAAAACCACTCTACGCCCGTAAAATCGTATGGGTGCCGCTCGCAGTTTTTGCAGTCGGTGTTTTGACAGCGTGGATCGCATTCGGCGTACTCACACAAAAATACGAGGTGAGAGCTGAAGAATTCGACCTCAAACAGGTGAGCGAGATGGAGTCGGCTTCCGTCCTTTTCGACCGCAAGGGCCGCGAGTTTGGAAAGCTCTTCATTCAAAATCGGCAACCTGTCCCCTTCGACCGCTTGCCGCCTTCGCTTGTGAAGGCTGTAATTGCCGCAGAGGACAACCGATTCTATGACCACGACGGCGTTGATTACATGGGTATCTTTCGCGCCGCTCTCACCAACTACCGCAAGGGCCGCATTGCCCAAGGTGCCAGTACGGTTACTCAGCAACTTGCCCGCAATTCCTTCGAGCTGCGCGAGCGCACCTACGAGCGCAAGTTGGTGGAACTTTATCTCTCCTGGCGCATCGAAAAAAACTTCAGCAAAAAGGAAATCATGGAGCACTATTTGAACCGCGTCTATTTTGGTAGCGGTTTCTACGGCGCAGAGGCCGCCTCCCAAGGGTACTTTGGTAAAAATGCGATCGATATGTCCCTCGGTCAGTGCGCCACACTCGCCGGTCTCCTCAAGAGCCCTCAAGCTCTCTCTCCCTTTAACAATCCCAAAGACTCCACAGAATCCCGCAACTTTGTTCTCGGCCGCATGCGTGAACTCGGATTCATCACACGCAAACAATACGACGAGGAATGTGCCTCTCCGCTTGGAACAGTGCAGCGCACAAATCCCTTTAAAGTCAGCTATGCCATTGAGCTGATCCGCCAGCAAGTCATCAAGGCGCTGGGCTTTGAGCGCGCCATGAACGGTGGGTACCGCATCGACACGACATTGGATACCGATCTTCAGAAAGCTGCGGACCGGGCCACGCGGGAGGTTTTGTTAAAAGTCGAGCAACAACCGGGCTATAATCACCCGACCTTCGAGCAATATCGGGCGGCTACCAAGAAAATCGAAGAAGCGATCAATCGTGGCAACATGTCCGTCAAAATGCCTGAGCCGAAATACCTCCAAGGGGCTGCCCTCGTTGTAGAAAACACAGCAGGCGGAATTCTCGCCCTCACTGGGGGACGCGATTTCCGACATAGTGAATACAACCGCGCCCTCCAAGGAACTCGTCCCGTTGGCACAGCATTCACTCCACTTGTTTTTGCATCGGCCTACGAGTCCGGAATTTTTCCCGGTGAGATTGTTCAGGATGCCTGCATAGACAATCGCTACGTGATGGTCGGGGGTGAGGCGGGTCTCCTCGGCGAGTGGGGCGTCGAGATTGAAGAAAACGAATACGAGGGTCCTATGACGACTCGCGATGCGCTTGTCAAAGGCAAGAACGCAGCTGCCGTGCGCCTTGGAATGCAGGTCGGCTTGGATGCTGTCAAAAAAACCGCCGCAGCCGCCGGCGTAACTTCTCCACTCCGAGATTACTCGAACACCTTTCTTGGAAGCAGCGAACTCAGCCTCGATGAGCTTGTGCTTGCCTACACCATGTTTCCCAATGTTGGCCAGCGTCCAGCGGATCTCTACATCATCCAGACGATCCGCGAATCCAACGGGGAGACGATTTTTAAAGCTCCCCGCAAACGCTATCGAGCCATTTCACCAGCGGCTGCCTATGAAACGCATTCGGTGCTCAGCGATTTCATGCAACGTGGCGTTGGTTCCCTCGGCCAAAAAAAATTCGGCCTCGGTCCATTTCCTGCCGCTGGAAAGTCAGGCACGGCCTATGGATTCACCGACACATATTTTATTGGCTACACGAACGCTGTCACCTGTGGCGTGTGGGTTGGCTTTGACAAGCCTACTAAAATCTACCGAGGCGCCTTTGGTAAGGACCTTGCCCTTCCCATCTGGAGCCAAATCATGAATGCATCTGTTCAAAGCTATCCGCCCCGCGAGGTCGAACGTCCATCGGGTCTTCAAGAGGTCGAAATCTGCCGTTCCTCCGGGCTCCTCGCCACGCCACGTTGCTCGGCCAAGCCCGCCGATCCTGCTACGGTCGGACGCACAGGCGAGGGCAACACCTACAAGGAATTGGCCACCGAAAAACAGTTGCCCAAGATCCCCTGCGACATCCATGGCGGGGGAGTACGCACCTATGCGAAGGAATTCGACGACGTTGACTGGCCGCGCGCAGCTACTGCGATCGATCTTACCAAAATCCGACCCGTCGCCGTAACTTCGCTGCCGCTTGTCGGGTTCAACGACATTTACCGATCCGTCCGTCCTGGCGCCGAATCCGAAAACGATAATGACATTCCCGTCGCCAAGGCCGTACCCGTGAACATGCTCCCCACCTCTGCCGCTGCCAGTGCCCCTCCTGCCGCGATATTTGGAGAAGTGGAAATCCGCCGAGCCGAGCCCGTCAAATCTCAGACCGCTCCCATAGAACAACCCGCCATCGAGGCCCCGCCGCCTGCGGCGATTGATTTCTTCTAAAAGTGCCAGCGATGGTTGAACTCCTACACGTGACGAAGCGCTTTGGAACTCACGAAGCCTTGTTGGATGCGAGTTTTGAAATCAAGGCCGGTGAGTTCATGACATTCCTCGGCCCCTCGGGGTGCGGCAAGACGACCTGCCTGCGCCTCATCAGCGGATTCGACACGCCGACTTCCGGACAAATCTTCATCGACGGCAAGGACGTGACGATGGATCCACCCTACCGACGTGACGTGAATCAGGTTTTCCAAAATTACGCCCTCTTCCCCCACCTGAGCATTTACGAGAATATCGCCTTCGGGCTGCGAATGAAACGTGTGGCTCCCGCAGATATCACTCGTCGGGTCGAACGCGTCGTGCAAATGACCTCGCTCACCGATTATGTGGACCGCAAGCCAGCCCAAATGTCAGGTGGCCAGCGCCAACGCGTCGCCTTGGCCCGAGCGATCGTCTGTGAACCGAAGGTCCTCCTTCTAGACGAACCTCTCAGCGCACTCGACGCCAAGCTTCGCACCCAAATGCGCATGGAACTCAAGCAGCTCCAAAAAAAACTTGGAATCACCTTCATTTATGTGACCCACGACCAAGAGGAGGCTCTCACCATGAGCGACCGTGTGGCAGTTATCAACGCAGGCCGGATCGAGCAAATCGGCACCGTGAACGAAATCTACTACAAACCCGCCACCCGCTTTGTGGCCTCGTTTATTGGAGATACAAACATTGTTGAAGCGGAAATCCTGCAGTCCGATTCCGGAAAACTCCTCTGCCGAGTCGAGGGCGGGCTGGAACTAAAAATCAATCAACCCGACACCAAGCCGACGTCTAGGCTTCTTCTCTCTCTGCGTCCCGAAAAAATCCGACTCCACCGCACCGATTCAGGAGGCCTAAACTGCTTCCCTTGTCGAATCGCGATGGAAACCTTCAAAGGTGCCATGGACGAATTCACTCTCGTCACCACCAGTGGACTCGAGCTCGGAGCGATCCTCGCCAATGACGGCACCCCCGGAGAAGATTTCCACGAAGGCGATCAGGTTTTCGCAAGTATTCAGCCTGAAGATATCCACATCGTCGCAGAGAGACCTTTTTCTCATGCACTGCCGCCTAATAGATCAAATCGCGACAGCTCACTGCGCATTTCTGTTCAAAAAAAAGCTCAAAAAAAGTTTTGACCTGAGTTTTCAATGAGATACATCTTGGCACAGATAGTGCTTGAGTAGTTTTAACCTCTGCATCAAGCAGGTTATCTCGGGATCAACCGGAAGGTGGTTCCCGCGAGAAAAAACAAACAACAAACAACCAAACAAAAATGAAATTAAACAAATCGATTGTTGCTCTCACGAGCCTTGTGGCCTTTGCTGCCACTCCGCTCTTCGCTGGAACCGGTAAAACCTTCAAAGAAATCGTGGTGGTCGAAGAGGAAGAATCCTCTTGGTACAACGCTGCTCTCAGCACTGGTTGGGACAGCCTCTACATGTTCCGTGGCACTAACGTGCTTCGTTCCGGAGGCTACGGCTCCAGCCTTTATTGGACTGATGCCAGCTTCACTTGGAATATCTCCGAAAACGACTTCCTGACCCTTGGTGGCTGGAATGCTTTTGGTCTTGGCCAAGGCACCTCCTACAAAGAATTCGATGCGTACGCGAATTATGTGCACACCTTCGGCGACCTCGCTGTCGGCCTCGGCTACACATTTTATCTAGTGTATCCCAATGGTTCAAACCTCTACGCTAACGAGTTGAACGCCTCAGTTGCGTATACTATGGACCTCGGGTTCATGACTTTGACCCCTTCGGCAAAGTACTACTTCAACCTTGGTCCTGATAATGACACTGCCAGCGGTAATGGACTTGTGGAGTTGGCCAGCAGCTATCTCGATCTTCGTTTGAACGGCAGCATTCCGGTCGTCAAAGATGTCGTATCCATTGATCCTTGGGCGGCCTTTGGACTCAACTTCGGATACAATACCGAAAATGCAGATGGTGAGGAGTTCGATGGTGCAAACAACGTCGAGTTCGGTATTGCAGTTCCTGTTAAAGTAAACGAAGTCATCACAATCTCCGGATATGGAGCCTACAACTACGCCTTTGAAAATCTCTGGGGCACAACTCAGCCCAGCACTTTCTGGGGCGGTGCGAAAGTTACCTTCGCGTTCTAAGATCGCTTAAAAATTCAACAAAAAGCCCCTTTCGTGCAAACGGAAGGGGTTTTTTATTTCCCGCTGGGGAGAAGTTTGGAATTGGCGGTTTCCGCGCGCATCTTGGCAACATCCTCGGCAGCAACTTTGCGAGATTTGGGACTCCATGTGGTGAGGACGTAATTTAAAACCTCGGCGATTTGTTCATCGTTCAAATCAGTGCGCCATGAGGGCATGATGCCATTATAGATTTTTCCATCGCGCTCCAGAGGGCCGCGTTTGCCAAGCAGCATCAGACGAATCAATTCCTCCGAAGGCCCAGCGAGGCGCGGCGAGTCCTGAAAAGGAGGGCAATTTCTTGGAATTCCCCCTCCATCCATTTGGTGGCATGCCGTGCAGCGCGTCAGGTAAATATCCCGACCGGTAAGCGGTGTCGTGTCAACGGTGGAATTCGCAGACGGTCCGCACCCTGAAAGACTCAGCGCACACAGCATCCCCACGTTAATCCGTGTCGAGCACTTCCCTCCGAACACGAAATATTTGGTCACAGAGACAACAAAGGGACAATTTGTCATGAAGTTTTTCATAAAGATCACCAGATCATCTCCTCTGTGAACTCTGTGTCCTCTGTGGTCAATCTTTCCCCTGCGGCAAACCCAACACGCGGCGTATATCCCCCGCCATGGCCTCCGTATTCGCAAGTTGGTCCATTTTATAAACCAAGCGCAGATTCCCCTCGGGATCAATCAGGTAGGTGCTTGTGGAGTGGTCGATCAGGTAGTCATCCTTGCCCTGAGGTCCCTTGGAATCCTTGCGGTAAAAGGCGCCATAGGCCCGCGCTGTATTGCCTATCAGTTCCGGAGAGCCAGTGAGACCAGTAAATTTCTCGTCGAACATCGGCAGGTATTTTTTGAGGTCGAAAATATCATCCCGTTCGTCCACACTTACAAATACGACATGCACGCGATCCCTTGTGCCTTCGGGCAAGGCGCGCCGTGCCGCGGCAAGGCTTGCCAGCGAGTTCGGGCAGATATTTGGGCAGCAGGTGAAGCCAAAATTCAGCAGCACCAGATTGCCGCGCTGGTCCGCGAGACGAAATGGATTCCCATTCTGGTCGGTGAGTTCGAACGGATAGGCGGCCCTCGATGGCTCGAGACTTTCCCCAAACCAATCGGCATCATTCGACTTCGAAGATTCTATTCCAGCAATTACCAGAATCGCGCACCCAACTAGAACCGCTAGCGCCAGCGTAAGTCGCATTCCTGCGCGGCGGGGGGGGCGAGCAGGAAGCTCAGACATTTTTCAGTAACCGTATTTCCTCGGCGGCATCCTGCGCGCGGAAAACTGATGTTCCGGCCACGAGCAAGTTGGCTCCGCTTCGAACGGCATCAGCAGCGGTTTTAACATTGATGCCACCATCAACCTCGATGTGGAAATCAAACGCCCCTGCCTCACGCCAAGCTGCCGCCTCGGCGACCTTGTCCAGCATCAAGGTCAGGAACGGTTGCCCTCCAAAACCAGGGTTCACTGTCATAATCAAAAGAATATCAAACTGCCCGAGGAACGGCTTGACCATTTCAACAGGCGTCGGTGGACTGACGGCAAGTCCGGCCAGAAGCCCCGCATCACGCACAGTCGCTAGGGTTTTCGAGACATCATGGTCGGCCTCGACATGCGAGGTGATCGAGCTCGCCATCGGAAGAAAGCGCGGAAGATAGTGGTCGGGACGCTTGATCATCAAGTGCACATCGAGCGGCAGATGCGTGTGGCGCGAGGCCGCTTCCACGAAGGCCGGACCGAAGGAAATGTTATCCACAAAATGGCCATCCATCACATCGCAGTGAATCCAATCTGCGCCGGCTTGGGTGACGCGTTCCACCTCCGCACCGAGGCGGCTAAAGTCACAAGCTAAAAGAGACGGTGCAATGATGGTTTTGCGTAGAGGCATGGAGTTGACATACCTTGCTGGTATGGAATTTGCCAGCGACGAATACTTCATGCGCGAAGCGCTCAGACAAGCCCGCCGCGCGTACGCTGCCGATGAGGTGCCGTGCGGTGCAATCATCGTGCGCGAGGGCGAAATCATTGCCCGGGCGTGGAACCAGGTGGAGATGCTCAAAGATGCTACCGCGCATGCGGAAATGCTCGCCATCACTCAAGCTGAGGCGGCGTTGGAGGACTGGCGCCTCACCGACTGCGATCTCTACGTCACCAAGGAACCTTGCCCCATGTGCGCCGGAGCCGTCGTTCACACAAGACTTCGCCGTGTTATTTTTGGCTGCCCAGACCCTCGGGGCGGGGGGGCTGGGGGATTAGTGAATATTCTCCAAATGCCGCAGCTCAATCACCGCTGCCTCATCACCTCGGGTATTCTTGCTGAGGAATGCGCCGCGCTTCTGCGCGATTTTTTCCGAGCCAAACGTGGGAGCGGCCCAGGATTGCTGAAGTTGACCACAACCGAGTGCGAGGGTATGCGCGAGGTAGAGCAACCGGAGGTTGGCCCGCAGGGCGAGACGAGCTGGAGCGAGCGAGTCAAAGGAAACACCGAAGGCTCAGAGGAGGCGGGGATATGAAGAGTCTTTCGACGATTCCTTTCGAAACGTTTCCTGCTTTGGATGCGCTCCCCACAGTCCGAGCTGTTTTTTTGCAACGTGCGCCAGGGTTGGACGTCAAAACCGACCGCGAAACCGCTTTGCAGCGTCTGGCTGGAATCCAGCGGGAGGCCTTGGATGTGCTTGGGTTTGCGGAGATGCAGCTAGCAAAGGCGAGCCAGATTCATAGCGCGAAGGTTAAGCGCATATCCAGTTCTGATACCTTTCCAGTGCCGGACTGCGATGCCCTTGTCACCACGGAACCCAATCTCTGCCTTGGTATCTATGTGGCGGACTGCGCAGCCGTCTTTGTCGCTGACCGCCATGGCCGGGGAATCGCGCTCGCACACTCTGGACGGAAAGGAACCGAACTGGGTATCGTTCCCAAAGCAATTGCTGCACTCTGCGAGGCTACTGGAGCAGATGCACAAGATCTCATCGTGCAAGTCTGCCCCTGCATTCGGCCACCGAATTACGAAGTCGATTTTGCTGCAGAGATCCTCTCACAGGCCGCCGAGGCGGGAGTTCGAGAAATCCACGACTGCGGCACTTGTACCGCTTCCAATCTGCAAAAGTATTACTCCTATCGAAAAGAGCAGGGCCAAACGGGGCGCTTGTTGGCAGCTCTGGTGCTGAAGGGATTTTAAACATCCGTTCCCGGCATCATCAGGAGCGGAATAGTTCGAAAGCTTACGGCTTTTGGGGTTAAGCTCAGTCGCTACTTATTCTCCCAGCGTTCGAGGGATTCCTCGTGGAGGTGGCGGCGTTTGAAGTAACGAGACAATATGCCGTAGCGGGGGCTGAAGAGGTAGGCGAGGAGGAAGAACAAGCCAAGGATCAGAACGATAGCGGGACCGGAGGGGATATTGGCCCAGAAGGATACAAGCAGGCCCACGACAGCGCCGAATGTTCCAAGACTTGCCCCGCCCCAGAGCATAACGTCGAACGAATCGCTGAGGAGGTAGATCGTCGCTGCTGGAAGGATGAGGAGGCCGAGGGAGAGCAGCACGCCGACTGCCTGCAGGGAGGAAACCATCGCCAAGACGATGAGTAAGATCAGCATTCCAAGCAGCATTCCAACTGGCACTCCTTGGGTTTTTGCCACCGAGGCCTCGAAGATGGTGAGTAGGAGCGGGCGCTGGAATGAGATCAGCAAGGTCATTGCCACGCAGGTGATCGCGTAGCTCGTCCAGAGATCGTTGTCGCCGACGCCGAGGATGTTTCCAAATAGGAAATGATCGAGGCTCACTTTGACTCCAGCGTATTTAATAAGGGCAATGCCGATGGCGAACGCGACGATGTAAAGTGCCGCGATTGCGGTCTCCTCCTTGAGCCGAGAGCTTCGGGAAATGAGATGGCCTCCGAGGGCCACAAAGATTGCTGCAAGCAGACCTCCTAAGAGAAGCCCGAGCGGTGAGAGGCCGATGAAAATCGCTGCCAGAGCTAGGCCGGGAAGAAGTGAGTGCGAGAGTGCGTCAGCCATCAGTGCGAGACGGCGGATGACAACAAACGCTCCGAGAAACCCATTTGTGAATCCCACCAGCACACACACCAGCAGGGCGCGGCGCATGAAGTCATATTCAAAGGGCTCAAGAATCCAATTCATGCGTGATGGTGGTGGTGAGTATGCCCGCTGAAAACATGCATGGCATAGGCACGGTCGATGTTGTCTTTTGTAAAAGTATCGGTTGTGGAACCGCATGCTACGAGTTCACCGTTCAAGAGGAGGATATGGTCAAAAAGTGCTTCCACGCTTTTGAGATCGTGATGAGAGGCCATAATGAGCTTGCCTACCTCACGCAGACGGCGCATGGCCTGAGCAAAAGCATCTACTGCGTTTCGATCAAGCCCTGTGAAGGGTTCATCAAGCAGGTAGATATTGGCTTTTTGTGCCCACGCCCTTGCTAGGAATGTCCGTTGCTGTTGTCCGCCGGAGAGGGCTGAAATCTGCCTGTCGGCCAAGTCCTCCAAGTCGCAAATGTGAAGTGCCTCTTCAACCGCTGCCTGATCAGCCGCGCCAAAGCGTCGCCATTTTCCAAGGGAGGGATAGCGTCCCATTTCAACCAAGCCGCGCACAGTAATCGGAAAATCCCAGTCCACCGCCTCGCGTTGCGGCACATAGGCGATCTCGTGGTCGGATGATCCGCCGAGCTGGTGACCACGGAATTCAATGCGCCCGGTTTCAAGCGGCAAAAGCCCTGCTATGGCTTTGAGGAGCGTTGTCTTCCCGGCGCCGTTGGGTCCGAGCAGCGCCACGCAGGAGCCGCACGAGAGTGTGGCGTTGAGATGGTGGACGGCTGGAATGCGGTTGTAGCTCACCGTTACGTCCTGGAGATGGAGTTTGTGGCTCATGGATTCGGAATAGCCACCACATCCTCTACAAGTCCAGTTCCCCAGAAAGTCGAATCAGAGAGGGTTTTTCCAGCGACGCGAACCTCCACGCGAAGTGCACAATTGCTTGTAGCAGGGTCGAAGTTTGCAAAAACAGCGAGATCTTCCGGTTCGGCGGCGTTCATCGTGAAAGAGGCCGAGAGCGAGGACGCGGGGCCTGCGGATTCTGCGGAAGGCTGGTTGGCAACGCGCACGGCCAGGTGCGCTGGAGCGGACGCCGTGAGCAAGACATCATAGGTCGCCATTTTTTCAGGTTCGATAGGCGCGGAGGCTGGAGGCGGCGCGGACGGGGAGGGCGTGGTGAGCAGCCAAACCGGCACGCCAAGAAGCGCGAGACCAGCTGCCACCAAAAACAGACGCAGGAGCGGGAAACCGCGCACGGGTTATTTCAGCGCCTCCACGATAATAGAGACATTGGTTTTCATCATGCCTTCGTAAGTCGCCGCCGGACCGCTGCCAAGTCCATCTGCACAGAGTACGCCGCCAAGTTTTGCGCCTGTCTCGTTGGTGATTTGCTGAAGCACCTTGGGATTCTCGATATTCTCGGCAAAGATGGCTTTCACTTTGCGGACTTTGATTTCCTCGATTAGGCGTTTCACATTTTGAGAGGAGGGTTGATCAGTCGTCGAAATACCTTGAACGGTGAAAATTTCAAAACCATTGTCCACTGCAAAATAGCCTAGGGCATCGTGGGAGGTCACCAAGACGCGGTTCGCCTTGGGCAACGTGGCGAGTTGTAGGCGAACCCATTTGGACAGCGCCGCAAGACGGGCGTTTAGGTCTCTGGCATTTGCTTCGTAGGTTGCAATACCCTCGGGGTCGGCTTTGGCGAAAGCATCGCGAATCTGTGCTGCGACGGCCTGGACATTTGGAATGCTGTGCCACCAGTGCGGATCAGTAGCCCCATGGTTGTGCGAGTGTGAGTGGTCGTGGGGTGCCTCACCCTTACAAACAGACTCGATGGGGTTCACCACATCACCGCCGACGACGAGGCGAACGCCATTCTTTTCGAGACCCGGTCGCAGATTATCCAGATAACCCTCAAAGCCCAAGCCGCTGGCTAGCAGGATTTGGGATTTCGCAATTGTTTTGCGATCACCCGGAGTTGGTTCATAAATGTGAGGATCGACCCCGGCTTTAACGATTTCTATCACCTCCACGCGATCGCCTCCGATCTCGCGCGCAAGGTCGGCCATCACCGTACTCAGCGAGGCGACACGTAGGGTTCCGGCCTGCACAAAGGATCCCAGCGTCAAAAATGAGAAAAAAATTAGAATCCTGTTCATTGCGCGTGAAATTGGCCCACCCACGTTATGCAAGTCAATTGCAAAAAAGGCCTGCATTGAGTTTGCAACGCTGGAAGAATCCCCTCATCATAATATCTTAATTTTCTAAAAAACTATGGCTGATTATGATTTGATTGTGGTGGGAGGCGGCCCTGCGGGCTACGTGGGAGCAATCCGTGCAGGACAACTTGGAAAAAAGGTCGCAGTGGTGGAGATGGATCGCGCTGGCGGCACCTGTCTGAACTGGGGCTGCATCCCCACGAAATCGCTTCTCAAGAATGCCGAGGTTTATCAAATGGTCAAAAACCATGCCGGCGACTTTGGTTTAAAAGTCGAAGGCCTGTCTTACGAGTGGGATAAAGTGATCGGTCGCAGCCGCAAGGTCGCAGACCGCCTTGCAGGTGGCATTGAAATGCTCTTTAAAAAAAATAAAATTGATTACATTCTCGGCGAGGCCTCGATTTCCAAGGCCGACGTTGTGGAGGTCATTGATAAGGATGGTAAAAAAGCCGAGCACAAGGCAGCGAAGATTCTGATCGCCACGGGCGTCGTCAGCCGCGAGATGCCTGGGTTTCCATTCAATGGAAAGAGCGTGATTGGCAGTCGGCAAGCCATGGTTTTGGACAAACAGCCGAAAGAAATTATCATTATCGGAGCCGGTGCCATTGGCATTGAATTTGCCTATTTTTTCAATGCCTTTGGCACGAAAGTGACTGTTGTCGAGATGATGCCAAACATCCTGCCTGTGGAGGATACCGAGGTCAGTCAAGCTCTTGAAAAATCCCTCGCGAAGCAGGGCATCAAACTTCTCACCGGTACAAAAGTCGATAAGGCCGAGGCTACCAATAAGGGCGTGCGCTTAACCGTGAGCGGCAAGGCCACCGAAACCCTCGAGGCCGACATTGCGCTCGTTGCGATCGGTGTTTCGCCTCTCATGCCCAAGGGGGTGAAGCTCGAGGCCGATGCCAAAGGTTACCTCAAGACTAATGACGACTATGAAACGAACGTCAAAGGCATCTACGGCGCAGGCGATATCATTGGACCACCATGGCTGGCGCATGTGGCCAGCTACGAGGCCGTCCAGTGCGTGGAGGGTATGTTCGCCGGCAAGAAGCCAAAGAAAGTCACCGTCTTTCCCGGTTGTACCTACTCTCAACCCCAAGTTGCCAGCGTGGGACTCACCGAGCGTGCTGCGGTTGAGAAGGGAATCAAATTCAAGGTTGGCAAATTTCCGTTCATGGCCAGTGGTAAGGCGCTTGCGGTGGGCGAGAGCGAAGGGTTTGTGAAACTGCTCGTCGGCGAGAAACATGGCGAAATCCTCGGCGCGCATATTATTGGTGCCGATGCGACAGAAATGATCGCTGAGCTATGCCTCGCAATGAACATGGAGGCGACCTACGAAGAAATCACCGCGACGATCCATGCCCATCCTACGCTGAGTGAAGCCGTCCACGAGGCTGCCCATGCCTCACAGGGCCATGCGATTCACTTCTAGTTGCGGGATTTACAACGAATTGTCTCCAGAGTAGATTGAGGTTTCAAGCATCGTGGCGGTTTCTGCTGCCGCGATGACGTGCGCCGAAGCATGCTGGTATCTCGCTGCTTGGCCTAAGAAATTCGAGCTCAAGAGGGGGGCCTCATTTTCTGCTATCATTTTTAAACGCGCCGCAGCGATCCACTCCCCAAATTCTCCCATCGTCGCGCGCAGAGGTTCACAATCCAGAGAAAACGATTGGCCGGTTGAAAAGGACGAGCTTATTTTTTCCAAAACTTTCGAAAAGTGGTCCCTTATTTTTGCTGTGAGTGCGCCGTCACCTGGGATCTGACCGAGGTTGGATTCCCAGATGCGGTTCGCTGAGAAGCGGTCAAGATGATCGAGGAGGTCGCAAAGATTTTGGACCTCGCCAGCCGTGTAAACGGGGCGCGCAAGATTCGCCAGACGGATTTTTATTTCCCCCGGCAGTAGGCTCAGACGCGCCATGCTAGCGGGTGTGAGTGCGCCTCTGGTAAGCGCTCCTCGCTGGATATCCAGCATTTCAACAAAGCGGTCGCGCATTTCACGCTGAGGCAAGAGTGGCCAGAGGGTACGCTGAAAAAAAGCTGCGATGAGTGTTCCTGTCGAAATCCCGAAGAAAACATCTGCGATAGATTGGAAACTCACTGACTCCTGAGCATTCAAGCCGAAGATGCCAATGAGTGCCATCATCGCGATATTCATTACCGTTGTAACGCCGGGCGTTCTGTAAGCGATCTGTCCGTAAACGAACAGCCAGGTAAAAATCAGGATATTCATCACCGCATAGCTCGAAAGAAGCGGTGTTACGAAGAGGAGAGCAAGTGATAAAAGAAGCATGCATGGAACTGCTGCCACTACCACGTGCCATGCCCGATGGTCGCCCCGGCCCTCGGGACTGTTCGGCAGGAGGCAGCAAAAAAGCCAAGCACACAAAACCATTGTTAAGCCGCCCGGAGGTTGGAGCCAATTCATGAAAACCATGGCAGTAACCATCGAGAGCGCAGATCGGATGCCGCTTGTAATCCAGAATGAATTTGGAATATCTGGAAAAAGGTTCCGCAGGTCTGAGCGGAGGCTTTTCTTTGACCTCAATGGAAGCCCTTCTAGAAGGTCGAGGCAGCAAGCCAACTCGAGATGAATTTCCTCCAGCGAGAGAAATTCCAGATTCATCTCAAGAATACCCCCTAAATTTCCCTCTCTCGAGCGCGGGTCTTGGCGCAGATTCAGAATGGTTTTTTTGAGGGACTCCATGGCGTTGCTGATTCTCCGAAGACCGTCCCGTAGTGAACTGTTGCTTATGTTTGCTGAGCCAAAAGCAGAAAGCTCGCACTCGATGGCATCGCGCAACTCGGCGACCTCGCCGCTGACACTTTCTTGGTAAAAGGAATCCCTCAATCGAATTTCGGCGAGAGGCCTCATGGCACCATGCAAACGCTGGACGCATGTGAGGAGTTCAACGTAGGTATCGAGTTTTGCGCGGAAGTAGCGGCTCTCACGCCCGCCGAAGCGGAGAAGCTGCCGTAGCTGATTAAGCCTCGAGTCGAAGGCCTGATCGTTTGTCGGATTGCCTGAGCGGGACGCCCGCATGAGATCGCGCAGATCGAGAAAGATACTCCGCAGTCCATTGAGAAACTCGGTACCAGCATAACGTGGCCAGAGCAGGCTTTGCACAAGCATCACAGCTGCGATACCGATGAAGACATCCTGCATCCTCCAGATCATGAAGACCCATGACATTTCGGGATTTGACAGCCCGTGGCTACTGACCACGACGGCCGTCATCGCGCACAGCAAAAAAGCATAAGGGTACCTGGACTGACCAAACATGGCGGTGGCAAATGCGACAAACAGCCCAAGAAGGCTCAGATAAATCAACGGATCTTGCTCGAGAGAGGCCGTGAGAATGTAGGCGACCAATCCGCCAATGACTGTGCCCACCATGCGAAGAATCGACTTCTCCTCAACCGCCCCGATGTATTGCCCAACCATGAGTACAAAGACTGTGAAAAGCGCCCATGTGGGTTGGTTGCTTTTATTCAGGAGCGTCACGTAAACCGCAAGAATTCCGGCAAGACCGAACTTCACGCTGAAACGAAAGGCGCCATCGCGCGGCAATTGTATCAATCCCCTCCAAAACGCACTCAGCGAAGCAAAAATCATCGGGATGGGTTGGATGGTGGCAATCATCGTCGAGGTATGAGCTTAGCTGTACCGCGCAAGCCGACAACGAAAGAAAGAACTTTACCTGCCCAGCGCTCCCGTAATGATTTCGCGTTCATGAGCGAGAAACAACAGACGGCCGTCTCTCCAAGGCGGGATGAGGATTTTCCAGAGTGGTATCAACAAGTCATTCGCGCAGCGGATTTGGCCGAGAATTCCGAGGTGCGCGGGTGCATGGTCATCAAGCCATGGGGCTACGCACTCTGGGAGCGCATGCAGGCTGTTCTCGATCGAATGTTCAAGGCCACTGGCCACAAGAACGCTTATTTCCCGCTTTTTATTCCGCTCAGCTATCTTGAGAAAGAAGCCGCCCATGTCGAGGGCTTCGCGAAGGAATGCGCGGTCGTGACTCATCACAGGCTTGAGGTCCGTGATGGAAAACTTGTGCCTGCCGGTGAGCTTTCTGAGCCGCTTGTCGTGCGACCAACCTCGGAAACAATCATCGGAGCTGCTTACGCACGCTGGGTGAAGTCGTGGCGCGATCTTCCGATTCTTCTCAACCAGTGGGCCAATGTCGTCCGATGGGAAATGCGCCCCCGTCTTTTCCTCCGCACCGCCGAGTTCCTCTGGCAGGAAGGGCACACAGCGCATGAAACCCGCGCCGAGGCCGAAGAGGAAACGATGAAAATGCTCCGCGTGTATGAGATCTTCGCGCGCGACTTTCTTGCCGTGCCGGTTCTCTGCGGCGAGAAGAGCGAGGGCGAACGCTTCCCTGGCGCCGAGCGTACTTATTGTATCGAGGCGATGGTTCAAGACCGCAAGGCCATCCAAGCCGGAACGTCGCATTTCCTCGGACAGAATTTTTCTAAAGCCTCCGGCATCCAATTCCAGTCACGCGAGGGTCAACTCGAACACGCTTGGACCACCAGTTGGGGCGTGAGCACGCGACTCATTGGTACACTCATTATGATGCACTCCGATGACGATGGTCTTGTTGTTCCACCGCGCATTGCAGACACCCATGTGGTCATTGTGCCAATCACTCCCAAAGAGGACAGCAAGGCCGCGATCCTTGAAGCCGCGGAAAACCTCGCCGCTAGCCTGCGCGCCGGGAATTTCCACGGTGTTCCGCTCGGAGTGGAGGTCGATTCCCGCGACCTTGGCGGCGGCGTCAAAAATTGGGAATGGATTAAAAAAGGCGTCCCGATCCGTATCGAGATTGGCCCGCGCGACCTCGCGCAGGGGACTGCCGCTGTCGCCCGCCGCGACAAGGGGCCCAAGGAGAAGGAATTTCTTCCGCTCGCCGAGATCCCGCAACGCGCCCTTGCGATGCTTGAGGAAATCCAAAGCACGCTCTTGCAGCGCGCCACGGAGTTCCGTGACGCCAACATGGTTCGTATCGATACCAAAGACGAATTCTACAAATTTTTTACTCCCCAAAACTCCGCAAAACCCGAAATCCACGGTGGCTTCGCCCTCACACACTGGAATGGCAGCACGGCAGTAGAGGAACAAATCAAAACCGATCTCAAAGTGACTATTCGCTGCATCCCCTTCGATGAATCACCCGAAGTCGGCACCTGTCCGTTCAGCAGCGAGCCGAGCCTTCAGCGAGTGGTTTGGGCCAAGTCGTATTGAGCTATCTTAGGCTTCGCCGGTGGAGTCGATCTCCTTCGGCGGAGCAGATTCCAGCGCAGGATGGGGAGCTGCGGGAGGTTGGATGCGGCACGCCCCGAAATGGATGCCGCCTTTTTCCACCACCATGGCGCGCGAAGTTACCGGGCCTTCGAGGCAACCGCCGCTTAGGATTTGAATGATTCCGTTGCAGTGGATGGGGGCGCGCAGCGTGCCTTGGATCGTGATGCGATCGGCTTCCAGCGGCTGCGAGCACTCGATGGAGGCTCTTTTTTCCACAAGGATGGAGTCTGCTGTGATTCGCCCAGTGCAGGGCTTTTGCATGTTCAGGCGAACCTCGCCTTCGCAGCGCAGGTGCCCATTGAATGCGCCTTCGATGCGCGCCGAGCCGCAGATAATCCAGGAATTTGAAAGCGAGCCTTTGGCCCCAATTTTCAGCAATCCCCGAGTATCGACCGCCCTGGAGGACGGAACCGTGATATTCACATCAATCAGTTCAATCGGCGCGTAACAACCAGGGCAAATCGTGCTCTGGGCTTTTTGCGAGACTTGGTGGGTGCGTCCGCATTTTAGGCAGTGAATGGGCTTGCCAGCTTCTTGCTTTTTTCCGGTGAAAGAAGGGAGTTCCGTTACGCCAGATGAACGCACCCCTTCTGCAGTGGCCAAGTAGTGGGCCCCGCAGGAGCGGCAGTTTGTGGATATGAGGTGGGGAGGCTCAAGCTGCACAAAACCGCACACCGGACACCGGAATGGTGACTTCGGCGGTAGAGGAGGCATCTGGCCTTAGGCCGCTTGTTCTGAGGCTGAGGTTTTCGGAGCCGTGCTTCGGGGAGCGTTCTTCGACGGGGTGACCTCGGAGTGGCCAATGAAGGTAGCGCCTTCTTCAATGATGATGCGCATTGCTTTCAGGTCGCCGAGCAACTCAGCGTTGGATTTGAGTTCACAGCGCTCCTGCACCGTGACATTGCCATTCACTGTGCCGTGAATGATGACGGTCTTCGTGCGGACGTCTCCCTTGATGACCGCATTTTTTCCGAGTGTGAGAGTGCCTTCGGAAATGATTTCTCCGTCGAGTTTGCCGTCGAAGATCATTTCGCTGTCAAATTTCAAGGTACCTGTCAGCTCAACATCACTGGTGAGGATGTTTTTCGATGTGGAGGGTTCCGAAACAAGTGAGGTGATATTGTTGAGGTTCATATTGCGCCTTAGGCTATACAATTTTCTGCAAGGCGGTCAATGCAAGGGAACGATCGAAAAAAGGGGGGGGCGATTTTGATTCAGGTTGTAAAAGTTGTTTGTTGACGCATGCAGCGCCGAACCGATACTTTCACCCGCTCGCGCGACCGCGCTTTACAGACAACAACATAATTCTTCTTCATGGAAACAGCGACTCGACTTCAACAACTCACACCATCCCTCACGCTTGCGGTTGACAGCAAGGCCAAGGCCATGAAAGCCGAAGGCATCGAAGTTTACGGATTCGGTGCCGGCGAGCCCGACATGGACACTCCGGAACACATCAAGGCGGCAGCTATCAAGGCGCTCCAAGAGGGCCGCACAAAGTATACGCCCAGCTCGGGGATTCCGGAACTCCGCCAAGCAATTTCTCAAAAATTTCTCAAAGACAACGGTCTCGATTACAAGCCGAGCCAAGTTGTTGTCAGCAGCGGTGCCAAACATTCGTGTTTCAATGCGATCGCTGCTGTGGTGAATGAAGGCGACGAGGTGATTATCCCAGCGCCTTATTGGCTCAGCTACCCAGAAATGGTTCGTCTCGTTGGTGGTGAACCCGTCTTCGTTGAGACCACTCAGGAGAACAACTGGAAGATCACGCCAGAGGATTTTGAAAATGCGATGTCGCCGCGGACGAAGATGATCATCATCAACTCGCCCGGCAACCCAACCGGCTCTATCTACACCCGAGATGAACTCAAAGCCCTGGCTGAAGTCGCCGCCGAGGAGGATATCTTTATCCTCTCTGACGAAATTTACGAAAAGCTCACCTATGATGGGGCCGAGCACATCAGCATCGCTTCAATCTCGCCCGAAGCTTACGATCTCACGATTACAGTGAACGGTTTTAGCAAAGCCTATTCCATGACTGGATGGCGCCTTGGATACCTAGCTGCTCCAGAGCCAATCGCCCGCGTGATTGATTCCATGCAGAGCCACATGACTTCTAATCCCTGCTCCTTTGCGCAGTACGGTGGTCTTGCAGCCCTTACTGGAGATCAGCAGTGCGTGAATGACATGCGGGACGAATTTGATATTCGCCGCCAGTACATGTTCGAGCGCCTCACTCAGATTTCTGGCATTTCAGCTGTCCGTCCGCAGGGCGCTTTTTATGTTCTAGCAAATATAAGCGCCCTCGGCCTGAAGTCCCAGAATTTTGCAGATCGTCTTCTTTCGAAAGCCAACGTAGCTCTTGTTCCCGGTGTTGCCTTTGGTGACGACCGCACCGTGCGCTTGAGCTATGCTACCAGCTTGGATGTCATTAAATCCGGCCTCGATCGCATCGAAGAGTTCTGCAAGACACTCTAAAGAAGCTAGTCAAATTCCAACAAAAAGAGGGCGCTACGACTTTCGGGCGTCCTCTTTTTTTTCTAATTCGAAGAGGGTACGCCAGTGATCAAGGCGTTCTTTGATGCGTTTTTCCAATCCATTTTCGGTAGGAGTGTAAAAACGCCGACCCTCGGGCAGGTAGGCCTGGGGCACGTAGGACCCCTCAAAATCATGACTGTAGAGATAGCCCTTGCCATGGCCAAGTCGCTCGGAGCCGGCGTAGTGTCCATCGCGCAAATGTTCTGGCACAGCGAGGGTGCGGCCTTCCCTAACTTCTTCCGATGCCTTCCCGATTGCCACGGTCGCACTATTGCTCTTCGGGGCTGTTGCTAGATAGAGAGTGGCATGAGCGAGCAGCAAATTTGCCTCAGGCAGGCCGATGAATTCGACAGCTTGAGCCGCTGCTTGCGCGACAAGCAGGGCATTCGAATCCGCCAAGCCGATGTCCTCGCTGGCACAAATAATAAGCCTGCGCGTGATGAAACGTATTTCTTCACCAGCGTGGAGCATTTTTGCCAACCAATAAATCGCTGCGTCCGGATCGCTCCCCCGAATGCTCTTAATAAAGGCGCTGATCGTGTCGTAATGGGCATCCCCCGTGCCATCGTAGACGACGGCTTTTTTTTGTATGCTTTCTTGGGCGTTGGCGAGGTCGATATGAATCCCTCCGTCTTTCGCAGGCGGGCACGTGAGGGCCGCAATTTCAAGGGCATTGAGGCATTTTCGTGCATCTCCGTCGCTCAGCTTCGCAAGAAAGGCCGCCGCATCTGGAGAAATATGAATATTCATCCCCCCCAGACCCCGTTCGACATCGGATAATGCGCGCTCGATCAAAACAAGAAGCTCGCTCTCGGAGTGGGGGAGCAGCTCAAAAACTTGCGATCGGGAAATCAATGCGCTGTTGATGCTGAAAAACGGATTCTGCGTCGTCGCCCCGATCAGGCGGATTCTGCCATTTTCAACTTCGGGTAGAAGCACGTCCTGCTGCGCTTTATTGAAGCGGTGAATCTCATCCACAAATAGAATCGTTCTGCCGCCAGAGTTTCGCCTGGAAGCTGCCCTGGCAATGACTCTACGGATATCTGCGACGTTGCTCTCAACCCCGCTCAGGCGCTCAAATGGTGAAGCCGTAGCACCAGCGATGACTTGCGCCAGCGTGGTTTTTCCCGTTCCCGGAGGGCCAAAAAGGATCAGCGAAGAAATACGATCTGCCTCAATTGCACGGCGTAAAAGTTTGCCCTGAGCAAGCAGGTGCTCTTGGCCACAATACTCGTCCAACGTGCGCGGCCGCATTCGAGCAGCAAGGGGAGCGTCAGCATCGATTTCAACAGGTTCTTGAGCAAAAAGATCGTTCACTCTGCCAACTACATTCCTCCAAGCTCTGCATCTCTCCAATGAAAATCCTGAACTTCTTCAAGCCTTTTGAACATTCTCATTGGGGGATTTGACAAGTGCCTGCTGAGTATGTTTTAACAATTCCTTGAAATTTCGGTGCACATGATATCTATTATCTCTATGAATCCTCCCCCCACCGAAACATCTGACTTGGTAACAAACTCAGTCTTATACAAAGAATTCCTCGCTGAGCGGGACGAAATTTTGCGCCACAAATGGATCGAAAGCGAAAAAGTCGGTCGGGATATCGGATTTGAAAAAGCACTTCTTGATTGGATTCTAAAATACCGCTCCGGCTGGCGAACCAACCGAGTAAAAACTCTAAGGAGTCATTCCCACCAACCAGCTTAACAACCCCCATCTGTCCTTTAAAGCGGTCCTGTGAGGCCGCAAAGGAGAAATGAAAGCAGACCCACACATATCGGAAAGTACCCAGCAAATGGTCATGGACGCCGAGTCCATGGAGAAAGCCATTCGCCGCATGGCCCACGAGATCGTCGAGCGCCATGACTCCCTCAATAAGCTCGTCCTTGCTGGAATCCCCACACGTGGCGTGGAAGTGGCCCGTCGCCTCGCCGACCACATCGAGAAAATCGAAGGCGTACGCCCTTATTTTGGGACATTGGATATCTCGATGCACCGAGATGATCTCTCGACCCGTGGTAGGGTTACGGCTCTTGAAGTCACCCGCCTTCCGATGGATATCGACAACCGCCCACTGGTTCTAGTGGACGATGTTTTTTTTACCGGTCGCACCACTCGCGCTGCTCTGGACGCGTTGGCCTCATTCGGACGCCCCTCAATCATCCAACTGGCTGTCCTCGTGGATCGAGGCCATCGGGAACTTCCTATCCGGCCAGACTACGTGGGCAAAAATCTTCCGACATCGCTCGAGCAAAAAATCCGCGTCCGTTTTGAAAATTTGGACTCTGTTCCCGACTCGGTGTTCGTCATCAAACCATGAGCTCCTGGAAACGAAAAGACCTGACCGGATTGGATGAACTCGATGCAGACGAGATCACCTTTCTCCTCGATACCGCCCGTGCCTTCAAAGGCGTCGGCAAGCGTAGCCTTAAAAAGGTCCCCGCACTCCGCGGCAAGACGCTTGTCAATTTTTTCGTTGAGCCCAGCACTCGAACTCGGACGTCGTTCGAGATTGCAGCGATGCGCCTGAGTGCGGACGTGGTGAACATTTCGGCCACTGCTTCGAGCCTCCAAAAAGGAGAAACCCTCAAAGACACCGCGCTCAACCTTCAAGCTCTGCAGGCAGATATTATCGTTCTCCGCCATAGTTCGCCGGGGTCTTCCCGGTTCCTCGCCGAACGCTTGGAATCAAGCATCATCAATGCGGGCGATGGGGCTCACGAACACCCTACGCAAGGTTTGCTCGACATCTTCACCATTCGCGAAAAATTCGGTCGCATCGAGGGCCTCAATGTTTCCATTGTCGGCGACATCCTCTTCAGTCGTGTCGCCCGGTCAAATATTTTTGGACTCCTGAAACTCGGTGCCAAAGTCACTCTTGTTGGACCCTCGACGCTGGTTCCCAAAAGTTTTGAAAAACTTGGCGTCCGCGTCATTCATCGTATCGATGACGTCCTCGCCGAGGCGGATGTGGTCAACCTTCTCCGCATCCAGCACGAGCGTCAGCGTAAGGAATACTTTCCCGGCCTTGGCGAATATGTCGCCCTCTTTGGCCTCACCAAAGCCCGCGCTGCCAAGTTGAAGCCATCCTGCCTCATCATGCACCCGGGCCCAATTAATCGGGGTATCGAAATCGACAGCGACGTGGCCGACGGGGCTCAAAGCGTGATCCTCGAGCAAGTCACAAACGGAATTGCCGTTCGCATGGCTGTTCTTTACTCCTGTGCCGGCGGTGCCGGTGTACCCTCATGAAAAAAATTACCCGTATCGTGAATGGGCGAGTCATTGACCCCGCCAATCGCCGCGATGAATCAGCAGACCTCTGGATTGCCAACGGTCAAATCACCACCGCACAAGTCGGCGAGGCAACTGAAACGATCGATGCTTCTGGCCTCGTCGTGGCACCTGGGCTCATCGACATCCATGTCCACCTCCGCGAGCCTGGTCAATCGCATAAGGAGACGATAGCCAGTGGCACGCGCGCTGCCGCCGCAGGAGGCTTCACCACCATCGTGGCCATGCCAAATACAACCCCTCCGGCAGATAGCGCCGCGACGATCACGTGGATCAAGGAAAAAGCGGCGCGCGAAGCCTGCGTGAATGTTCTTTGCACTGGAGCGATCTCGAAGGGGTTGAAAGGGGAGGAACTCGCGCCTTTTGGTTCCCTTTTTCAAGCTGGGGTTGTGGCTCTCACCGATGATGGCCACTGCATCCAGAACCACGAGATCATGAGGCGGGCTGTTGAATATGCGCGCATGTTTGGTCTTACCGTAATGGACCACTGCCAAGACTACTCGATCGTAGGGGATGGCATCATGCATGAGGGCGAGTGGAGTCTCCGACTCGGTCTTCCTGGTTGGCCTCGTGCAGGTGAGGAAATGATCGTGGCTCGCAACATCATGTTGGCTGAACTCTGCGACTCGCCGATCCACTGCCAGCATATCAGCTCCAGCGGCAGTGTGCGCCTCATCCGTGAAGCCCGGGCGAGGGGAGTGAAAATTTCCGGCGAGGTCTGCGCTCACCATATTGCGCTCACCGATGCCACGCTCGCAGCCTTCGATACCAATTTTAAAATGAACCCACCCCTGCGTACGCAGGAGGACATCGATGCCATTATCAAAGGGATTGCAGATGGCACGCTGACCATCCTTTGCAGTGACCACGCGCCGCATGCCTCTTACGAGAAGGAAGTGGAAATTGATCACGCACCCTTTGGCATCACTGGCCTCGAAACTCAGTTTGCCATTTTTCACGATGTCCTCGTGCATCAACGCGAAGCGATCGATCTGCCACGCCTTATCGCGCTGTTCACTTCGGAACCCGCCGCTCTTCTCAAATTAGACCGCGGCACGCTCGGCATCGGTGCGCCTGCAGATATCGTACTCATCGACCCACGGCTGGATTGGACTTTTGATAAAGACCAATCGGCCTCGTTGTCCAAAAACACCCCGTTCCACGGTCACAATTGGCGCGGTCGTGCCGTTCGCACGATCGTAAGAGGGGAGACGGTCTGGTCTCTCCCGACTTAGAGCGTTTCCGGAGCGTTGAGTAACTCCGCGATACACTTGAGCAGCCGCCCGGCTGCGCCGCCATCGAGCACGCGATGGTCGAAGCTGAGTGTGAACATGGCTTCCACGACCGGAACAAATTCTTCCAGCTTCGGATTCCAGTTCGGAACTGTTTGTCCAGCGCCCATTCCAAGGAGGATAGTCTGCTCGGGAAGAGGAATCGGCGTGGCAAGAGTGAGGCCGAAGGTGCCGTAGTTCGTGATCGTAGCAATGGATCCGCCGGTATCTGCTGCCGGCAGGCGGCGCTGACGGGCGAGTTCGACAAGGCGGTTGTAACGGGAGACCAAGTCGTCGAGCGGGAACTGATCGGCATTTCGAATCACTGGCACCATCACTCCATCCTCCGCTTCCACTGCAAAACCAATATCTACCGAAGGCGGATGCACGATGCTTTCGCCAACGAGGCGTCCGGCAGGCGCGCTATTCTCACCAAGAGCCACAGCGAGAGCCCGGAGCGCATAGAGAGCTGGCCCTGGCTTGGAGGGATGTGCTTTGCGGTGGGCAAGAAGTTTATCAAGGCGAATGGGAATTCCGACGGTCGCCAGCGGACGCGACCAACTCCGGATCATGGCATCGGCTACGGCCTTTCGCATCGGGGAGGCAGGAGTGATTTTGTTGTTCTCAATGCTTCCCATGAAGCGCTCGAGGTCCTCTATCGTAACACGTCCGCCAGCACCGCTGCCGGCTATTCCAGAGAGATCCGCTGCGCGGAGGCCGAGGTCCGACATGCGTGCCTTCATACGGGGCGAGAGGTAGGTGACTCCTCCAGCGTGTGCAGGAACTGGCAAGCCTCCTGGGATAGTCGGCTCGACTTTTTGTGGGGCAGGGGGTGCGTCGGAACACTTCTTTGCAGGTTTCCGCGATGGTTTTTCCTCTTCATCCAAACCAAGGCGCTTGGCTTCCTCGACGCTTACCTCGATCTGCCCAAGAATGGCCCCAACGGGATAGCTGACTCCATCTTCGGCCAGCATTTCGGTGATGGTTCCCGAGCATGGAGCCGTGACGGCCATCATGGCTTTGTTTGTTTCGACTTCAATCAGGTCGGCATCAGCTTGGATGCTGTCGCCTTCTTTAAAAAGGACGCGAACGATGGTCGCCTCGGCGATGGATTCACCAAGTTGGGGCATTTTAATAGGAACGAGAGCCATGGTATGTCAGATTTGAAGGAGCCGCCTTGCTGCAGCGGCAATGGTGGATGCGGTGGGGCGGTGGGCCGCCCAAAGATCGGGATGGTAGGGGACAGGTGTGTCTTTGGCGTTAACTCGCATGGGTGCGGCATCGAGAAGGCCGAAGCCCTCCGAGGAGACACGGGCTAAAACCTCCGCAGTAACGCCACCCCAAGGCCATTCCTCACTCACGCAGAGTAGGCGGCCGGTACGTGCCACGGAGGCCAAAATGGTGTCAGTGTCGAGTGGCTTGACGCTGCGCAGATCGACGACTTCGATTTCGTAGCCATCTTCGGTGAGTTCTAGTGCGGCGGCGAGGGATTCGTGAAGCATGGCGCCATGAGTCACGATGGTTGCATCGCGGCCGGCCCGCGCAATGCGTGCCTTGCCGATCGGTAAGGCCGTATCGGGCAACTTCTCTGCTTTCAGATGATAATAGAGGAATTTGTGTTCACAAAAAATAACCGGGTCGTCGATGTTCACAGCCTCGAGAAGCATAGAGTAGGCGTCCTCGACCGTTGCTGGAGTGACCACTACTAGGCCTGGCCAATGGGCGTAAATCGCCTCTAGGCTTTGGCTATGAAAGGGGCCTCCACCGGAGGTTCCCCCTGAGGGAAGACGAACCACAATAGGGCAAGGCACATTTGTGCGATAAAAGAGGGTCGCTGCGTGATTGACGATCTGATTCAATCCGCAAGTCGAGAAGTCGGCGAATTGCATTTCGACAATCGGCCGGGCGCCTTCGATGGCAGCACCGATCGCCATGCCAATGATTGCGTCCTCGCTGAGTGGCGCATCTAGAACTCTCCCGGGAAACTCCGCAGCAAGGTTTTTAGTGGCCTTGAAGGCTCCTCCAAAACTTCCGATATCTTGGCCGTAAAGAAAAACGCGGGCATCGGTAGCGAGGGCTTTTTGTTGAGCCAGGCGTATGGCTTCGAGGTAAGTGATCATGAGGCTGCGTATTGTTCTCGGTACTCTGGCCGTGAGAGGGCGGCCCAGTCGTCCTCGCTCGGGTCTGGCGAGGGTTCGCGGCGCACACGGTCGGCTGTAGCATTGATTTCCTCCTCGGTCTCACGCCTCCAAGCCGCAAGCTCTTCAGCGGTGTGCCAACCGTTCTCGATAATGTGTTTTTCAGCTGAAAGGACGCAATCAGAACCGATGGCCGACTTTTTTAATTTTGGATCAAGGTAAGCGAAGTCATCGTGCTCGCCATGTCCAACAAGCCGCAAGAGATCTGCAACGACCAACTGGGGGCCTCCCCCTTCGCGGGCTGTATGGATGGCGTTACGAAGTGTCTGCAGGCAATCGAGCAGGCTGGTGCCATCGGCTTTGTGTGACCCCACTCCGTAGCCAATAGCTTTATCGATAAGATCGGTGCAGGCGTATTGCCGGGAGTTGGGCGTGGAGTAAGCGTATTGATTGTTGGCAACGACGACGATGAGCGGAAGCTTCTCCACAGCTGCTGCATTCAATCCCTCGTGGAAGGCTCCAGTTGATGTCCCTCCTTCGCCGATACACGTGGCTCCCACAACACCCTGCTCACCCTTGAGCCGACGGGCCAGAAGCGCGCCCGTTACAGCAGGAATCATGGCTCCGAGGTGGCTGATCATGGCGTAGTATCCATCACGTGGACGCCCGCGATGGATATTGCCGTCGCGGCCCCGCATCGATCCGAGTTGCGAGCCAAGATATGTGCGGAGGGTATCAAGCACCGAGTCACCGAAAGCAAGGCGTCCGCATTGGTCCCGAATGAGAGGGGCAAAAATGTCTCCGCGCCGGAGCTGGATACCTACCGAAACGCTGAGTGCCTCTTGGCCGCGGCCCAGGAAGACTCCACCTTTAATCATGCCCGCTCGGTAAAGGCCGGCGAGTTTTTCCTCCAGCACACGCGAGGTCAGCATGAGACGATAGGCTTTGATGAAATCGGACTGGGTAACCGGCGCGATCTTTTTAGACATTGGTTTGATTTTATACGGTCAAGCGACTACCTGCTGCAAAGCATTCCTTCAAACACGTCCCGACTAGCGGCCAAAAATTTGAACGATCATCGGAAAAAATGTTTCGCGCCAAGGCGGGGTTCCCTTTGCTGAGCGGGATAGGCATGTTACTTTGGAGGCGGAATGATCTGAATGGCGAGGGGAGTAACCGTAGCGAGGTGGACTTCCCTTTGGGGTAGCGCCAAGAGGACTCCCTCGGCTTGAAAAGCCTCATAGATTGCCAAGCGCATCTCGCCGGGCAGCGCGTTAGCGGTGCGGGGGTTGGTTTTGTCTATCCAGTAAAAGACGGAAAGGATCAGCGAATCCCTCTGAAAGTCCTCAAGGAACACTTCGACGTTCCGGTCTTTGAGAACCTCTTCTTGAGCGGCAACAATATCATGAATAATACGAATGGCCTTGTTGAGCGGTGCCCCATGAGCGACTCCCACGCGAAAATCCTGACGGGCATGCCGGTTGCTCAGCGTCCAATTTACAACCGTGTTTTGCAGAATCACGCTGTTCGGAATGAGGATTTCAACGCCATCGATTCGGCGGAGTTGGCAGCAGCGGGTTCCGATGGCAGTGACCATGCCGGAGAATTTCTCGACTTCAATGATGTCGCCAATCCGGATCGGACGTTCAAACAGAAGAATAATGCCGCTGATGAGATTGTTCACGAGCTGTTGGGCACCAAAGCCCAAAGCAATGGCAGTACCGCCGCCAAGGAGGGCGAAAATCGTGAGTGGAATTTTAACGACAGCCAGCGCGATGAGGCAGATGCCTCCCAAGAGAATGAAGTGGGTGAACTTTTGAAGTATGGCACCTGTGGTGGCATCCAAACCGAATTTTGCAGCGAGTCGGGAACGAAGCCATCGGCTGAATGCTGCTGAGGCCAGACCGCCAATGACGAGCATCCCCAGCGCGATGATCAACATCCCAAGCGTTACGGAACTAGGGCGTTGGACGACCACGCCGTTGACGAAGACCGAGTCGTTGAGGGTGAAAATCTCTGTATTCCATAAGCCAGAGAAGTGGGTGCCTAGGGATCCGGCAGCAGCTTCCATTTTTTCTCCAAAGCCGAGCATCTTCTGCTTGGCGTTGAGATCCGCCTTGGTGAGTTTTATGAGTTGGACGAGTGAGGAAAATCCGTTTTCCCACTGTGAAAGGATGGCCTCTTCTTGTTGGAAAACTGCATCAACAGGGTTCGTGCTAGTGGATTGGACTTGGGTTTTATTGCCTGCAAAATCAAGCGAGGCCTTTTTCCAGCGGTCTTGCAGCTTGGCTCGATGTCCCGAGATGAGCTGGAGAGTCGCTTCGGAATCCTTAAATTTTTCCTCCAACAAACGGCTGATTTGCTCGAGTGAGGTCGGATTTGATGTGTTCCAAAGATCGTACCGCGATTGCCAGATTTGGCCTGTGATCATGAGTCCAATGCGGTAATATTCAAAAAGCTGGAGTTGGTTTTCGAAACTTTCCACAAGCATGTCGCCAACTTCCTTGTTGCCGGGCACGGGATTTTTGGACGCCAGAGCATTGATTTCATTCCCGACTCTGGCCACGGACTCTGTAAAATTGTCCCCGGCTTTTTGAACATCGTTGAGCCTTGATTCGAGGAGACTCGATGGAAAGGTGACGCGACCCTCGAGGCTGGATATGTTCAATTTTGCGAGCTGGATGAGAGTGCGTTGCAAGTCCATGTCAGCTTGCCAGCTTTGTTTGTTGGTGCTCAGAGAATGCTCGGCGAGGATGGATTGCACACGTGTCTCCTGGAGTTTGAGAAGCCAAGCATCGTGGGGTGATGCTGTGGGGCCGATTGCTTGAAGCGTTTGGAGTTTCAGCTGTTCGCTTTTCAGCGATTCAAACAACTTGATTTCCCGATCCGCGCGGGCGAGTCCAATTTTGTTTAGTGCTTCGATCCAACTTTCGGCCTGCCATTCATCGACTCTTGCGGCGTCAAAAAGCGCGAGTCCATTTTCCGGATTGATGTCCGGAGCTTTAAAATCGGAAATGCTTTGTTTGACTTGTGAGGCCTGCTTTTCGAATGCCTTGGCCGTGCTGGTCCAGTTCAGGCTGAGAGTATCAGTTTCGACGATTTGATTTAGGAGATGGATGTATTCGCGGTATTCCTCGGGTGTCGCCTGTTCCTGTTTCTGAAACTCCCCCGAGCCGACCTTTTTAGCCGCATCAAGAATGGCTTGGTAATCCTTGCCAGCCTCCGGATTGGGAGTGGGAGTCGCCTCTTGTGCAGGTGATGAGAGAAGAGCAGTGAAGAAAATGCCGAGAGTTGCTTTTAAAAAAATATTCATTAAGGAGGTGATTCCTATTGCCAGATAGTCGCGGAGGGTTACGATACACAACCTTTTCAAAAATGAAGCCAGAAATTCATCCAGACTACCAAGAGTCGGTCATCGTGTGTGCATGCGGTACCACTTACAAAACGCGCTCCACTCGGCAGAACATCAAACTCGGCATTTGCGCCGCCTGC
>VFJO01000066.1 GCA_009886045.1 Verrucomicrobiota bacterium
AACCCCCAACTCCTCCTGAACCTCTCGGGCACCTAAACAAAAAAACAGCCACTGCCCGCTCAAAAATCCCCGAGCCATCACCCGCTCGCGCCTACCTGAGTAGTTACAATTTTTTTTAAAAGGTTCACTAATTTATTATCAGGCCCACGGGGCAGTGGTCGCTGCCTCGGACATGGTCGTGGATAAAGGCGGATTTGAGGGCAGGCTTGAGCTTCGCGGATGCGCAGAAGTAGTCGATGCGCCAGCCGATATTCCTATCGCGGGCTCCATTTTGGTAACTCCACCACGTGTAGTGTCCAGCGCCTGAATTAAAGTGGCGGAAGGTATCGATAAAGCCGGTATCGAGTATCTGGTCGAAGCCCTCGCGTTCTTCGGTGGTGAAACCTGCTTTGCGTGTGTTTTCCTTTGGTCGCGCCAGGTCGATCTCTTGGTGAGCCACATTCATGTCGCCGCAAAAGATGACGGGTTTGATTTTTTCAAGTTCGTTCAAGTGGTTAATAAATGCCGGTGTCCATTCACGTGTGCGGTAGTCGAGTCGTGTGAGTTCGCGCTGCGAGTTTGGCGTGTATACGTTCACCAAGAAAAAATCCCCCATATCGGCGCTGATGACGCGGCCCTCTTTATCGTGTTCCTCGCGTGCGATCCCATAGACGATGCTGGCGGGTTTTTTGCGTGTGAGGATTGCGGTGCCGGAGTAGCCAGGCTTGATCGCAGCATTCCAGAAGACCTCATATCCTTCAAAATCCTGCGGTACCTGTTCCGCGCGGGCTTTGACTTCCTGCAGGCAGATTACGTCGGGCTTTTCAGCTTCGAGATATTCCAGAAAGCCCTTGCCTAGTATTGAACGGATGCCGTTCACGTTCCATGAGATCAATTTCATTTGGTCTAAAGAACATCCCTCGCTTTAAAATCGCGAGAGAGAATTTCGGGAAGGGAGTTGTGAAATTTACGGAGAAGGTGGAGAGATGGATTTCTTCAGGGAACGCGCGTGGTGGAAGAGGTACTGCTGCACATAGCCTGCGTATGGTCCAAGGCGCCGCCTGGCATATCGGGCCAACTCGGTCGCTGTACCATCGCGGCCTCCGCGCATCGCTAGGAGAATGCGGTGAATCCATGTATCGATCGGTACGGCATCGAGGCGCTCGTAGGCGAAGAGAAGGATGCAGTTCGCAACCTTCACGCCCACTCCCGGAAGCTTCGTAAGGGATTGGCGAAGTAAGGGGTTTTTTTGTTTGGCGAGGGAATCAAGATCCAGGCCGCCTTCGGCTAAAATCCTTGCTGTTTTGAGCAGGTTTTCGGCCCGATACCCGAGGCCACAATCTCGGAGGGCAGCCGCCGAGGAGGCCGCTAGCGTCTCAAAGGAAGGATACGCCGAGATTTTTGATCCCTCCACGCTTTGGCCGAAACGTTCCCGGATGGCGAGTGACATGGAGCGGATGTGGGCGACTTGCTTCATGGAGCTTGTGATAAAAGTCGCCGTACATTCCCAGCGGGGTTGGCGCATGATTCGTATATCTTGGCAGGATCGAAGGGCGGCTTGGCTCATGGCATCCTTTGGAAAAGCGGCGACTATTTTTTCCAGCGGATGATCGAGTGCAAAGTGCTTGGCGATGGTTTCGGGATCGCCCTTTTGAATGATTAATCGCCGATCTTTTTCGGAAACCCGCGCCGGCATCTTGTCTATGAGCCCGCTCCAGGACGCATCTGGCTCTTGGTGCCAGTGAAAGACTTGCCCGCTTTGCAGTGTCGCGGCGAGGTTGATCGGGGCTGAGAGAAAGTTGGACACGCTGGGAGGCAATCAGAAGGCAAACTCAATTGCCACGTTGTAACTTAATTCGTCGCAAGGCGAAGAAGCTGCCGGCGAGGATAAGGCAAAGAATCGAGGCGGCGACTTGATTGGCCTCCGGAGCTGGTGTGGTTCCGCTGGCAATGGCTTGCAGGTATAGGTTGCTCGCACCATCGAGTGTTACCACCCGGAAGCTGGATGGCAGCCCGCCTTGCCATCCGGTTGTACCGCCGAATGCTTCGGTGTGGATATCAAAAAGCGATGTGTAGTCGGTGTTTGGCGAGAGATTGAGTCCATTCAGATTAATGCCTCCTGCGGCGCTGGCAAAAAGCCAAGTGCTACCGACCGAGGAATTCCAACCCGCGATTGCGCCATTTGTATCCGGGCCCATTCCGGACAACGTCCAGAGGTTGAGGTTGAATGCCGTACTGTTCAGCCCGCTGAGAGTGAGAATTCCGCTCACATCGAAAATGTCCCAATTCACCCCGGCCCCCGTCTGCAGCAAGGGGTTCGTATTGGCTGAGGCAACTTGCCACTGGAAGCTGGCGCCTCCAAGCCAAGTCGCATTGCCATTCACAGTGAGCCTGCCAGGGGAGTTTCCAGGGGCAAGGATTCCTCCGTTTTGAATCACGGTGGAGCCAACTGAACCACTTCCCGCCAGGACGCCCCCGGATTCCACCGTCAGTTGGCTGTTGTTCAGTGAGCCGTTCACAACAAGCTTTCCTTCTTCAATGCTTGTGTGGCCGGAGAGGCTGCTATTGCCACTGAGGGTGAGTGTGGAGTTACCGGTTTTGCGGAGGTTGGAGCCATTGCCACTCATGCGGCCGTTGATTTCTATGTCGCCTGCATTGGCTCCGAGTACGAGTTCCTTCCCATTTGAAATGGTAGTATCGCTGGCGATTCGAAGCGTTTTATTGGAGGAATTCGTCCATGTCTGGTTTGCAGAAAGGATGAGCGGTAGCGAGGCTGCCAAGGTGGTAGGGCCGGTGGCATTGGCCGAGATGGTGATCCCACTTTCCCCGATGTTCAGAGAGGGGTTGTTAACTCCGCCAATGGTGAGGTTTCCGGTTTGGATCGATAGGCCCCTCGCGGCCTGTGCACCGCTTACGCTTAAGGTTTGGGGTCCTGCTGCGTTCGAGAAAACCACGTCAGAGTAGATCGTCGTACCGCTTGTGGCGTTCCATGTGGAAGCCTGGGATGCAACGTTCCAAGCCACATCCGGCACCGCCTCACCGCTCCAGGCGATTCCATAGTCCTGCCTGAAGTTGCCGGTTCCCCAGAAGCCGAGGTTGTCGAAAGTGTTGCCAGCGTAGCTCACGCGAAGGCCGTAGTATCCCGTGGTAGGAATGCTGATGGCGAGGTGCTCCACTGGATTGTAGAGGCTCAGGGACTGTGCCACGAGCGTGTCGAAGGTTTGATTCGATCCAAGCGACCAGAGCGAGAGGTTGAGGTTTGCTTGAGCGTCCTCATAAAGAAACCCCGTACTTGGCTCATATTCTCGGATTCGATTCCAGGTGAGTGTCGTTGTGAATGTCGTGTTGGCTGAGATGGGATTCGATAGAATGTAGTCATTATTCGTTCCCAACGTGCTTGCTCCGTAGTCCCAGCCCAATTCTGCAACAGTTCCTTGGGATCCTAGGGATGTGCCACTGACTCCAGTCTGGCCACGAGTTTGAATTTCGAAGGTTTTTTCAAGGTTCATCCGCCCAGCTCCCACGTTGTAGTCGAGGGATTGTGTCGTGGTGGTAACCCCGTTGGAGGTCGTCTGGCCGTTTGACCAGCCTGCGGTCTTATCCGCAGCTGTGAGAAGCAGGGACTTGGTGATGAGACTGCTGCGGGCCTCGTCGTTTGATGCGAGAGAAGGCAGGGTTTTTGCTGCACTGGCAATCAAGGCCGCCCCTCCAGCGACAAGAGGTGCCGAGAAGCTCGTGCCAGCGATGTCGAGGGAGTAGGCGCTTGCACTGGTGCCTTGGTTGCTTGATCCCGAGAGTGTGGGATTGTTGCCACCTGTCTGTCCGCCGTAGAAGGCACTAGTGAGCGAGGTGCCAGGTGCGCTGATATCCACCGCAGCGCGTACGCCCGAGACCGTTATGATCGAATTCCCGGAATAATAAGAAAAATCCTGCGCGCCGCGACTGCTGAAGGATGCGACCGAGTCATAGGTATTGGCATTTCCAAGGGCTCCGACTGTGATCGTATTGTATCCGGAACCTGGCGCTCCCACTGTATTTGGCGAGGGGCCGGAGTTTCCCGCAGAGGTCACATAGGTCACTGTGGGGTTTTGAAAAACCATGGCGTCGGAATAAACGGTCAGTGCATTCACGCCGCCTGGATCGGTGTACCCGAAGCTGGAGTTGATCACATCCGCATTGGCAAACGCGGTGTTGAAAGCAGTGAGGTAGCTATCCTCCGAGATGCCGAACGAAAGCGCATAGGAAGAGCCGTTCCATCCAGTCGCAAAAGCTGCACTCCGCAAATCCGTGCCGTACGAGATGCCTTGTTGCTTGAGATTCCCGCCGCTGGCTGATTGCCGCCCCCCGATGAGCATCCCTGCCCAAGTCGCATGGCGGTCATACAAGTCTGCAGCCGTGGAACCATAGGCGTCCGTGTCCTGCACAAAATGCGTGACGTGACTCAGGGATTCGTGGCCATTCCAAATATGTCCTGCTTCGAGATTATAGGTGACGGTATTTTGTCCAGTCAGTGGCGTGGAGTTGCTGTAGTAAGCATCGGCCCCCAGAAAGGCTCCCAAGTTGAAATCTCCGCCTCCTGCTGCAGCGACGGAGCTGATGGCTTGGCCCTCAAATTCTGTGGGTAGAACGACCTGAATCTCGCGAGTTGGGATATTTATCGTCAGGTCAGCTTGGCCTGCGAGTGGAAAAAATGCTGCAAGAGCAAGACCAGCGATACTTTGCTTCAAAAAAACATGCCACCTCAAGCAAGCTAGGAATTTCACGTTGAGGAGATGGTGGCGGGCTTATTCCAACAGGGCCGCCTCAAGCCAAGCGAGGGCTTTAGTGTAGCTCTGACGCTCCAAGTAGTGGCGAAGGGTCGGGTCTGTCGCAGTGGGCAAGGTTGCCACGAGCGAGTCCAGTCGGGCTGCCGCACACTTCAAAGCCTCCAAATGGGCCGACGAATCGCGATCGCGAAAGGCATGGTCAGCGACAATGTCCAAACGGGCTTTCACGGCGGTGTGGAGGTTTGAATGAAAAGCAGCCAAGTCGCTCATGCCGCGTTTTATAAGGATTCTGAATATCTGCGGCCACTATTTTTTTTGGAAATGACCATTAACCGCGCTCGAGGTCGTGTCGCTTTTTTAGTATGTGAAGCTCAGGCCAACATTGATCCAGACTTCGTTGCCTTGGTCGATGTCCTGCAGGGCGGTCATGGCGAGGCTGTAGTTGATGCCGGCAAAGGCGCTGATGATTTTGTTGATTTGCCAGTTTGCTTCGAGGCCGAATTGGAAGCTGTTCCAACCGTAGTAGGAGCGTGTGTTGTAGCCTAGGTTCACACCGAGGAGAGCGTAGGGTTCGAGGGTGACGATTTCTTTGTAAATCGGGATTTCGCCATCAAGACGGAATTCCAAAAACGCACCCGGTGTGTTGTTGAGATCCCAAATGAAGGCCGTGCTGGGTGTCACATACGGGATTTTGTTTGTGCCAAGGACGACGAAGAGTTCGTTGCCGTAGGTTTTGTGGGCGTGATCGGCATGGCCCTCCTCTTCCTCTTCGTGTGCCTCACCTTCGGGCGATTCCACTTCGGACGTTCCTTCGGGCAAATACCTCAAATTATAACCGGGAATCAAAAACACCGCCCCGAGGTCAAAATTGTAGCCGGCGGTGAAATCCCACTCCTGAAAGCTGTTTGAGGTCCCGAAGCCACTCCAGACGCTTGCAGTGAAGTCTCCGATCCAAACGCCTGCTTCGGTTATGTAGACGCCGCCATTGCCGGTTTCGTTCACGCCATAGTGGATGTGGCGGCTCGCCCATTCAGTTGCAATGGTCGCGCCCCAGATGCGGGTCTCGGTTTCCATCGCGGGGGCTTTGAAGTTTTTGCCGCTGGGCGAGGTCTGAGCATGCGCGTGGCCTTCGTGGCCGGTGAGCGGCTGCGTGCCGGTATCCAGCGCCTGGTTGACTTCCGTTTGGGTTTCGCGGTGGTTCTGGGCGATGCCGTGGGCTCCGGCGAGCGGTGCAAGAGCTAGGATGGCGAGTGCAGTAAAGAGTGTCTTTTTCATAAAATGGAGAGCGGTGAATATGCAAGTGTGTTGCAAGAGTCAAATAAGAAATGCAAATAACTTGCGATAGTAAAATGCTCCCGCCGCGCTTGGCGGATGAGGGGACGGGCTGTAAAAGCGTTGGATCGTGATGGCAAAATGGAAAAACTTTTGCGCGGCGGGCGTCCTGTTCTGCCTCGTTGCCGCTGTAATCCTGTGGTGGGTTCGCATGCCGATTTCGGATCAGGAGTTGTTGGCCAACTTTGCGAAGGCGGGGGATTTTTTCCGAGGCGTGCAAAGTGTGGGCGGCCTGCCGTGGTGGTCGCCGAGTTTTCTTCAGGGAACGAGCCTAGCAATGGCGTGGGGGTATATGATTTCCAATGTGGTCCTGCTGGCGACCGCCCTACCGTTTGGCTTTCTGGCTGGTTCGAAAGTGGCTGTGGGTTTCTGTCTATTGGCTGGCGCGGCGGGGATGTATTTTTTCCTGAAGCGCTGGAATGTTGGTAGCGCATCGGCCTGGATCGGTGCGGGGTTGTTTTTGCTGAATCCCTCGGTGCTGACGCGGGCGGCTGGCTTTGAGCACTTCGTGGTGGTGGTCTCGCTGGCCGTGCTGCCTTGGGTTTTCTGGGCCCTTGTGGGACTCGTGCGCGAGGGGACGGTGCGCTCGGCCTTGGTTTTTGGCGTCTTTTTTTCCCTGCTCGCACTGGCTTATGGAAAAACGGGGCTCATGGCCCTGCCGGTGCTTGGTGCGCTTGCCGCAGCGAGTTTTTTTCTGCGATCCCGCGCAGAGCGGTTCGGATGGCGCATCTGCGCTTTAGCTGCAGGTGTTGTCTGTGTGCTTGCGGTGTTGCCGAACCTGCCCGCGCTTCGTGAGGCGGGCTTCGTGGCCATGTTTGAACTCGGGCCCTTCGAGGGCTGGCAGCGTGCGTTCAGCACGAAGAGCGCGCTGAGTTGGTTTGATCGCGGGGGCATGCTGGGCGAGGGGATGGATTCGGGTTTTGCTCCCACAACACTCAATGGCGGAACCTATCTCGGCTGGGTATGCGGCGCCCTGCTCGCGGTGGCCCTGTGGCGGGGCGTCTTGCAAGGGCAAGAAGCTGGAGTCCGAGCGCGCTTGCTTCTGGCCCTCGCGATGGGAGCGTTCTGGCTTTCATTCGGCCCCCGCAGCGTGCTCGGCGGGCATTTCGAGTTTCTGCGGATGTCGATGGGCGCCGCAGACTTCACTCCAGCGGTGGCGTGGTTTTTATTGGGCGCGCAGGTGTGGGTGATTTTTCAACTGGTGCCTCGGGAGTCGCTTGGCTGGCGCTGGACGGCGGCAGGGCTCTCGCTCGTGTATTTGTTGGTGCCAGGGTTTCGCTTGCTGGAATTTCTGCCAATCTATCGTAACATCCGCGCGCCTTTTGATTTTTATCAGGTCACCGGCTCGATCTGTGTCATCGGCGCCGTGGCACTGGCTGCTGGCGTATTGCTGGAGAAGGTGGGATGGGCTTTTCTGCGGCGCGGACTTGCCGCGGCTTTCGTTCTCCTTGTAGCGGTGGATGTCGCCCCGTATGCGCGCCCTCTCTTTCAAGAGCGGATGAGCGCTGCTGTGTGGCGAGACTTTTTAGACGCGCAGGAATTTCTGAAAACAGCTCCCGAGCCCGGGCGGGTCTATGCGTTTTCCGGACGCTATTTTTATCTCATGACGCCCTGGCTTTCGGGACGCCCGCTGGCGGTGGAGGCCTTCAATAGCTACCTCCAGCAGCGCGGTGCGGCGATTTTGCAGGCGTCGGCTTTCTTGAATGACGAGCGCATGGAGTCCTACTTCCGTGTGGCAGGAGTCTCTTATCTGCTAGTGGATAAAACCGACCCAGACACCAGATCCGAGATGCAGGCGAAACTACGCGGGATTTTCCCTGTGGTTTTTGAAAATGAAAACATCGCGCTGCTGGGTGTGAAAAATCCGCTCGGGTTCGGATTTTTGGCGAAGGATTTTTTACAAACCAGCACCGCTGGCCCCGAGACGGCCATCGCAGCGATCGGTGGGGCGGAGTACAACTTGGCTATGATTCAAAGCAGCGGGCTCGCGAGCGATGAACCCGGTTTGCGGGGAAAAGTCGTAGACGGGCGCATTGCGGCGTCCGAGGGCAAGGTTCTCGAAGGAGGAAAGGCCTTCTCACGCGTCCCAAGGCGTTCCGGCGGCACTTATCAAAAAGTGGAGTTTGAGCCGACCGGCGAAAGCGGCTGGCTGGTTTTCAACGAGGCGTGGCACCCGGATTGGACCTCGATGGAAGGCGGTGAGCGGCGCGAGGTCCACCGTGCCATGCTGGCCTTTTCGGGCGTTCAGACCAGAGGCCAATCGGGCGTCATCTTCGAATTCCGCCAACCGTGGTGGTATGGCGTCTGCGTTTGGACATCCCTCGCTGGCTGGGCTGCGGTGCTTTTGTCCCTCTGTTTCTTTTTTCCGAGACACAGGTCTTAATTCGGGATGCCCTAGCTTTGCAGTTTCCCGAATAGTATTTTGAACCTAAATTCGGCAGTTGAGTTTTCTGACCTCGACTTAAAATACTGAAATCTAAAGTTAAAGAGATCAGGGGCTTTTATCCGAGATGGTGAACTGCGGAGCAGCTGCATTGTTCTGAAAAACAGGCTGTTTTGCTGAGATTGGCACTTTCAAATGTAGAATTTAGATTGAACGCTCTGAGGAGGCTGCACAAGGGAAGTGCAGGTGGAAAAAGAAAAAAATGCGTGATTTTGAGGGGCTGACTCGATTGGCCCTCAGGCGTCTTATGACCAAGTCTGCTAAAAAGATTCCGCCGAGTTCGAAGAGCGCGTTGGGGGATTACTCGGGAACAGCCTTCATATTGATGCAATTGCCCTGGAATGTGGTCCGACTGGAAATTCAGCCCTCCCGAGGTTGCTGTGTAATTGATCTACCACATGGTTCCGTCGTTGTTGAACTGCCGACCCTGCGTGAGCATAGTGCCATTGAGGGAAAAAAGCCGCCATTCCAGTCTCTGCCGTAGTTTACGAGAGTGAGACTGGTGCTCGGTGCAAATTCGTTGAGTGACTGTGACGAATCGACTCAAATGAAAAGACACCAAGGGTGTTTTTGAAAAGTTGAGGCAAGAAGACGATGCTTCAGTTTATCAAATAAAATCTTTACACTCCCGGATAATACCTCCCCATCGGGGAAAAGTAAGAGTACATGTAGGGAATTGATGAATGCTTTTGCTGAATTCGGCCTGCTGCCCACTTTACAGGAAACTTTGCTGGAAAAAGGAATCTTGCGTCCGACGGAGATTCAAGTTCGGGCGTTACCAGCGCTTCTGAGCGGACGCTCGATCGTGGGCATTGCAGAGACTGGGAGCGGGAAGACGCTGGCGTACGCGCTTCCGGCAATGCACCACATTAAAAGTCTGGAAATCAGTGGCGATGCGATCACGCTTTCTGCTCGGCCAAGGGCTGTCGTGGTGGTTCCAACTCGGGAACTCGGTGAACAGGTCACGAAGGCCTTCAAGCCATTCACTCACACGACTCGTCTCCGCGTTCGATCGGTGCTTGGCGGCACCACCACGGAGGTGGCGAAGCGAGGGCTTGCTGGGCCGTTTGAAATTCTCGTCGCAACGCCGGGACGGCTGGTGCAAATGCTCGAGAGGCGGCTCGTGGAATTGGACGATGTGCGAATGCTGATCCTCGACGAAGCCGACCAGATGCTTGATCACGGATTCATGCCCGATGTCACAAAAATCATCCAAGCCTGTCCGCAAAAGCCACAGCTGGCCTTGTTCTCGGCGACCGTCTCGCCAGCGGTGGAAAAACTCATTGCCGATTTGTTTTCTGGAGCAGAAGTGATTCGGAGCGCAGGGAGCCATCGAGTCGTCCCGACACTCACGACAATGCAGCAGGTCGTCATTGGAGGTCAGCGCTTCCCGCTGCTTGAGCGTTTGCTGAAAAAGAAAGTGGAGGGCGGAACGATTCTGTTTACGAACACGAGAGAGCAATGCGACAAGCTCGCCGCCGAACTCGCCGACGCGAACATTGCTTTTGTGATTTATCGTGGAGAAATGGATAAAGTGCAGCGTCGGCAGAATCTGAAATTGTTTCGCGAAGGGGCTGTGGATCTGCTCGTTTCGACCGATCTGGCCTCACGCGGGCTGGATGTCGATCATGTCGGGAGAGTGATCAACTATCATTTGCCGCAGCAGATCGAAAATTACCTGCATCGGGTCGGGCGCACCGCCCGCGCAGGCCGTCCGGGGCTTGTGGTGAACTTCGTCACCGAGCGAGACGCCCCACTTGCGAGCCAACTTGAAAGCGTCCGCGCCCTGCCAACGCCTCAACCTCCCCCGACTCGCCATAGCCCAGCTAAGATCCAACCTCTCCGAGGCCGGATCCGTAGGCGTTTGTAAAAGTCATAGCAATCAGCCAACTACTGATACCTAGTTTTTCCTGCAAGACCGTCGGGGCAAGCCATGATTGAGAGCCGAAAGGTGGCAGGCTCGCTTACACCTGCGACGCGGTGAAGAGGTTCATCGAAGCCCGCTCCAGCCCAATCCAGCTGCAGCTTCTAGGAAAAAATCGCAGTGTGAAATGCCCCTGTTTCGAGTGCGATGGGTCACGCCGTTGTGTTACGAAATCTTTACAATTAACCGATATCTTTCTTTGCAGCGTTGGATATTTGTAGCCGCGATGAAATTGATCACACTCCCTTTTTCGACGCTCAAACGGCATTTCACGGTCCTCTCCACCGTCATCGTCTGCTCGCTTGTTTCCAACTCGCTGGCACAAACCAACGCTTTTTTCCCTTACGGTGTGGCCTCGGGAGATCCCTACAGCGACTCTGTAGTCCTCTGGACGAAATTCGCGCCTGCGGGAAATTCGACAGCCAGCCAAGATGTGACTTGGCAAATTTCGACATCCCGCACGAATTTCTCGGCACCGCTTGCCTCGGGGACATTTCAAGCCACAAGCGCCAATAATTTCACCGTAAAGCTAATCGCTTCGGGACTCCAAGCTGGGACAGAATACTTTTACCGCTTCATCACGAATGGCGGTGCATCCGTTTCAACTGTGGGACGAACAAAAACCTTGCCAAGCGGGTCTGTGGATTCCGTGCGTCTTGCTGTGTTCAGCTGCTCGAATATCACTGCGGATCCTTTCTACGCCTATGACAAAGTTGCTCGTAAGGGAGATTTCGACGCCCTCGTTCATGTCGGTGACTACATTTATGAATATGGTCCCGGTGGATATGGCGCTGCTGAGTCTCTAGCTGCCTGATCTTTCCTCGAAAACGCGTGGAGGGGCTTTTTGGTTATTCGGGTTTATGGTTCAGGGGGGATTCGAAGTCCAGCGGGGATTTATAGCCGAGGGCCGAGTGCAAGCG
>VFJO01000004.1 GCA_009886045.1 Verrucomicrobiota bacterium
AACCCCCAACTCCTCCTGAACCTCTCGGGCACCTAAACAAAAAAACAGCCACTGCCCGCTCAAAAATCCCCGAGCCATCACCCGCTCGCGCCTACCTGAGTAGTTACAAAAAACCACTGGCTGGTGGCGCTATTGAGATCTTCGGTCCGCGCCATGGCGAGTGTGCCGCGAAAGTTGCTCCCGCTAGCCTCAAGCGAAATAGGGGCATCGGTTGCCACGTAGAAGAGGTCCGATCCTGTCAGCGCAAAACCTCCTCCCTGGACGATTTGAATGTCGGCCGGGTTGGAAGTCGTACTGCGGTGGATGATGGTCGAATCGTAGCGTCTGGAATCCACATAACGCAGGAAGTTTGCGACTGTCACCGGCATGGTGTCGTCAAACAACTCGACATCAAATGTGCCGAGATTGGTGGTGAAGCGAACGATCGTGGCGCCGTGGCAGAGCGGCCCAGCCAGAAGGCACAAAGCCAACCACAAGCAACCAACCAAGCGCGCACTTTTAGGGGTCCAAGACAAGCTCACCTTGAGACCAAAGCGTCCTTAGAGAAGTTCGTCAATGGCCAGTTTCAAAAAAACTGAGTCGCACGGAATCAAGAACGCAGGCGGAGGATGAGATCGCCCGTATCCACGGCCTCGCCGGCATTTGCCAGGATTTCATCAATGATGCCATCCGCTGGAGCGTAAAGGGTCGTCTGCATTTTCATGGCTTCGAGCGTCAGGATTTTATCACCTTTTGCCACTTTTGCGCCCACGCCAACGGCGAGAGAACTCACCATGCCGGGAATCGGCGCACCGACTTCGTTCGGCTTGGAGGGATCGGCTTTGGGCCTGGCGACGGATTTCGTCTGGAGCGAGCGATCCAATGTGGTCGCCTCACGTGGCATGCCGTTAAATTCAAAGGAAACCACACGGCGCCCATCCTTGGCTGGCGCTCCCACATTGATGAGTTTCACGAACAGCGTCTTACCCTCCTCGATGTCGATGGCGATCTCCTCGCCCGGCTTCAGACCATAGAAAAACGCAGGCGTCGGCAGCTTGCTCACGTCTCCGTACTCGCGCTGGAATTTTGAAAAGTCGGCAAAGACGTCCGGGTACATGAGATGGCTGTAGAGGTCATCATCAGTCGGCTCGCGTTTGAGTTTGGCCGTGAGCTCGGTGCGAATCTCGGCGAGGACCACCTTGGGAGCACGGGCCTTGGCGGGTTTGGTTTTTCCAAGAACGACCTCGACAAGTTTCTTCGGCCACCCTCCGATCGGCTCCCCAAGCCCCCCGGCGAGCATGTCTTTCACGGACTCGGGAAACGAAGTGCCCGGCTCAAGGTTGAGGACATCCGCCGGCCGGATGCCGCGAGTGAAGAGGAAGAGCGCCATGTCGCCTACGACCTTGCTGGAGGGCGTCACTTTCACGATGTCACCGAAGAGTTCATTCACCTCGGCATAGCAGCGTGCGATTTCTGGCCAACGGCTGGCCAGCCCCATGCTAGCGGCTTGTTCTTTGAGGTTGGTAAACTGGCCGCCGGGCATCTCGTGGAGGTACACCTCGGCACTTCCGGTCCTCGGCGACGTATCAAATGGAGCGTAAAATGTTCGGACCTGCTCCCAGTAATCGGCAAATTCATTGAGGGCGTCCAAATCCAGACCCGGATCGCGCGGCGTGTGCCGCAGTGCAGCGACCAAGCTGTTGAGATTCGGTTGTGAGGTCGAGCCGGACATCGACGAGATCGCGGCATCTACGATATCCACTCCCGCCTCCGCGGCCATGAGGATAGAGGCCGCATTGACGCCGCTGGTGTCATGGGTGTGAAAATGCACAGGCATGCCGACTTCCTCGCGGAGAGCCTTGATGAGCGCCCGCGCCGCAAAGGGACGGCAGAGTCCGGCCATATCCTTAACGGCAAGCATGTGCGCTCCCATTTTTTCCAGCTCCTTGGCGAGCCCGATGTAGTATTTCAGCGAATACTTCGCGCGGGAGGGATCGAGAATGTCGCCCGTATAGCAGAGCGTGCCTTCGCAGACGCCATTGGCCTTGCGAACGGCTTCCATCGAGGCGCGCATGTTTGGCAGGTCATTCAACGAATCAAAAATCCGGAAGATATCCATGCCACAAGCGACAGCGTGTTGGATGAAGCCAGCGACGACATTCGGCGGGTAGTTGGAATAGCCCACCGCATTCGAGCCACGCAGGAGCATCTGGAAGCAGACGTTGGGAATCCGCTCGCGCAAGTCGCGCAGGCGGTCCCAGGGATCCTCGTGGAGGAAGCGCATCGAGGCGTCGAAGGTCGCGCCACCCCACATTTCCAAACTGAAAAGACCCGACGCGCGGCGCGCGACAGAGTCGGCCACTGCAGCCATATCGTAAGTGCGCACTCGTGTGGCGAGGAGAGATTGATGCGCATCGCGGAACGTCGTATCCGTGAAAAGCAAGCGCTTTTGCTGGCGCGCCCAAGCGGCAAACTTCTCCGGTCCGAGCTGGAGCAAAAGCTGACGCGTGCCGTCGGGAGGCGCTTTTTTGCCATCATAGGTTGGACGCCGCGCCGCCTCCATCGGAGCCGAAATCTGATGCCCCTTGGCTTGCGGATTTCCATTCACAATCACATCCGCGAGGAAGGAGAGCAGCCGCGAGGCACGGTCGCGACGCGGCTTGAAATCAAACAACGCTGGCGTGGTGTCGATGAGCGTGGTCGTGGCGGCCCCGGCTTGGAATGACTCGTTTTGAATCACATTTTCCAAGAAGGGAATATTCGTCTTCACACCCCGGATGCGGAATTCGCGCAAAGCACGGAGCATCCTCTGGAGTGCCATGGGAAACGTCTGCCCCGAGGTGGTGATCTTTGTGAGGAGCGAGTCGTAGAAAGGCGTGATGACGCTGCCCGTCGTGCCCATCCCAGAGTCGAGGCGAACCCCAAACCCTGCTGCGCTTCGATAGGTGATGATCTTGCCATAGTTCGGCATGAATTTGTTCGCCGGATCCTCGGTGGTCACCCGGCACTGCACGGCATATCCATTGCAAGGGATGTCCGGCTGCGGCGGCAGCGCGAGTTCGGGGCCATGCAGCGAGGCACCAGCTGCAACAAGAATCTGGGAGCGCACGAGATCAATGCCGGTGATCTGCTCGGTGACCGTGTGCTCGACCTGAATGCGGGGGTTCATCTCGATGAAGAACCACTCTTTTTTATTCACGTCGTAGAGGAACTCGATCGTGCCGGCATTGTTGTAGCCAACGCCCTGCGCCAACCGCACTGCGGCATCGCAAAGGTCGCGGCGCACGCCCTCGTCGAGCGCCACGGATGGCGCGATCTCGATCACCTTCTGGTGCCGCCGCTGCACCGAGCAGTCCCGCTCATGCAGGTGGAGCACATTCCCGTGGCGGTCTCCCAAAATCTGCACCTCGATATGCTTCGCCCGCGGAATGTATTTTTCAAGGAACACGGCGGAATTTCCAAAAGCCCGCTCGGCCTCGCCCTGTGCCTCATCCAGAAGGTTGGCCAAATCCTCGCCCCGCGTCACAACACGCATCCCACGACCACCTCCCCCAAAGGCAGCTTTGATGATCAGCGGAAACCCGATCCCCTTGGCAATTCGCAAAGCTTCCCCACGCTCAGTGATGGAATCTTCCGTGCCGGGCAACGTCGGCACATTCAACTTCTGAGCCAGTGCGCGGGCAGCCGTCTTGTCGCCCATCGTATCTAAAAGCTCCGCATCAGGTCCCACAAAAGTCATGCCAGCATCCACACATGCCCTGGCGAATGCTGCATTCTCAGACAAAAATCCGTACCCCGGATGGATCATGTCCACGCCATGCTCCCGCGCTAGACTGATGATCCCATCAATATCCAAATACGCTCCCACGGGTCCCTTGCCCTCACCCACCAGATAGGCCTCATCGGCCTTGAAGCGGTGCATCGTATGCCGATCCTCCTGCGCATAGATGGCCACAGTGCGCATCCCCAACTCGGTCGCAGCCCGGAAAACCCGAATCGCGATTTCGCTGCGATTCGCTGCAAGAAGTTTTTTACCAGCGACCGATACCTGCTGGATGGACGGTGAAGACAACTGCGAGGAGGAGGATTTCATGAGGTAGGGCTCTGCCAAGTCTTATAAAACCCAGAGGCCGCATTGGCAATCTTTCGAAGCGCGCATTGACACGCTCTACGTGGTAACTAATGTTATACCATGATCGCTCAATCCAAAGTTCGCAAAATCGGTAATTCCCTCGGCGTGGTTCTTCCCAAAGAAGCCCTCCAACAACTCAATGCCGAAGAAGGCACGATCCTCTATTTCACGGAATCCCCCGAGAGTTCCCTTCGCGTCACACCGGAGAGTCTAGGGTTTGAACAATTCATGCAAGTCGCCGAAAAAGGCATGCAAAAATATCGCAACGCACTTCGGGAACTTGCTAAATGAACGAGCCGACTTGGATTTCAAAAGAAGTACTTCTTGCAGTGCATTCCGAATTGCTCAACCGCTTCGGAGGATTGTCAGGAACCAGGGACGAAGGCTTGCTGGATTCCGCTCTCAACAGGCCCAAGCACCTTTTCTCCTACGGCCGACCCACTCTCTTTGAGATGGCTGCTGCCTATTCGCATGGGATTGTCAAAAACCATCCTTTTCTCGATGGAAACAAACGCACAGGCTTCATGTCAGCCTACATTTTTCTTGGAGTGAATGGATGGTCTCTCCAAGCTCCCGAAGAAGAAGCCGTCCTCGAAACCCTAGCCCTCGCCGCTGGGGAAACTTCCGAGGAAGCCTACGCAGCCTGGCTGGAACGCACGTCGGTCGCCGCAAATTGATCCCGCCCGATCTTTTTTCCGTCACCCTCCAAAGCTACCATCCTCTTTGTTGGCGAGGGAATTCACCATCAGAGACTTGGCCCTCTCGATGCTGTAAAAGCAAACTACGGACTTGAAAATGCATAGACCGTTGTGTGGTCGTAGACCTCACCCGGCCGGAGAATGATGTCGCCGAGTTCCGGCGTGTGTACCGCGCCGGGGCAGCCTTGGCACTCGAGGCAAAAGCCTGCATGTTTGACGTAGGGGATACCGGATTTTCCGATGAGGGTGCCGTCCAAGATCGCGGCACTGTAGATTTGAACGCTCTCTTGCGTGGTGAAAGTCGTCATGGTGAGACCACTTGCCGGATGACTTAAAATGGCAGTCCGCACGAGTTCGCCTTTGCGGGAACGCCGGATGAAATAGTTGTCGCCATGGTTGTTTAAAAGCATGGGAATCGCCTCGGCCAAGAGACGGGGTTGGTTAAAATCATTGCCCTGTCGAGTCACTGGCACGCGATGACCGAGCAATGTCATGGACTCGTCTGTGGCGGCAATTTCATCCGAAAAAACCTGCAGGACTTGGTTTTCAATCGTACCGCTGCCTTCGCCAGCAAGATTAAAATAGGCATGGTTCGTCAGGCTCAGCGGCGTGGCTTGGTCGGTCTCAGCTTCGTAGAGAATGCGAAATTCTTGGTTTTGATTGACCGAATAAGTCACCACCACTCGCACGTTTCCGGGATATCCCTCCTCACCATCTGGACTCAAATAACTCAAGCGCAGCTCGGCCTCGTGGGCGGTTGAAGACGGCTCTGCTTGCCAGAATTGCTTGTGAAAACCTGAGGGCCCGCCATGGAGGTGGTTCGGAGCATCATTCGCGGCGAGTGGGAATTCACGGCCATCGAGGTGGAATTTCGCTCCGCTGATCCGCCCCGCGACGCGACCCACGAGGGTTCCAAAAAGGGGGTGCGGGTCCAGGTAATCCTCGAGCTTGTCGAAACCAAGTACGACATCGACTTGGGATTGATCAGCCCGCGTCACTCGGATCGCGGTAACAATGCCGCCATAGTTCGTGATATCGCACGATAGGCCACATCCATTCGAAAGGGTGAACAACTCGACCTCACGCCCATCGGGAAGTTTGCCGAAAGGGCGCTGGGTTATAGAACAAAGTGGCGTCATTTTAAAAAACAGTTTTGGTCAGTAAACGGAATTTCCTTATGGCTTGCTCTAAAAAAATTTCGATACGCTCGCACTCAATTTTAGGTGGCTGAAACAGGCAGAAGCATGTTGATCGAATCGCCGACTTGGACTACCGCGTTGGTCGCCCCCCCAATGCCGCAGTTTTTTTGGTAAGGGTGTTCTGGTTCCGCCTATCAGGCCAGGCTGCATTCGTGACACTCATACAGCTGGATGCTCCGACTCCTGAACGCGGACTGTGGCACCCAGACCGGTTTCAGTGACTCCGTCGGACTTAACGAGCACGCTGAGTGTGCGAATACCCTCGGCAGGCGGAATGTGTGCGGCGAAGGGGGCGGGCTCTGGAAACTCCTTGCGGGCGATCAGTTGGTGGTCGAGCCATATTTCGGCGATGCCCGAAAGGGATTCAAATAGGATTTGTCCACCATTCCTGCTCGTGCTGGCGAAGGGCGTAAACTTTGTGCGATAGATGGCGAAGCTGGCCTCCTCGAAGGTTTGTAACAACCCGGGGTGCACCGTTTGCCAGGAGTTTTGATCGTGGTCTGCGATCTCTTGGTTGGCGTCGGGACGAGTCAAAGAAGCGGGAGAGACACGCCAGTTCAACAGGAGCAGTGAGGGCTCGAACTTGGGCACAGCGGGAATGGGCGCGACGACGCGCACGGGAATCTTGATCAAGGCATCGGTCAAGCCCGGTGACTTTGCGCGCAGCGTGATTTCACCCTCCGCGTCGCGAAGGCTCTGAATGATGATCTGTGCGCGTCCGTTGAACAGGTGGCGGCGATTTCCTTTCTCTGGTTCGTGAGAGTTCGGGTCGCCATTGCCGTGGCCGATGTTCGCGCCCGAGCCACCGACCTCGAAATCCACCGACAGATTGGCCGTTGGCACATGGCGGCCCATCGCGTCGACGGCCTCCACCGCAACCGGCATCGCATCCCATCCGTCGCCTGCCAGTGTCAAGCGGTCAGGCGTGAGGCGAAGGGCGAGCGGCTCGCCTGTCGTCTCCACTGAGAAGCGGGATACCACTTGGCCATTCTTCCTGCCCGAGGCCTCGATCTTGCCGGGTGCATATGGCACGTCCCAAGAAACCATCTCGAACTTATCAAGCGGTTTCTCGCCGAGCGATTCTCCGTTGAGAAAGAGCTCAACGGAATCGCAATTGCCGATTGCCATAACCTTGACAGGAGCACCTTCACGGCCAGCCCAATTCCAATGCGGCACGAGGGTAAGAATGTCGCGGTCTTCGATCCACCATGCCTGGCGCAAATAGAAGGCGGTCTTGGGAAAGCCGCATGTATCCAAGCAGCCGAAAAACGAACTCACACTCGGCCAGGCGAATGGTGTTGGCTCGCCGCGATAATCGAATCCCGTCCAAACAAAGCCCCCTGCAAGAAACGGACGCGTGGCGATTTCTTTCCAAGCGGTGCGATGAAAAGCGCCCCAGGCCGGGATCTCCGTGTCGTAGGAGCTCAAGATATTGCGCGACCTGTCGGAGGCGAACTCTCCACGCGTCATCAGCGCGGAGGCGTCTTCGGAGCTCGTCAACGGCAAGCCCGGGTTCAGCCGGTGGAATACATCATAGGCTTCGATTTGGTAGTTGAAGCCGACGACATCCACTGCTTGCGAGACGTTGATCGGCGCGAGGTGGCCGCCACTCTGGGCGGCGGTGACGGGACGTGTCGTATCAAGCCGCTTCACCACGGCATTGAGTCGGCGCACCATTTCCATGCCTTGTTCCGTGCCCTGCATCAGTTCCTCATTGAAAACCGACCAAAGAATCACGCACGGGTGGTTGCGGTCGCGCCGCACCAGCCATTCGAGCTGGCGGACATATTCCACGCTTGGGTTGAAGTGGCGGTTCTCATCCATCACGAGCATTCCCAAGCGGTCGCAGGCATCGAGAAACTCGCTCGCCGGAGGGTGGTGTGAGCAACGGTAGGCGTTTGTGCCCATTTCCTTGAGCTTGCGCACTCGGAAGTCCCACAGAGAGTCTGGCACCGCCACGCCGACGCCCGCATGGTCCTGGTGGTTGCAAGCCCCTTTGAGTTTCAGTGGCTCGTCATTGAGAAAAAAGCCATGGTTGGAGTCAAAGCGGATCGTGCGGAAACCGCAGGTGGTGGTGGCCTCGTCAGTCGCTTGGCCGCCCACAGACACTGTCGTGTGAACGGAGTACAAGACTGGATTGTCCACATTCCACAGTGTGGGATTATCAACCGGAAGAGAGATGTTGACCACACTTTGATTGAGGGGCGCAACCGTGGTGGAAGAGACTGCGCTCGAGGTCGGCATCCCGTGCGGATCGATCAAAGTCACCGAGACCTCGCCGTCAGCCGCGTCGTGCCCCGAATTTTCCAATACGACTTCCACCGGCAAGGTCCAGGCACCATTTTCCCCGCGTACCGGATTGGCGTGGATTCCGTCCGTGACGATGTGAACGGGGTGGCGCTTCGTCAACCATGTATGCCGATAGATTCCAGCTCCCTCATACCACCAACCTTCCATCGCATCGGCATCCACGCGCACCGCGATGGTGTTGGTGTGGTTACCGAATTCGACCATGGATGTGATATCAACTTGGAAGGAGGTGTAGCCGCACCAGTTGCGGGCCACGATGGTTCCGTTGAACCATACTGTGCAATGGGTCGCGACACCGTCGAACTGCAACTCGAAATGCTTGCCGCGATCGGTCGAAGGCAGGCGGAAATGCCGGCGATACCAGCCGATGCCTCGCGGGCGGTAGCCTTGAGAAAGGTTTTCCTTTTCATCAAACGGACCCTCCACCGCCCAGTCATGGGGCAGGTCGAGTTCGCGCCAGACGCTGTCGTCGTGTTCCGGAGCGGCCGCACCCCAAGCTTTTCCCGCCTTGGCGTTGCTGTAGGAATCGTTGTGCCCACGGATCACAGGCATGGGAATCTCGCCCAGATGGAACCGCCAGCCTTGATCGAGCGAGAGACGCTCACGCAGCGGATGGCATGTTTCGGAGGCAGGGGGGAAGGACGGGGAGTTGGTGACTTCGCAATTCATAGTGTGGTGTGCAGGGCCGATGTGTTTAATTGGCCCGGCTGTGCCCGTAAAGAACGGCTTCATTTTCTCAATTAACCCATTCCGGCAGGATTTCTCGCCCGCCCACCGAGCGATCGCGAATAGGATGTTCGATTAAATGAGAAAATTCAGAACTGCTTGGCATGGGAGTCTTGATAAAAGAAAGTCCACCAAGGTGACCGAGAAATTCCGTTCTCGGATGCCGCCCCAACCTCATCCCAATAAGTCTTATAGTATGCCAGATCTCCCATCTTCCCACATCCTCTTTGGAGGCGATTACAATCCAGAACAGTGGCCTGAGACCGTGTGGAAAGAGGACATGCTCTTGATGCGCGAGGCCGGAGTGAACCTGGTCTCCATCGGGATTTTTTCCTGGGCGAAGTTGCAGAGTGCGCCGGGGGTTTTCCATTTTGAATGGATGGACAGGCTCATGGACCTGCTGGCGGAGAATGGAATCTGGGCCGATCTTGCAACTGCCACCGCCTCCCCACCCGCCTGGCTCACCTGCAGGCATCCGGAAATGCTGCCCACGCTTCAGAATGGAACGCGACTATCGATCGGATCGCGCCAGCATTACAACCCGAGCAGTCGAGCCTACCGCGAAGCTTGTGCGGAGCTGGTGCGGGCGCTGGCCCTGCGCTACAAGGACCATCCGGCACTGGCCATGTGGCACATCAATAATGAGTATGCCTGCCATGTGCCGGCGGACTACGGTGATGAGACGGCCGCGGCTTTCCGTGAGTGGCTAAGGGATCGGCATGGTTCGCTGGAAAAGCTCAATGAATCGTGGGGCACGGCCTTCTGGAGCCAGCACTATCACGAGTGGGAGGAGGTTCTACCTCCGCGCGCCACTCCGACCTTTGCAAATCCCGGCCAGTGCTTGGACTTCCAGAGATTCTGCAGCGATGCTCTGCTCGAATGCTGTCTGATCGAAGCGCGCATCCTGCGCGAGATCACCCCCTCGAAGCCAATCACCACAAATTTCATGGAGTGGTTCAAACCGCTTGATTATCGCAAGTGGGCGCAGTGCCTCGATTTCACCTGCCTCGACATCTATCCCCAACCCACCGGCCCAGTCCAGACGCCGGTCAAGAGCTTCGATATGACCCGCTCGTGGAGCGACGGAAAACCATGGGTCATTATGGAGCAGGTCACCACCCATGTGAACTGGCGGCAGCGCAACCCCACCAAGCCTCCCGGATTGATGCGGCTCTGGAGCTATCAAGCCATCGCCCACGGCGCGGACGGCATCTGCTACTTTCAATGGAGGCAGGCTCGGGCCGGCGCGGAAAAATTCCACGGGTCCATGGTCGGTCACGGCGAACCTTCCAGCCAGCGCTGCTACCAGGAGACGAAGGCTCTGGGGAACGAACTGAAAGGCCTGGGCCGGATCGCAGGCACCACATTTCATGCGGAGGCCGCCATTTTTTTCGATCAGGAAAACTGGTGGGCCCTCGAGCAAGGCTCCAAGCCGAACAACGACCTGACCTATGTGCGGGGGGTGGAGAATTTCCACAATGCCCTTCACGCTCTCAGTATCGGAACGGATTTCGTTTTTGAGGACAGCGATCTTTCCAAATACAAACTCCTTTTTGTGCCATGCCTCTACATGGCCAAACCCGGAGTGGCCGAGAAAATCGGAGCCTTTGTGGAGGCGGGCGGCACGGCGGTGATCACCTACTTCAGCGGCATCGTGGACGGGAATGACCATATCCACTTGGGTGGATATCCTGCTCCTTTCCGGAGTCTCCTCGGCCTGAGCGTCGAAGAGTGGGCCGTGCCGCAGGATGACCTTCCGTTCAAAGTTTCAGTGACGCGGCAGCCGGGATTGGCTGCGAGCTACAACGCATCCTTCTGGGCGGAGGTGATTCGTTCCGAGGGGGCCGAAACCATGGCCACCTTCTCGGAGGGTTACTATGCCGGATTGCCCGCCGTGACACGCCATGCGTTCGGAAAGGGTTGCGCTTGGTATCTGGGAACGGAATTCGAACAGGCATTCTACGACGACCTGCTGAAGGTGCTCGCGCGAGATACCGGTCTCACACCCCCACTGGCTGTTCCTGCTGGCGTGGAGGTCACCCGACGGACCGGTGCGGGAAAGGAGTTCCTGTTTTTACTCAACCAAAGGAACGAAGCCCAAAGTATCGATCTGAATGGGCTCTCGGGGACCGAAATTCTAACGGGTCGCCAGATTGCGTGTTCTCTCGAGCTCGCACCTTGGGGAGTAGCTATCATCGAAACAGCTGTCGGCTCGGAATCGATTGAGTAGAACTTCTGATGAAAGCCGTTTCTTTTGGCGTGTTTCAATCCGGCGCGCGTTGGTGCGCGCTTGGCGACAGCATCACGCAGGAAGGCTGGTATCACCAATTCGTGGAACTCTTCTACCGCACACGTTTCCCGGCGAGTCCTCTGCAGGTCGTGAACTGCGGCATTGCCGGTGACAATGCCGGTGGTGCGCTGAAGCGACTGCGGCGGGATTGTCTCGATACCGATCCCACCGTGGTCACCGTGATGCTTGGAATGAATGATGTCGGGAGGGAATTGTTCGGGAACCCCGCTCCCGCCGCCGAGTTGCTCAGCGCACAGGCTGCGCGCGCGGAGGACTATGACCGCAACATGCGGCAACTGGTCGCGGAACTTGTGGCCTCGGGAATCCAGGTGGTTCTCTTGACCCCTTCCATCTTTGATGACACGGCGGATCTGCCCGAACCGAGGAACACCGGCTGCGGGGCGGCACTGAAGGGATTCGCTCGGACCGTGCAGGCCATAGCCCGGGATTTCACCCTCCCCGTGGTGGATTTCAACGGGGCGATGTCGGACATCAACAAGGAGCGGCAAAAAAATGATCCCCATTTTACCATTGTCGGACCGGACCGCGTGCACCCAGCGGAGCCCGGACATTTTTTGATGGCCTACGAGTTTCTTCGAACCCAAAAAGCCCAGTCCATTGTGGCGCACACTGAGATTGACATCCGGAACAGGGTGGCCAGAAGAACGGACAACTGTGAGATCAGTGAGCTGGCTGCCGACGATCACGGCGTATCCTTCACATGCCTCGAAAGTGCACTGCCTTTTCCAGTGCCGTCCGCAGCCGTGCCGGCGCTCGACTACGTTCCATTCACGCGGGAATTCAATCAGGAAACGCTTATGGTGAGCGGTCTGCAGCGGGGCAACTATACTCTCTGCATTGACGAACAGCGGATCGGCTCATTCACAGACGGCGAACTTGCGCAAGGCCTGAACCTAGCGAGCCAGGAGAACACACCTCAAAGCCAACAGGCGGTGGATGTCTTGGAAACACTCATTCGGAAATGGGATGCGGTAGCCAAGCTTCGGGCAGTCGCTTTCGTCGAGCATTGCGCTTGGCCAGATGCAGGGCACCCCGCCGACGCCCATATGATGACGGGAAAGGTTACGGAATGGCGCACCAAGCTGACTCAAGCAAATCAATGGTGTATTTCCATGGGAGATCAATACCGGGACCTCAAACTTCGGGAGGAGGAATTGCAAGCCGAGGTGGCCGCGTTGGAGACCAGCGTCCTAGACCAGAGCCGGCCGCGCCCACATCGCGTCACAATCAGGCTTGAATCCCCGCACACTCCATGAACAACTCCCCAAAACGAAACAGAAACGACATTCCAAATCCGACTTACTTCGAAAAACCTATGACAAAAAATAGACTCCACCCCTTGCTATCCACACTGCTGACCCTCACCACGATCGGCGGGACCCTCTGGGCGGATGTCAAACCCAACGCGATCTTCTCGGACGGGGCGGTGCTTCAGAGAGGCGTGGCAATACCCGTGTGGGGAACGGCCGATCCGGGTGAAAAGATTCAGGTATCCTTGGATGGGCAAACGGCATCCACTACGGCGGATTCGGAGGGGAATTGGAAAATCCAACTGCCGGCCCACGACGCAGGCGGGCCATTTGAGATGAAGATCTCGGGAAACAATACGCTGAATTTTTCAGACGTGCTCATCGGCGAGGTTTGGGTCTGCTCGGGACAATCGAATATGGAATGGCCGCTAAGCAAAGCCGCCAACGCGGCGTCCGAGATTCCTGCCGCAGACTATCCAAATCTGCGAGGCTTCTTGGTTCCACGCGGCGCATCGGACGAACCCGAGCAAAATACCACCGGTAAATGGGTCGTATGCTCACCTGCCAGAGCCGGTGGATTCTCAGCGGTGGGCTACTTTTTCGGTCGTGATCTTTCAAAGGAACTTGGCGTTCCAGTGGGGCTCATCATGTCCAGCGTGGGAGGATCACCCGCCGAAGCATGGACACGGCGCGATGCGCTCGAGGAGCAAATGCCGGAGGTCGTGCTGGAGCAGAAGAGAGCTGTGGCCGACTACCCTGCCGCTTTGGCGAAATATCAGACGGATGAACCACGCCTCCTGCAAGAGTGGACTGCTGCCTGCGAGCAGGCGAAAGCCGCTGGTCAGCCCGAGCCTCGCTCGCCCACTCCTCCGCAAGATCCGCAAACCAACATTAGGCGCCCATCTGGCCTTTTCAATGCCATGATCCGCCCGCTCATTCCCTACGCCATTCGAGGAGTAATATGGTATCAGGGAGAGGGTAATAACGGCCGGGCGCAGGCATACCAGAAGCTTTTTCCTCTTCTGATCTTGGACTGGAGGGCCCAGTGGGGGCAAGGAGACTTCCCTTTCCTTTTTGTTCAGATCGCGCCTAACAAGGACATGTCTCCGGCGATCCGCGAGGCGCAGTTGCTCTCCTGGAAATCGACGCACAACACGGCCATGGTTGTCACAACCGATGTGGGCGATGCCAACGACATCCATCCCACCCGCAAGGAACCCGTCGGCCAGCGCCTGGCCTTCGCCGCCCGTGCCTTGGCTTATGGGGAGAAGATCGAGTATTCCGGACCTGTGTTCGAATCCGTCCGATTCGACGGGCCGCGAGCGCTCGTCACATTTTCCCATATCGGTGGCGGGCTCGTTGCGAAAGATGGGGAACTCAAGGGGTTCACGATCGCCAGCGCCGATGGCAAATTTGCTCCTGCTAGTGCTCTTATCGAAGGTTCAACAGTCGTTGTTACGGCCGACGGTGTGACCAAGCCCACGGCTGTCCGCTATGGCTGGGCCAATGTGCCGGATGTGAATCTTTTCAACGAGGCAGGCCTGCCAGCGTCCCCGTTCCGCAGCGATGTCCCGGGGGGGGCGAAGTTCAACAACGGAGGCCGCGCGGCGAGGGATTTCGAGCGATGACTCCAGGCCTTGTTTCCGTGACATTCCGGCAGCTCGCACCCGAGGCCATTATTGGACTTTGCCTTGAAAACAACCTCCGGACCATCGAATGGGGCGGGGACATCCATGTTCCCCACGGGGTGGAGGACATCGCCGCGCGGGTCGGGGAGATGACACGGGCCGCGGGGCTCACCGTGGCAGGCTATGGTTCCTACTACCGACTTGGCACCGGCGCCGGACCGGATTTTGCAGAAGTGCTGGCAAGCGCCAGGGCTCTGGGTGCGCCGGTGATTCGTGTCTGGGCGGGCAACCAAGGATCGGTGGACACAGGCAAGGCCACCCGCCAACTCATCGCGGCAGATGCCCTTCGCTGCGCGGATCTCGCCGGCGCGGAGGGGATAGCGATCGCGTATGAATTCCATGCCAACACGCTCACTGATACGACGTCCTCGGCCTTGGACCTGCTCGAGGCGACACAACATCCCTTTATCAAGACCCTCTGGCAGCCACCGCACGGCCTCACCGTGGAAGAGTGCGTGCGAAGCCTTGCGGCGATCGCTTCACGGCTCCAACACCTCCATGTCTTCCATTGGTGGCCGGACGGCTCGCACCGCTTTCCACTGCACGAGGGCGAACAAAGATGGCGCGCCTATATCGACGAATTGCGCCGCTTGGGTGCCGGCTGCCCGCTCCTCATCGAGTTTGTAAGGGATGACAACCCCTCCTTACTCAAGCAGGATGCCTCGACCCTCGCGGAACTCTGTGCCGCGTTTTGATGATCCCGATAAGCCACAAAAGCCAAAGCCTTTCCTGTAAATCCTCTCCATCCTGTCCTCCTGTCTAAAAATCCGTTTTCGGGTTCAGTGCAATGCTTAACCCTCTTCCGTTTGTGAGAGGCGGCTGAACGCCCTGCCCAGGACAAGTGGATTCATGCCAGGAGATCGAATCTCTCCGGGACCACTTCGTAGCGTGTGGGTTTTCCCTCGATCCAGAGGCTGCACTCCTCCAGCATCCAGTCCGCCATGCGCCGCACCTCTGGACCGAGCGAACCTGCGATGTGGGGTGTGAGAACCACATTTGGCAGCTCGTAGAGGGGACTTCCTGCCGGAGGAGGTTCGTCCTGTGTCACATCAAGGACTGCAGTGAGGTCTGTTCGCAAACGCAGCACCTCGATCATTTCCTCCTCACGCACGATGGCCCCGCGGGCCGTGTTGATAAAAGTCGATCGGGGTTTCATCGATGCCAGCAATTCTCCGGTGATCAGGCCGTTCGTCGAGGGAAGGGACGGGCTGTGGAGGCTGACCACGTCGCAGCTTGCAAAGATTTCCTCGAGGCTGGCCGCCTCCAGCCCAAGTCCAATAATCTCCTCGGCGGGAATAAAGGGATCGTAAACGACACGGCGCAGTTCAAATGCCTCAAGCAAACGGCAGACACGACGCCCGATCATCCCGAGGGAAATCAAACCGACCGAGCTGAGGTAAGCCCCAGTGATGGGTTGGTGTTTCCAACCGTCGGGGCCGGCTTTTTCTTTCATCAGCCGGTGGTGCAGCCAGCCCTGTTTGAGCCCGAAAAGAATCTGGGAAAGAGTGAATTCGGCCACGGGCACGGCGTTGGCCGCCCAGGCGCTGAAAATCCGCACACCGCGGTCGAGAAAGGGTTCGGCAAATTCTTTAACGGACCCGGCGGCGAAGAAAACCGCCTTCAACGCGGGCATGAGGTCGAGCATCTCCGGCCGGGCCCGGACCATTCCCCAAGTGGAGAAAATGACTTCAACCTCACCCACATCATCAGGCAGGGTGGCCGGAGTGCCGTCCCACGGAACGGGGGTCAGAAGGTCAACCAGTTCGTTAAGCCGAGCCATTTGCTCTTCGCCCCAAACGCTGTTGAGATTCTTCAGGCTGGTTCCTGCAAGAATGGCTTTGGGACGGTTTCTGCCAGGTTGGTTCGACAAAGGCGCATTTGCGAGATCAGTCGTGCAAATTGCTTGGGCTGTGGAAGCTAGATCCATCACAGAATCCATCCTATCAAAATTTACAGGTTTTGTCGTTTTTTTATATTTTAGCTGCTGATTAATGGTCATTGATTTTACGTAATTGTTCGCCATGTTGTGATCGAATCTGCGGTTCCGAAGTTCACCGTATTTGGTTTGGTGGCTAAAGGGTTGCTGGTGGCCGAGGCTCCCCCACATCGGTGCTCCAGAAGGCGTCGGCATTCCAGGTGCCGGTAGAGTTGCCTAAGCCAGAGGTGGCCCTATTGGAATCCCAGTAAGAGGTGTTCTGCGCGTTTGCATTGCTGCTGAGAAGCATGGTCGCCGCTGCGACTAGGGCAGCGGAAGGGCGAAGTGGGAATGGGTAGAGTGCTTTCAATTTCTTATGCCTAAGGTGTCAGAGAAACGCGCATCTCAGAGGAGATTTCTGCATAGCTCTTAAGTTTCGCACAACAGAACATGATGAATAGAGAAGTTACATTTACTCATTTAAATAAAAACGGACGCTGAACCACTTCTTACATTCAAGAGTTCCAAAGAGCTCCGGATTAACCCGAATCCAGCAGAACTAACCACAGAGCGCACAGAGGATGATCTGTTTATGATCCGATGTGTTTGAAATGATTGGTGCGATATCAAACAAAAGCCAAAGCCTTTCCTGTAAATCCTGCCACGTCACGCCGTAGTCGTCTGGCGCGTAGGCGGATCCTCCTGTCTAAAAGTCCGTTTTCGGATTTAATCACCAATCACACGAAATATCACGAATTTTCCCTCCGAGTGAACAACTGTTCCCTTTTTCCGAACTCGTCTTCCCTCCGAGCGAACAGCTGTTCCCTTTTTCCGAACTCGTGTTCCCTCGGAGCGAACTGAAGCCGTTTCCAGCTTTTGAAAGACATTTAGACAGAATGAACAAAATTTGCAGAATGAGTTAGATCGATTCCAATGCCTAACCAATGAATGCTCCCATCTTGTAGCAGGGACTTGGCACCCTTTTCTAGCCCCGCCTGTCAAGACGTTTTCATGCAGCCCGAAGGCGGCCTTGTAGCGCCTAAAGTTGGTAGGTTAGTATTTTAAACTTTCCAAATACTTTGAAGTCGCTTTCGTTATTGGTGATGATTGTTGAAATTCCTTGAGCAAAAGCAGACGCCGCCAGCAATGTATCGAGGAGGCGCTTGCGCCCGAGACGATGATCCCTCAGCCATTCTATCCATGTGGTCACAGAGTCTCCTTCGGGATAAATGCGAAAAACCTCGCGGGCTTGCCACCAATGCTCAGCTCTGGCCAAGGCATCTTCCACGGATAAGGGCTCGTTCAATCGTTTCGCATCGGTTACTACATGAACAAACTCTGCCAGAGTTTGCGGCGCAACGGCCAATTTGTGACCTTCATCCAGAAGGTTATTCAGAAGAACATCCGCGGGCTTGTGAAAGAGATGGTCTCGAATCTCCACAGCCACAAGAAAATCGGTATCAATCGCGATGGTCATCAAGCATTTCTCCGAGCAAGTCGTCTTCCCGACGAATCGGCTCCAAGGGGCAACCTACACTCGCCGGCCTGCGAGTCCGTAACGTTGTTTTCCGCAAAATAAAACGCTGGTGGTAGTCTTCCATAGCCCTCCGAATCAACTCCGAAGCACTATTTCCGATCTGCTTAGCATAAAGGGAAAAATCCCTATAAATCGGATCGGATACATTGACTGTGATGGTTTTCATATATTTAAGGATATGGTCACTGAAAGGAGAGTCAATCGAAATTTCATAGCGCCGCACTCGGTGAACACCCTACAAAACAATCTTGCCGGGGGCCTGCATGTTGGCAACTTTTTGAAAAGCCTCGCGCAATTCCTCTTAGTGCATCGCCGCGCCGATGATCTTCTCACTCAATTCGGAATGAATCATTTTTAAAACCACGGATGGCACGGATTAACACGGATGGGAAAGCAGAAAAATCACGGGGTTTATTCGCTGCGCGAATGGAGCAGCCTTTTTGCAAATCTCCTCGCAAGCAAGCTTGCAGATGTCTTTTCAAAAAACCCGCCATCCCGGCAAGCCGGGCGTACCCCGCTCTTTTTCTGGATGCCAATTCTTGGCAATTTCTTCATCTCGCACAAGGCGCGAAAAGCAGGGCCGCTCGCGAAGCGAGAGGGTGATGTGTTTTCGCAATCCCGTGCAAGCTCGATTGTGAAGGGGTTTGAAAAAGCAGCGCCAGCTTGGCTTGCCCAAGCGCCGCCCTGCGCCTCTGCTTTATCCGTGTATATCTTGGTAATCCGTGGTTAAAATTTTCCGGACAACTCTCTTCCATTCCAACTTGGCATTTTTGAAATTGATCAACAATCCCAGGTCCATACCAGTTATGGCCAGATACCCGATCATCTGGGCTATATGGGATTCGTTGAACGCAGTGACCACTTTGGCATCCACAATGACCTTCCCATCAACAATCAAATCCGGGACAAGCAGCCCGACCGGCTGGCCTTTGTAGCGGACATCGAACCGACGCTGTTGTTCCACGGACAAACCCAGTTCCCCGAGTTCGAGAACCAGTGCATTCTCATAAATCTTTTCATCGAGTCCCGGCTTTAATTCGTTCAACACACGCATCGCCGCTCCAATAATCTTCTCACTCAGTTCGGAATGAATCATTTTTAAAACCACGGATGGAACGGATTAACACGGATGGGGAAGCAGAAAAATCACGGGGTTTATTCGCTGCGCGAATGGAGCGGCTTTTTTGCAAATCCCCGCGCAAGCAAGCTTGCAGATGTCTTTTCAAAAACCCCGCCATCCCGGCAAGCCGGGCGTGCTCCGTGTTTTTTCTGGAAGCCAATTCTTGGCAATTTCTTCATCTCGCGCAAAGCGCGAAAAAGAGGGCTGCTCGCGAAGCGAGTGAGCGACGCGATTTCACAATCCCGTGCAAACTCGCTTGTGAAGAGATTTGAAAACGCAGCGCCAGCTTAGCTTGCCCAAGTGCCGCCCTGCGCCTCTTCTTTATCCGTGCCCATCTGTGCCATTTGACTCGCTCGATCCCTCTCGTCTTGCCCTTCGGGCTGCCTTGCGGCAGTCTTCCGAGCGGCCGCCCTGCCGCCTGGGTGTGGTTTCCAATTATTTTGCCATCAATGATTTTTCTATTCTACTGCCTCTGCTCTTGTCGTGTAAATTCGTGTGCTTCGTGGTTAAACCTCTTTGCGGCGGTTCTTCGCCGGGCCGAACTATTTCTCCCGTGCGCGGCACGCCTCATCCAAAATCTCCGGCACTGCCCCCGTTCGCGTTCCGATAATCAGCCAAACCGATCTTGCAATTGCAACACCAGGTCCATGCTGGTGTGCAAAATCGCGAGCACATCAATCGATTCTCCTCGGTCCAGAAAAAAAATGTAATGGCTCTTGCACCGCCAAATAAAAATCTTGATTTCTTGCACCAGAAAAGGTTTGCCGCGCACCCGACCTTTTACAATAGCCTCAAGACAAGCTTCGATATCCGCTACATACTTCTCAGCCTGTGTTGATCCCCATTGCCGGTTAGTATAGGCTAGGATATCAAGCAAATCTCTTTCGGCGGCAGATGCTAAACGGTAAATTTTCTCCATCAAACCATTGAACGAAACTGCGTCCAAATATCCGTTACAGTCTTATTTGAAAAATCCCCTCGCTCGACTTGGGCCAAACGCGCGTGAAGAAACTCACCAAGCTTGGCATCCCGTTCCTCCTCAGTTTTTAATTGTTCCAAAAACAGAGCAACCTCTTGTTTTTCGTTATCATTGAGCGATGTGATTTCTTTTTTGATTTCTTCCAAGCTCATAAGTTCATAATGGCGTTTCAGAATGAAATTGCAACCAAATTCTCATTTTTTTTGATTTTTCGACTGCTATCTTTTACATTTTCAGCTTTTTCTTCGCTTCCCTGTTGCCCCGTAGTCCTGTGCGCAGCACCCTCCGTGGTTTTTAATAATTTTGCTAATGCTGCCTCAGATCTACTATTTTCGGCATCCAGCACCGCGTCTGCCCAGTCTCTCACGGCAATTCGTCACCAAGGACTGGCGGCACATCCGGAGCATGGTCCAATACACGCCATCGCCGCCCCAATAATCTTCTCACTCAGTTCGGAATGAAGCATTTTTCAACCACGGATTTCACGGATTAACACGGATAGGGACTAACCAATTTGGGCCCACTGAAAACCTAGGCTTGATTCGCTACGCGAATGCCGGAGCCGCTTTCAAAAGACACTCTCAAGCAAACTTGCGGATACTTTTGCAAAACGCCTCCCCGCTTGGCAAGCCAATCGCAATCCTGCATTTTCATTTCCTATATTCCAATCATCTCGCGCAGAGCAAAAAAAAGCGAGATAATCCGCGCAGCGGATAAGCGGTGTGTTTTCACGATCCCGTGCAAGCTCGCTTGTGAAGGGATTTGAAAAAGCAGCGCCAGCTTGGCTTGCCCAAGTGCCGCCCCGCGCCTCTGCTTTATCCGTGTATATCCGTGTCATTTGACTCGCTCGATCCCTCTCGTCTTGCCCTTCGGGCTGCCTTGCGGCAGTCTTCCGAGCGGCCGCCCTGCCGCCTGGGTGTGGTTTCCAATTATTTTGCCGTCAATGATTTTGTCTATTTTCTGACACACCGTGCACATCCATTCTCGGCATCGAGGCAGTCCGCCCCCATTAGAAGTTAGTAGATAGAAGATAGAAGATCGGGAGCAGAAGAAGACCAACAGCGCCGAGTTTCGCGATCAATCTACTCGCCAAGCGCCCCACATCCCCGCTCAAGTCCCGCAAACGCTCCGCCCTTTCCCTTGTCCCCTCGAAATTATCCTCGATCTCATACAGCAGTGATCGCACCTCGCCACACGAGGCCCGCGCGATATTGTAAAATTGAATCTTCTCTGCGACGCCCTTTCGTTCAAAGCCGTTCCCCCGTGGAGTGGTGAAACTACTCCACAGGGTTCAGCAAGCCTGTTAAGTAATTCTTGCATCGTGATTTGATAAACCGTTTGCCGTAGGTTGTCTTCAAATATTTCTCTCGCTTGAATGCATCCTGTTCATCCAAGCAAGCCTCGTAATAAATCAGTTCCACTGGCAAACGATGCGATGTTGCAGATACTTTTCCAGATCGATGCCAAGCCATGCGCACTTGTAAATCTCGCGTGCAACCCGTGTAATTTTGCGAATCGTTACATCGTAGAACATAAACATAAAACATGGCTGACTTCACAGGCTAAATATTCGACATCACAGACACCGCCGCGCGTTGGATTTGATCCCTCAAACCGAAATCCTTTGCGACCCCTGGCTCCCGGCACAGGGAATAAACCCCATTCACAAGTTCACGCGCCCATTTCGTTCGCCCGTGAAACCAAGCGCAGCGTATTTCACTGGCCAAGCATCCAAATCCTCAAAACACATCGTCGTCTTCATATTGGTTCCCTATCTTCTATCTTCGATCTCCTAACTTCTGCGCGAAGCACCGCTTCGCGATACACCTC
>VFJO01000038.1 GCA_009886045.1 Verrucomicrobiota bacterium
AATCGTTTTTTTAGAAGCTCCAACTTGGAAAAAGGGTAAAGGAGGAACAAACTCAGCTGGCTTTTGCGATCCTTGGTCCACGAATACTCCCTACTCCATAGCCTTGGATTCGGACTACGACAACACCATCACCGCAGGAACGAATGGTCAGTCGCTCAGGAAAAAGGTAGGAGTTTGGAATGATCCCGGCAGCGCCAATTCAAAGCGCTACGTGAACTCGTGGGATTGACGCACGCCTTACGAGAGATTCCAGCGGGAATTCTGTTAATTTGAGTTAACACGGAAACTCATTTCTCTCTAGAAAAGTGCCACGCAGTGCTAATAGGCGCGATGGTGTGAATGATTTTGCCGGCTTGGAATTCTGAGCTGTGCGTTGGTATCTGCCATTGTGTTTGCGAGGTTTCTTTTCAAGAGCAGTCTTAGCTTTCTTGGAATGATCTTTTTTTATTTCAACGGATGAGATTGCACTCGATTCGGAGGCTCGTCTCATCGAGTCTCCGGTTTTGTTTCGGATGGATAAACTTCAAAAAGCGCTCAAAGTCACTTTCGGTTATGATGGATTTCGTCCACTGCAACGCGAGATCATGGAGGCAAACTTGGCGGGGCGGGATACGTTTGCGCTGCTGCCGACGGGCGGAGGCAAATCGCTTTGCTTTCAGCTCCCAGCATTGTTGCGAGAGGGATTGACACTGGTTGTTTCGCCTTTGATTGCCCTGATGAAAGACCAAGTGAACCAGCTTGAGGCGGCAGGCGTGGAGGCGACTTTTTTGAATTCCTCGCTCGGCGTCAAAGAGACCAAAGCACGACTTGCAGGTTTGCACCAGGGCCGCTACCGGCTTCTCTACGCTGCGCCGGAGCGCCTCATGCTTGATCATTGGAAAGAAAATCTTCGCGCCTGGAATCTGTCTGCGATCGCCATTGATGAGGCCCACTGCATTTCCGAGTGGGGCCACGATTTCCGCCCGGAGTATCGCCAAATCGCGAAGCTGCGCGAGTGGCTTCCCGACATTCCGCTCATGGCGCTCACAGCAACAGCCACAGAGCGCGTGCGGAAGGATATCGTAAAACATCTGCGCCTCCGTGAACCGGAGGTTTTCGTGGCGAGCTTCAACCGTCCGAACCTCTCGTACCGCGTCATTCCAAAAGACCAGCCAACGAAGCAAATCTTGGACTTCATCAAATCGCGGCCGATGGATAGCGGGATCGTCTATTGCGCCACGCGGGCCTCGGCGGATCGCCTTGCAGAGAGCCTCTCGGAGCGGGGATTCCCCACGGTGCCGTATCACGCAGGCCTCACAAACAACGAGCGGGCGCAAAACCAGGAACTCTTCATTCGCGACGAGACGCGCATCGTCTGCGCCACGATCGCATTCGGAATGGGCATCAACAAACCCAA
>VFJO01000172.1 GCA_009886045.1 Verrucomicrobiota bacterium
CCGCCTCGCTCCACCACTGGGGGGGGCGGTGTTTGGGAGTGATCAATAAATCCCAATAGTAAAGCGCCGGTTTGGCGTGGCCCGGATCGGTCGCGTAGCCCACATAGGTCGAAAAAAAGGATAGCGGATTCCCATACGCTGCGAGCAAGACCGCAAGGAATGCAAGCAACGAGAAAGCCGCAGCAATCCCAAGCTGGCGAGTGCTTTTTTTTGTTCCCGACACGAGAAGTCCGATCAGCCACGAACCGGCCGCGATGGCGAAAGTTTCCTTCGTCGCAGCCATCAACCCAAGGGCGAGGCCTCCGCAAACAGCCGCGAGTCGCGATGGCGAAGTCATCCACCAACCCAAGCACGCCAGTGCCGCCGCCGCGAAAAGCGCCAGCATCGGTTCATGGATGAAAACCCGCGAATAAAAGCAGAGTAGGGGAGAGGTCGCTAAAAGCAGGCCTCCCACAAGCGCACCCATTTCTCCCATCCATCGCCGCAGGAGCAGGGGCAGCAGAATGATCAGCGAACCACACAGCGCCGCGACTCCGCGAAGCGTCAAGATATCCAGATCCTCAAAAGATTTTTCCCCAGCCAAACGCGCGCTCCAGGAGGCGAGCCAGGAAAGGGCAGGGCCATGAAAGTGCGACGGGTCGAAAAAATACCCGCGCCCATCCAGTCGCCCGGCGGTGATTCTCGCCCCGACCGCCTCGTCAGCGTGCAGAGGGGCCTCGGACAAATCGAAAAACCTCAAGCCCACCCCGAGAAGAAAAACGGGAATCCAAATGAAGCGGAGAGGAGTGAGCATCACTTCGACAGCGTGTGGTTGCTCGTTGAAATGGTCAAGGTGTTCAAAAAAAGCTCCACAGCCGGGGGTCTCGCACTTTGCTCAAAGCCGGCAGGCCCGCGCGCGGCAGCCTGTGGTTTTTTGCAGCATCAAGCGTGTGACGTCATCCTACCCGCCTGATGGCACGAGTCATCTTGCATCTCGATGTGGGTGCTTTTTTACGTGGCGGTCGAACAGCGCGACAACTCGGAGCTACTTGGCAGGCCGGTGATTGTTGGGCTTCGCCCGATCGGCGGGAGGCGATTTTTTTGGATGCCAAAGACCGGCGGCGGTTTTTGAAGATCGCTCAAATGTGCGATATACGGGAGATAGGAATTGTAGGAATATGAATTACATTTTCTTCGCTTTATCATCGGTGTTCCTGCCCCAAGCTTGGAAAAATTTAACGACTCCCCTGAGCCCCATCACAATCAGCCAAGCAAAATCCGAATGAAAAAAATCCCAACCCTTGCCATCGCTCTCGCCGTTCTCGGCTCCGCCTTTTGCTATGCGCTTGACGCCCCAAGCTCATCCAAAGACGCGACAATGTCCTCCGCCAAGGAGTGGATTATTGAAAGCCAAGCGGAGTGGGAGGAATGCGCGGCGGCGAGTGAAGGCGTCGAGTTCCGTGATGCGATGGCCGTGCCGACTGCCCCATCGGCCATCATTCGCAGCAAGGTTAAGGCGTTTGACCAAAAGCTCTCCCCGCGCTCGCTCGTGGTGTCGCAATCTCCCGTGTGGGACAACTGGACGGCCGTCCCGAAAATCGCCCCTGCGAACTTGGACGATGCCCCGGTTTTGCTGACCAAGGGCCCCGGCGACTATTGGATTTTCGGGCTGTATGGGAACAAAAACCCCACAAAAGATTTCACTCCCCAGGAAGCGAAGCTGGAAGGCTTCGACGTGCCCCTCCAAACGACCCAGTGGCCCAACCAATTCAATGCGCCCGGCGGACTGAAGAAATCCCTCGGTGGCTACCACGCTTGGCAGAGCCGCGATATGGTGAATTGGGTTCACCATGGTCCGGTGGCAGAAAAGCGTTCGAGATGGATGACGACCGCCGAGTTCGTCGATGGGAAGGCCTACCTTTATTATGATTTTCCCAACGACCAAGACCCTCACTTGATTATCGACGAGGATCTCACGGACGGAGTGCCCGGCAAGGACATGGGGATGGTTTTCAAAGATCCGTCCCACGGGTCAGATTGCGCAGTCATTCGGGATTTGGATGGCAAGTTCCACATGATCTCCGAGGATTGGAGCCCCATCAACGCCTCCAAGCATGCTTGGGATTCCCCTCTGGCCAGCCATGCCATCAGTGAGGATGGTCTTGGCAATTTCAACTTGGTTGCCCCGTCCGTCGATCAACGCACCAAGCCGACCGGCAAAATGGCCAAGCACTACCACCCGCATTGGACCAAAGAGGATCCTGAAAACTTCCCGATAAATGTGGCCGAGTATGAAATCCACGAGCCCGAACAAAACGCCTATGGCGATTGGGCGGCGATCGCGATCGGGGGCCAGTATTACCTCTTTGCCGACTTCGAACCGGCGGGCGCTGCAAGTCAGAAGGACATGCAGATCGCGCGGTTCACCTCCTCGGATATCAACAAACCTTTCACCTTTTGCGGAAGCTTCTGCCAAGGCCATCCCGACCCCGACATTTGCTTCGCCGAGGGGCGATTCTATCTGATCAACCAGACGAGCAAGGATTACACCAGCTCTGGCCCTTGGGTGGAACGCGTCGAGGCCAGGGTGGGGGTCGATACCGACAAGGATGGAAAAATCAACGAGTGGACGCCCTGGCAGGAAGTCCATGAGAAATACGATGACATTCCCGGATTCTCCAAGCAGATCGCCAAGGTGCCAGCCGCTTTGGATCTCTCGAAGCTACCCGCCGGATATGGATTCCAAATCGAGGTAAAAACGACCGACACCACCGAGAACAAGGTCAAACCGATATTGGACAAGCTCGCCCTCTCGTTTCTGGAGTAAAACCAAAAAACGCACGATGATAGGTTATCGACTGAATGTAGGGCAGGCGTCCCGCCTGCTATCCAAAGGTGCACGCCCGCAGGCGGGACGCCTGCGCTACATCGTATTTTGCCTCTCCGCGTGGTTGGCTTGCCTTCCCGCCCGCGCAGCGGATTCCTACGACGGCTCCTGGGAATCCCTCCAAAAAATGCCGGTTCCGGCCTGGTTCGATGATGGGAAGACCGGCACCTTCATTCATTTGAAGCAAGAATCCCCATTCCCCTCGGGGATCAAAAAAACAACGCCAGCCCGCAAGGTGAGCGCTCTTTTGCTCTCAGCTCTTCTCGTTGGCCAGACGCTTCTCCCAGCCTCTCCGCAGCCCTCCTCGGCTGAAACGAAGCCGCTCTCGGGCAGCCGCCCGAATATCATTCTCATTCTCACCGACGACCAAGGCATGGGCGATCTGTCTTGCATGGGGAACCCGTATTTGAAGACGCCGCACCTCGACCGTCTTCATGCCCAAGGCACGCGCTTCACCGACTTCCAGGTAAGCCCGACTTGCTCGCCCACCCGCGCCGCGCTCCTGAGCGGGCGGCATGAATTCGAGGTGGGCGTCACCCACACCATCCTCCAACGCGAGCGCCTCGCGCCTGGGGTGGTCACGCTCGCCGAGGCCCTGCACCGCGCTGGCTACGCCACGGGCCTTTTCGGCAAGTGGCACCTTGGCGACGACACGGCGTATCTGCCCCAGAATCGCGGGTTCGACGAAGTTCTCATGCACGGCGCCGGCGGCATCGGGCAGTTCGCCTACGGTGATTTCAAGGAGAACTCCGAGACTCCCTACTTCAACAATGTGCTTCTGCACAACGACACCGTCGTTCGCACGAAAGGCTTTTGCACAGATCTGTTCTTCCGCGCGGCCACGGCATGGATCAATCGCCAACACGCGGAGAAAAAACCATTCTTCGCTTACATCGCTCTGAACGCTCCCCATTCCCCGATGATCGCGCCGGAGAAATCCAAAAAGCGGTTTCTCGATCTCGGGTTCGATGAACAATCCGCCGCCCGTTACGGAATGATCGAAAACATCGACGAAAATGTCGGTCTCCTCCTCGCCGACCTCGAAAACCACAGCATGCTGGGGGACACGCTTGTCGTGTTCATGACGGACAACGGCATGGGGATGAAACCGGGCAAAATTCATGGCAAAAAATTCACTCCCTTCAATGCCGGACTGAAAGGCGGTAAGAACTCGGCCGACGAGGGCGGCACACGCGTGCCATCGCTTTGGATGTGGAAGGGGCATTTCGAGGAAGGCATCGACATCCCCGCGCTGACCGCCCATGTCGACCTCTACCGCACCCTCTGCGATCTGGCTGGAGCCGAAATCCCTCCCTCACCTCTCGAGCCTGGAGGGCGCTCGCTGGTTCCCATGCTCAAAAATCCGAAGGCCGCTTGGCCCGACCGCACGCTCTTCATTCATATTGGGCGCTGGAATCCCGGCCAACGCGAGCAATCCAAAAGCACCAACGGCGCCGTGCGGACCAACCGCTGGCGCTTGGTTAACCGCAATCAACTCTACGATGTCCTTGCCGACCGCAGCCAGACGAAGGATGTCGCCGCCGAGCACCCCGAGGTCGTGGCCGATCTCCAAAAAAAATATGACGCCTGGTGGGACTCCCTCCCGCCACTTCTCGTCAATGAAGACCTGCCTGAGAACAAACCCGGCGAATTCCCCCTCCAAAAGCTTCGCGACACCCAAGGGGAGCCACCTCTCTGGGAGCCCGCCCACCAATAATCAAACAAACGAAACAAACATGCTCAAATGCACTTTGCTCCCAGCGCTTGCCGCCTTCGTTTTCTTCTCTTCAGCATGGGCCCAGGAAATGGACGAATTGTGGGGCGAATCCGCCGTCAAACTTCGTGCCGACAATGCCAAACGCGGCCAACTGTTTGATCAAGGCAACTACGCAATGTTCATTCACTGGGGGCTCTATTCCGATCTCGCCAACAAATACAAAGACAAGACCTACTACGGCATCGGCGAGTGGATCATGCACGGGAGCATGGCCGGCATTCCTGTGCCGGAATACAAGCCACTCGCCGCCACCTTCCACCCCGACAAGTTCGACGCCAAGGCGATCGCCAGGCTCGCGAAGGATGCCGGAATGAAATACATCGTCTTCACCAGCAAACACCACGACGGCTTTGCGATGTATGATTCGAAGTCCAACGGCTTCAATGTGGTCAAGGCCTCCTCCCTCAAGCGCGACCCCATGAAGGAACTTGCCAAGGCCTGCAAGGAGGAGGGGATCGGCTTGGGATTCTACTATTCCCACTATCAGGACTGGACCTTCCCCGGCGCCAGCAGAGGGCCCACCACCGATGCGGAGGGCAAGCCAGCAAGCTTCAACGACTACTTCGCTAACAAATGCCGGCCGCAAGTGGAGGAAATCACCACCGAATACGGCCCCATCGAAATCGTTTGGTTCGATACGCCCGGCGGGATTCCCAAGAAATATGTTGAGGAACTCGTGGCCATCGTCCGCAAAAACCAACCCGCCGCCATGATCTGCAGCCGCGCCGGGCACGGACTCGGCGACTACCGTTCCCTCGGCGATATGGAGGTGCCAGTGGAGAACCAAGCTGGCCTCTGGGAAACCGTGGACACCACCAACGACTCGTGGTCCTTCGCTTGGTATGATGAGAACTGGAAGACCCCGAAAACCATTCTCGAGCGTCTGATCGCCACCGTCGCGCGGGGCGGCACCTACATGCTTAATATCGGCCCACGCGGTGACGGCTCGGTTCCGGAGCGCGCTGCGGAAGCCCTCCGTGCATCCGGCGAGTGGATTCGCCGCTACCCGCAGGTCGTCTATGATGCCGACCCCTCGCCATGGCAACACGCCCTGCCATGGGGCGATGTCACCGTGAAAAACAACACTTTGTTTCTCTCCGTCTTCAAGTGGCCCGCCTCGGGCAAACTCCACCTGCCGGGCCTCAAGACCGGCATCGAGTCCGCCAAGCTGCTCCACGGCTCGAAGTCGGAAACGCTCACCCATCACACGGAAAACGGCTGGACTTCTTTCACCGTGCCCCCCGCAGCGCCCGAGCAACTGGTCTCCGTGATCCAAGTGAACCTGCAAGGCAAGCCCGAGGCAGACCCCTGCTTCGGCCTCGATCCCGAAGTCCCCACCGAGATCCCCTCGGACTTCGCGACCGTCACCGGTGCCACGGAGAAAAACAAAAGGTGGATGGAAAAATTCGGGGAGTGGAAGCACTGCCATCAAATCTCCCAATGGGAACCCGGCGGGAGCGCTACTTGGGAACTCGATGTGCTCCAACCCGGCGACTATCAGGTGGACCTCACCTATGCCGGTGAGAATCCTCTCGTTTGGAGCGTGGCTGTGGAGGGTGGCGAGACCATCCAAAACCAGCAGAGCGCCTCAGATATCTATCAATCGCTTCCCATCGGTTGGCTGAATTTTCCGAAGCCCGGCAAATACAAAGTGAGCGTGGGATGCCTTGATGGCAACCTCGAGACCGCCAGCCTCAAATCCCTCCGTCTCACGCCCGTCACAAATCTTTCACTCGCCAGCCACACATCCAGAAGCCGATGAGTATCATGATGAAATCCCTGGTTCCGCTGCTCGCCGCCCTCATGCTCCCGGCGCATGCCGCTGAAAGGGCAGCCACCTTGCGCCCCGCGTTCTCGTGGGACAAGGTTCCTGTTTATCAGATGTTTGGCGATGGCACGCGTCTCCTCAACGATGCCGAGCTCAGCAGCATCGCCGCCAGCTCGGATTTTCTCTGCATCGAGAAGAGCCACGGCTTCAAGGAACTGGGTTGCGCGAAGCTCGGGGCGGCGCGGGAGATCGCACGCTTCAAGAAGACCGATCCCAAGACAACCTGCCTGCTCTATTTCAACTCGGCTTATGCCTATCCGTTCACGAGCGACTCCCATATTTTCGGCAAGAATATCATAGGCGAACCCTTCCGATCCTTCCTGCTTCTCGATCCGCAAACCGGCGAGCCCATGCGCCGCGACCGTGTTCCGATGTTTGATGTTCTGAAACCCGAATTCCGCACCTGGTGGGCGGAAACCGTCGGCAAAGGCGTCCGCGAATCCGGAGCTGACGGACTGTTCGTTGACCAGATGCACGGATTCGCTTACCACCGCCCGCGGCAGCTATCGGGAGTGGACGCCGCCCAAGCGGAAATGATGCGCATGGCGAAGACGGCCATCGGCCCGGAGAAAATCCTGCTGCTCAACAACGGCGCGCACATCCCCGCATTGTTTGAAATCGGAGATGCCTTCATGTTTGAACATTACAAGGCCGACCAGCTCTCCAAGGAAGCCATCGTCGCGGATTGGGATCTCATGAAGAAAATCTCCGACGCAGGTAAAATCTCCGTTTGGCGCATCGGAGTGAACAAGGAACCCGAGGGGGCAAAGTGTGTCAGCGCGGCCGAATTCGAAAAGTTCGCACGCGAGCGGCTTCCCTATCACCTTGCGGTCTTTCTCATCGGTGCCCAGCCTTACTCCTACTTCCAATACGGCTGGGGCTGGACCCTCCAGAGCGGAAGTCTTGTGGAGTATCCTGAATTTTCTAAACCTCTGGGAGCGCCGAAAGGAGAAGCGACCCGTCCCGATCCCGCTGCCTGGACCTTCACCCGCGAGTTCGAAAGAGCGAGTGTTCGCGTGGATCTGCAGACCGGTCAGTCTGAGATCATCTGGCATTGAAAAAAAATGCCCGCACAACCATGAAAACAACCAACTATTCAGTTGCCCGCACTCTCATCTTCCTCACCCTCGGCATCGCTCTGTCCATCCCCGCCCACGCGGCAGAAATCCATGTCTCCCTGTCGGGAAACGACGCGAATGACGCTTCCTTGGGCAGTCCGTTGAAAACAATCCAAGCCGCTGCGAACAAGGCCCAGCCTGGCGACACGGTCACCGTGCACGCGGGCACCTACCGCGAGGAGATCAATCCGCCACGCGGAGGGGTGGAGGGCAAGCCGATCGTCTTCCAGGCGGCCCCCGGGGAGAAGGTCGTGATCAAGGGATCGGAGACCGTCACCGGTTGGAAAAAACTCGAGGGCGATGCGTGGGAACTGACCTTGCCCAATTCGTTTTTCGGAAAATTCAATCCCTTCAGCGACCTCATCAAGGGCGATTGGTATGAGGCGCTACAGAGATATCACACGGGGGGCGTGTATTTGAACGGACACTGGCTGAAGCAGGCTGCTGTCAAATCCGTGGTGATCGGCGGGGACAAGGTAAAAAAAGGCTCGGAGGAGTTGATGAATGTTCATTCCTTCCAAGTGCTGGGCCAAAAGCCGGTCATGGCCGTTAAGCGTTCAAAGCAGGGAAGCGATGCCGCCGTGGTCGATGTGCCCGGTGCTAAGCCCTGCCTCGGGCGATTGAAGGATGGCGACTGGCTGGAGTTCGATGCAGTGGATTTCGGCGAGAACCCCAAGAGGCTGTTCTTGAAGGCTGGATCGCCGAACAGTGGAGGGATTGTGGAAGTCCGCAAAGGGGCCGTCGATGGGCCGATGCTGAGCAAATTCCAGGTTGGGATCACGGCGGAGTGGACCCATTTCCAAGACTTCAGGGCACAGATCAATACGCCTCTCTCGGGACCGCAAAAAATCGTTTTGGTTTTCAAGGCCATTCCCAAGAAGCCCGTGAACGAAAACGATCCAGGTTTTTGGTTCGCCGAGGTGGATGAGAAAAACACAACCCTCGTGGCCCAGTTCAAGGGAGTGGATCCGAACAAGGAGCAGGTCGAAATCAATGTGCGGCAGGCGGTGTTCTACCCGCGCCAGACCGGGCGGAATTTCATCACAGTGCGCGGCTTCACGCTGGAGCAGGCTGCCACGCCGTGGTCGCCGCCCACTGCCGAGCAGATCGGCCTCATCGGCACAAATTGGTCCAAGGGTTGGATCATCGAAAACAACACGATCCAATACTCCACCTGCACGGGCGTGACGCTCGGAAAGCACGGTGACGAGTTCGACAACACCAAGGACTACCGTCGCGCCATTCCCATCGCGGTGGAGAAATTCGGTTGGAACCGCGAGAACATCGGCCACCACCTGGTCCGGAACAACCACATCCAACACTGCGGCCAGGCGGGCATCGTCGGAAGCCTGGGGAGCGCGTTCTCGGAGATTCGCGGCAATGAAATCCACGAGATTCGGCAAATGCATGAATACGGCGGATGTGAGACCGCCGGCATCAAGCTCCACGGGGCCGTGGACACCCTCATCGCTGACAACCACATTTACCGGTGCGAGCACTGGGGTGGCATCTGGATCGACTGGATGGGCCAAGGCGTGCGTGTCACTGGAAACCTCCTGCACGACAACAGCCAGGACCTCATGTTCGAGGTCAACCTTGGCCCGCATGTGGTGGATAACAATCTGTTGCTTTCCAAAGCGCGCGTCACCGAGGCCAGCTCTGGCGGCGCGTATGTCTACAACCTCTGGACCGACGCCATCACGATCTGGGTGGACATCGCGGGGCGCACCACGCCGTTCTTCAAGCCCCACAGCCTCGACATCATCACCGACGCGGCCGTGGACCAGAATGACGACCATTTCTACAACAACCTTTTTGTTGGACCGAAGGGCCTCTCCGCCTACGACGAATTCAAACTTCAAATCAAAGCGACTGGGAATGTTTATCTCAAAGGCGGTCAGCCCTCCGCGAGCGACACCAGTGCGGTGGTGGCCAAGGAGTTCAACCCCGATATCAAACTCACGAACCAAGACGGGCAGTGGTGGTTGGAGATGAAGGTCGATCCGGCCTGGATGACCGCGCCAAAGCGCCCGGTGGTGAGCTCCGCCCTCCTCGGCAAGGCCAGCGTCTCCGGAGCGCCGTTCGCGAATCGCGATGGGACGCCGCTGTTGATCGACACCGATTACTTCGGCAACAAACGCGCCGGCGACCACCCCGCGCCCGGACCGTTCGCGTGGGACGGCCAAGCCACCATCCGCATCAAGGTCTGGCCGAAAAAATAAACCAAACCCCAATCCACAAAAACCTATGATCAAACGCACGCTCACACTGCTCGCCCTCGGCATCGGATTAGCCATTCCCGCCCACGCCGCTCCCGCCAAGCCGAACATCCTCTTCATCATCACCGACGACCAAGGCTACGGTGACTGGAGCACCAACGGCCACCCGCTCCTCAAGACGCCTCATGCCGACAAACTGGCCGCCGAGAGCGTGCGCCTCGAGAACTTCTATGTGAGCGCCTCGTGCTCTCCCACACGCGCGGCTTTGCTCACCGGCATGCATGAGTTCCGCAGCGGAGTCACCCACACGCAACATCCCCGCGTGAGCCTCCCCCATGACACCACCACCCTGCCGGAACTGCTCATCACGGCGGGATACCGCACGGGCTTCGTCGGTAAATGGCATCTTGGCAAACCACCGTCCGAGCATGGTTTCGAGTGGTGCTCCACCAACCAAGGTGGCCCCTTCGAGCACTTCGATCCCAACATGGTCCGCAACGGAAAGAAAACCAAAGAGACCGGCTACCGCGAGGATATCTATTTCAGCGACGCGATGATTTTCATCTCGGAAACCAAGGACCAGCCGTGGTTCATGTATCTCTCCACCTACTCGCCCCACGATCCGCTCAAAGCGCCCGAGGAGTTCGTAGCCCCATTCCGCGGGAAGGTCACCGAGGAACAAGCCCAGTATCTCGGCATGGTCGCCAACCTCGATTACAACATCGGCCGCATCATGGCGTTTCTGAAAGAGAAGAACCTCGATGAAAATACCATCGTCGTGCTCATCTCCGACAACGGCCAGACCTATGGCCTGGATGTCTACAACGCCAATATGCGCGGCTGCAAAGCGACGGTCTGGGAGGGCGGCTTACGCACCTTTTCCTACTGGCGCTGGACCGGCCATTGGCCGCCTCACCAAGTGGACAATCTCAGCGCGCACATCGATGTCCTCCCGACCCTCTGCGCGGCGGCTGGTGCCAAGATTCCTGACGCCCTTCAATCCCAGATCGAAGGATTCAACCTGCTTCCCGTTCTCGAGGCCAAAGGCCCGATCGCTTGGCATGACGACCGTTTTCTTTACCACCATGTCGCCCGCTGGCCCGGAGGCATGGCTGCCGACCACAAATATGCCATGGCCGGAGCGAGGCAGGGGAACTACCTCCTCCTGCGCAGTCGTCCCTGCGACAATCCGAATTGCGAAGAAGCCAATGGCCAGCAATGCGATACCCTCCGGAGCGTCGAGTCGGGAAGCAAAAGCGCGACTTATACCGCGGAAAATGCCCAATACCACTGGGGTGTGACCCCTCCCGGACGCTGGGCTCTCTTCGATGTCAAAAAAGACCCCGGCTGCATGAACGATCTCGCTGCGGCCGAACCCGAACGCGTGGCGGCGATGGGCGCTTCCTATGACAAATGGTGGGATGCCACCTACCCTGTGATGGTCGAGCGCGGCGGAGATGCTGAAATCGTGTGGAGCAAGGTTCAACTCGATTTGATTGCCAAGAAAAAGGCCGCCAA
>VFJO01000170.1 GCA_009886045.1 Verrucomicrobiota bacterium
AAGCAGCGCGCCGGTTCCAGCGCGAGATCGTTCAGGCACGTTATTGCAATTTTCCGCGTTATGCGGGAAATCGTTTCAGCTCTTCTTCGTTACAGACAAAGGCCGAAATATTTTGCTACTGAAGCCGACCTTTGAGATCAGATGCCGCCAGTTCCCTCGATCACCACGTCACGAGGACCTTCAGTGATTTTCCCAATTAGAACGCCCTTGGTGAGCTTCAAAGCTTCTGGAGCACGTTTAGCAGGTATTACAAGCACCATACCAATGCCCATATTGAAAACCTGAAACATCTCGTCATCCGGAATATCAGCCGCGCTTTGAATGATGTTAAAAATAGTTGGCACTTTCCAAGAAGACTTCGCTATCAAGGCTCGGCAACCGTCTGGGAGCACACGGGGAAGATTATCTAGGAGACCGCCGCCAGTGATGTGCGCAGCTCCGTGAAGCATGCCATGTGGCAAGGATGCCATTATTGGTTGATAATTTGGATGCACCTTCAACAATTCCTTGCCGAGTGGCACGCTCATGCCTGGAGCAGGCTTGTCCAATGACAACCCCATCGTTTCGAGCAGCACTTTTCGAGCGAGCGAGTAGCCATTTGTGTGAAGTCCATTACCTCGCAGGCCGATGATCACGTCACCCAACTTAATTTTCGAGCCATCCAGCATTTTCGGCTTATCGACAACCCCGACGATTGTTCCAGCTACATCATATTCCCCGCTCTGATACATACCAGGCATCTGAGCAGTTTCGCCGCCTATGAGAGCGCACCCCCCCTCTTTACAGGCCTTTGCAAAGCCTTTGAGAATCTGGCGGAACACAATCGGATCAAGTTTTTCACCCCCGATGTAATCCAGAAAAAATAGCGGTCGAGCACCGATAACCGCGATGTCGTTGATACAATGGTTCACGAGATCCTGACCAATCGTATCGTGGCGATTTACGGCAAAAGCGATTTTCAGTTTGGTCCCGACTCCATCCACGCTGGAAACCAAGACCGGGTCTTTCATTCCTCGAAAATCCGGACGGAAGAGGCCTCCGAATCCACCGATTTTTCCCAGCACTTCAGGGCCATGTGTGGCGCTAACGAGGGCGTGAATTCCTTTTTTGACTTTATTGCCGAGGTCCACATCGACCCCAGCGGCAGCATAGGCTTTTTGTTTAGGTGGAATTTTCAAAGCAGTCGTTCGGAGGGAGGTTCAAGCAAACGGGCTTTAGCCCCACGTTTTTCCATGATGAGTTTGTCAAATTTTTCGTCAAAAGGGACTGGGTAATCCCCGTTGAAACATGCCATGCAGAATTCATTCGCGGGTTTTCCGGTGGAGCGAACCATCCCCTCCACATCAAGATAGCCGATGGAATCCGCCCCGAGATATTTCCGGATTTCCTCGGTCGTACATTGATTGGCGAGAAGCTTCTCGGGATCTGGAAAATCGATGCCGTAATAACAAGCGTGTTTGTGAGGCGGGCAACTGATGCGCATGTGCACCTCCGTAGCACCGTTCTCCCGCAGGTTCACCACACGCGAGCGGGCGGTTGTGCCACGCACAATCGAGTCATCCACTACCACCACACGCTTACCTTCCACAGCGGAGCGAATGAGATTCAGTTTAACCCGTACGTTGAAATCGCGAATCATCTGTGTGGGCTGAATGAAGGTGCGACCAATGTAATGATTCCGCACAAAAGCTGGATAATAGGGAATCCCTGTTTCCTCCGAAAATCCGAGCGCAGCAAAGATACCCGAGTCTGGCACTGGCACGACAAGATCCGCTTCGGCAGGATGCAACCTCGCCAGTTCACGTCCCATATTAACGCGTGCCATACTCACATTTGTTCCACCAATGTTGCTATCCGGGCGGGCAAAATAGACATGCTCAAAGATACAAAAGGAAGACCGGTGCTTGGGGAACGGCCACTCGCTGCGAAGACCATTCTCATCAATGATCAAAACCTCGCCCGGTTCGACGTCACGAATGAACTCGGCATGGATCAAATCAAACGCGCAGCTCTCAGATGCCAGCACATAGGCCCCGTCAAGTTTCCCGAGACATAAGGGACGAAAACCGTGTGGATCACGAAAGCCAATGATCTCCCGTTCCGTCATGAGAACAATCGAAAAGGCACCCTCAAGCCGACGCAGGGAAGAGATCCCTCCTCCATTTGATGCAGGCTGGGCGAGTAGATGAAGCACAATCTCGCTATCCACCGTTGTTTGAAAAATCGATCCGCGCTCCTCGAGTTCGGCACGCAGCGCAGCAGCGTTTACCAAGTTCCCATTGTGGGCAATAGCGAGACGGCCACGAGCCGTGTCAACCACGAAGGGTTGGGCATTTTTTAAATTACTCGAACCTGTCGTGGAGTATCGCACATGCCCGATCGCACGATTACCTTTGAGTCGTTCCAGATCTCTGGGTTGAAAAACTTGGGACACCAGCCCCATTCCTTTATGAGCGTTAAAAGCTGGGGCACCGCTCTCCGAAGCGACGATACCTGCGCTTTCTTGGCCTCGATGCTGAAGCGCAAAGAGCCCGTAGTAGGCCAGCATAGAAGCATCCGGGTGATTGAATACAGCGAAGACGCCGCATTCGTGAGTTGGTTTGTGCAAGTGGGCGGTAGAAGATTTCAAGGCTGAAAGAAAACATGAACCCCACACACCGTGGGTTCAAGGATTTTGAAAACGCTGCCGCAGATTATCGATTAGGAAAAATGAATGATTTTCTACATTGCAACGCTGTCAGGAATCAGTAATATATACGATCCGTCGGGTTGGTAGCTCAATGGTAGAGCAGCGCCCTTTTAAGGCGTTGGTTGAGGGTTCGAGTCCCTCCCAACCCACTCCCCCAAATAGCCCGCAAACCCCCATGATTTCAAGCTCTGCAGGTTTTTTTGTGTCTTGAATCTACTGCGAACCGAAACGTGCGAAGACGGATTCTAAATGGCAAGTATCTGGCAAGTAGTTTTAGACCGCTTGTGGCTGGAAAGCGCCGCATCAAACGACTGAACCATTCATCCTCAAAAAAATCTCGTAAACTTAGCCCCCCCCCCCTCGCCCCAAGCTCTTGAATCAAGAAAGCGGGATCATGGCATTGCCCGATGCTCCGCTGAATTTCGTAAGGCGAGTTAGCGGTGGCAGAGCGAAACGATTGCTGCCGCGAAGGAGCAATGCTGGGCGGGGTGATGCGGTGGCATTCCTCGAGATCAAATCTCTGCTATCTACTATGCTGTGCTATTGGAGGGCGCAGGCTGCGATCAAAAAAAAATCGCCGATCTCGCTCCTGAAAGGAGCGAAATGGGGCCTAGAAGAAAATGATCAGTGGGTGAAGCGGACCGCGGGGCCATTCGTGACTATTGCGGCGGAGCCGGACGAAGATGCAGCTTGGGTGGAGCAGCTTCGCGGACACACGGTAGATCACCTTTTTAAAAACAATCGGCGAGGATGGCGACTCAGACATTTTCTTGGGGCAGTGTGTCGGCGGAGATGGGCATCCGCTCGGCGTCCGCAGGCACCTCAACGATCCTCGGATTTACGAACAAGCGCACGGGGATGTTTCTGACACGGGGACGCTCGATCGCTCGCTCGATCCCTCTCGTCAATGTTGACTCGTTCGCTCCCGCTCATCTCGCCCCGATCGGGGATGCCCTCGGCACTCTCCCGCGCGGCTACCCTCGCCGCCTGGGTGCCCTTCGGGCCGACCTTCGGTCGCTCGATCTCGCACCTGCCCCCGCGCTCGATCGTGGTTGAAGAAATCCCGTTGGTCATGGATCGCTGTTGATCTTTGAATGGCTGCGGCTTTCCGCGCAAAACGGGGGCCATCCGATTTCCCCGTGAGGCGGTTGCGTTTTAGACAGGAGCAGGATTGGAGGCTTCCGGTCCGGACTGGATACTGAGGGCGCAAGAACCCAGTTTATTTAGAAGACCACCGCTGGATTACCTTCGAAATCTGCAGCAGCATGAGGAGGCAATATCTTCGCACGGGTGAGTCTGATATTTATTGTAGTGGGCTGCCAGCGTGTGGTCGCAGCTTTCTTTTACAGTGAAAAATTCGGAGGTATTCACTCTGGGCAGTCATAACACCATCGGACACTAGGAACCTTATGCGAATTTGCTTATCTTGCGCTCTTCCTTGGCTTCATTGGAAGATTGACCAAGGGGAGTGGCGGAGCAATAGGTTAGGCGAGATTTTTTGTCACAATACTCACTCTTCGGCTGAAGATGATATAGTCAATTTGTCGCGGCATGTTTTCCAGAGTGCATGCCCCCCCCGAAAGACAACCTCCAAAACCCCATCCCAATGAAAACCTCAAGAACCTTAACTGCCAGCCATCAAGAGCGTAGGCCCGTTCTCGCTGGGATTGTACTCCTTCTCGCGCTCACAATTTTAAGTCCTGCCACCTACGCCGGGACTACCTGGGATGGTGGCGGTGGAAGCGGCAATTGGTCTGAAGCCAACAACTGGAACGCAAATTCTCTGCCCAGCTCTAACGCAACTCTCACTTTCGCGGGCGAACTCCAGACCATCACGAATAACGACCTCTTCGCAGCTGGAACCATCGTCAATGCATTTGCTTTCACCAATGACGGCACGATTGGCAAGACGGGTAATTTCACACTGAGCGGCAATTCCGTTGCTAATACTAGCGCAGACATCGTCACGACGGCGATCGCAGTCGGGGGAATAGGCCTTACGGATACCATCAGCTTGAACATAGCTCTGAACAACAACAAAGCCTTTGTTTTGGGCGCTGGACACGATCTCGCCATTAGTGGCACTCTCTCTGGCAGTAAGAATATCACCAAAAACGGAGCCGGCACCCTTACCCTCTCTGCTGAAAATACCTACACAGGTGCCACAACCATAAACGCCGGCACGCTGAGCATCGCGACGATCACCAACGGCGGTGTGGCCGGAGCGCTGGGCAACTCGCCAAACGGCGCCAGTAACCTTGTCCTTGGCGGCGGCACATTGCAATACACGGGCTCCAACGGGTCAACCGACCGCAGCTTCACGCTCTCAAACGCCACGACCAGTGTGATCGATGTTTCTTCGGCAGGCACCATTTTGACGTTTTCTGGAGGTGCGGCGGCGACAACCGGCGGCCTGACTAAAAACGGCAGCGGCACGCTTCTGCTCAGTGCCAGTAATAGCTACACTGGCGATACTACGGTAAACAGCGGCGTCCTTCAAATAGGATCCAACAATCGCATCAGCGACTCCAGCACCCTCCGCGTCAATGGAGGCACATTCAATATGGTCGGTTTCAACGATACCGTGGCAGGGGTAATTCTTTCGGCGAACGGAACAATCAGCGGCACGAACTCCATCCTGACCTCCGCCAGTGACTTCATTTTGGAAAACGGAATGGCAGCGGCCATTCTGGCAGGAACAGTCGGCGTCAACAAAACCACATCCGGCACCGTTATTCTCTCCGCTGCAAACACCTACACTGGAGCCACAACAATCAATGCCGGCACACTCCAGATCGGAAGCGGCAGCACCACCGGGGCGCTCTCCACTTCCAGCGCGATCACTAACAACGGCACCCTCACATTCAACCGCTCCAATACCATCACGCAAGGCACGAATTTCGCCAGCGTCATTTCCGGCACAGGTAATGTCACTCAAGCCGGCACCGGAACTCTCACCTTCAATGGCACCAACAATTACACCGGCACCACCACGATCTCAGCCGGTACTCTTGCCCTCAACAGTTCCGCCAGCAACAACTCCACGATCTCGGGCGACATCCTGATCGACGGCGGAACGCTGAGCTACCAATCGAACAGCGATGACCAAATTTCCAACTCCGCCACAGTCACGATGACCAGCGGCAGCTTCGCATTGGCCGCCAGAAACGAAACCATCGGCTCGATGTCAATGTCAGCGGGCAATATTTCGATAACCAGTGGCTGGTTAACTCTTTCTTCAGCTTCAAACTTCGTGGGCGGCAATGTCTCCATCACCTCCCCGGGAGGCCGCATTATTACCGCCTCCACGGGACCGACCACGCTCGGAAACGCCGCCTTCCTCTACAGCAACACGGGGAATAATTCCTCGCCGACGGCTGGCCTAGTCTTATCCAGCGGCTTGGTTGTGAACGCTTCTACGACCGCCAACTTCACCAACGTTTCCACCGGCTTAGGCCAGATCAGTTTGGGTGGATCGACCAAAGTTTTCGATGTTGGGGCCTCCGCAAACATGAATATCGGCTGGGCGGTCGTCTCCTCCAGCTCTTCAGGTGGACTTACCAAAAACGGCACAGGCATACTTGCCCTCAACGCTGCCAATACCTACACCGGTGCCACTCTCGTCTCTGCCGGCACGCTGCTCGTCAATGGTTCGACCAGCGCCAGCAGCGCTGTGAGCGTCGGCTCCGAGGCCGCTCTCGGCGGGTCTGGAACAATCAACGGATCTGTGAGCATCAACTCCGGCGCCACGCTTATCCCAGGCATAGCCAGCACGCTCACACTCGGCTCCACCCTCACTTTGGGAAGCGGATCTACGATGGCCCTCACACTCGGCTCGAGCAGCAGCAAAATCGCGTTCACCACACTGGCGGACAACCTCCTCGGCAGTGGAAATGCCACGCTGAGCCTGACCCGAGGCGACGGCTTCGATTACGGTGCAACCTACACGATTTTTCAAAATACAAGCACGACTGGCTTCGTCTTCTCCTCAATCACCGGCTACGACAGCGACAATTGGACGGCTAATTTTGGTCTAGCCAGTGATAACTACCAACTCAGCTTCACCGCTGTGCCCGAGCCTTCGACATACGCTCTTTTATTCGCTGGTCTCACAGGTGTCTTTTTATTCCGTGGATCCCCTCTTCGCCGACGATTTGTTTCTCGAGTGACAGACCAAAAATAATCGCTCCCGACAAGCGCCACAATCCCATCCGGAGCATTCTCACTTGAACATAAAGAGACGAAATACAACCGCATTCACTCTTATCGAGTTGCTCGTGGTTATCGCAATTATCGCCTTGCTTGCAGCCCTCGCATTTCCGGCACTTCAAGAGAGTCGCGAAGCGGCAAACCAAACCAAATGCCTCTCGAACATGCGTCAATTCAGCGCTGCCTACTTATTGATGGTCAGCGACCAGGACGGGGTGTTGGTCGGGTCCAGCGACGGCGTGACATGGTATGGAGCGCTTGAAAACAATAGTTATCTCAACGTCACGAAAACGGCCGATTATATCAAGCTGAGTTGTCCAAGCGCGTTGGCTGACTTTAAGAAGAGCGGTTACACATACACCGCGACCCGCTCGAGCTATGGTCTCAATGGAAGGGTGGGCGCGACCACCGCAACCACACGCATGGCGCAAGTGAGCAAACCTAGTGCCACCTTTCTTCTGGGCGACGGCCCATGGGCGGGCAGGACTGAAGGCTTTTCCATCGGAATTAGCCCAAACGCAAACGGAAACCCTATAACTTCCTACCACAATAATAAAAGCGCCATCACCTTTTTTGACGGCCATGCGGGATTCGTCGATAAGGCTTTCGTGGACGAGAGGAAGAATACGAGCGAAGAAGGTTCCGTGGGGTCGGTGTTCTGGAAGGGCTACTAATCCGTCAGCCCATTCGGAAAACGAGCGGGAAGCAATCGTATCAGGAAAACGATCCATTTATAAAACAAACCGAGTTAAGTCTAATCACCGGCGCAGCCTTGCAACTGATGTCTTTTTTCCCCGTCACAATCCGTCTTCATTAGCTGAAGTATAACAACCCAATATTTATGATTTCCACCCCGTCTTTTTTCCTTAAGAAATCTTCCTTAAAATCCCATGCCATCCTTGCTGTTGGCGTGTTGATGGCACAACTTGCTGGGGCGGCTGATACATCGTGGCCGGACATCCAAGTCGATGTGAAGGCTTCCCAGTCGGTCACAACGACGCAAAGCTTGAAGGAGGAGGCCAATGGTTTCCAGCGTTTGGCAATCACGCTTTCCAATAAAGGCGAGCAGCCGCTGACGATTGAGAGAATCACCGTGCGTATTCCGTTGGCTGAGAAACTCACGAAAGAGCAGGAGCTGATCTACGGTGGCAGTTGCATGGGTCGCACGCCATTGCTCATCGAGAATGTCGGCAGCCAGACCAAGAAGAGTTCCAGCCACATGTATGAGATGCTGCGCCTGAGCGAGGGCAAGTATTTGTTCGCTGGCTCGCTGTCTTGGCGCATTTTCTTGCCGAATTTCACGCTCAATGACGGGGCGATCGAGATCTGGTCCCATGGCGAGGGCAAACAACTCAAGCCTGGCCAGACCATTCAGTATGAGCAGATCGTCCTCAAGCGCTCCGACGACTGGCTCTCGCTGCTCGATCAATTCGGTGCGGCGATCGCAGTGGAGAATGGCATCTCAAAACTCAAGCCCGCCGACTACAAAGGTTGGGCGACATGGGATTACTACGGCCGGGTTTTCACCGACCAGGATGTCTACAAGAACATGGATGCACTGAACAAACTCGCTCCAGAAGCGAACATGATCCAGATCGACGGGGGATGGTGGATCGAGCGTGGAGATTACCAGACGGTGCGCCCGAACCTGCCCGGCGGCATCAAGGCCATCGTCTCCCGGATCAAGTCCGAAGGAAAGACCCCCGGCCTCCACTTCGATGGGTTCCGGGGCGATGCTGCCTCCGAAATTTGCAAAGCCCACCCCGAATACTTCCTGCACGATCAGGATGGTAAAATGATCGTAGAAATTAAGGAAATGCCGGACAGGGTCATGACGTATACCTATTTTGATTACTCCCATCCCGGGGCGAGAGCGCATATCGCCGAGTGTATTCGGAACATGAAGGAAAATTGGGGCGTCACCTACTTCAAGGTGGACTTCATGCGTTACGGCCTGGAAAACGACATCAAGCTTAAAAAAAAGCATGTCAAAAGCATCAAAGCCCACGATCCAACGATCACTGGTGTCGAGCGCTTTCGGCTTGGGATGCAGGCCATGCGCGAGGCGATGGGGCCTGCCAGTTACTTCCTCGGCTGTTCTGCTGTGTTCGGGCCGTGCATCGGTTTCGTGGACGGCATGCGCACTGGCGGCGACATCCATCCACGCTACGAAGCTTTTCCCGAGCGCTCTCTCGCCAATCTCGGTAATTTTTATCTGAGTGGAAAAGTCTTCAATGGCGACGCCGACTATGTTGTCTTCCGCGAGGCCATCGACGAAGACGAATCCGTCTCCCAAGAAGATGTTAAACACGGTGGTAGCATGACTTTAAACGAGGCTCAAATGTGGGCGGACTTGAACAAAGTCTACGGTGTCACCCGACTGAGCAGCGACAATCTGATGACGCTCCGCCCGGAGCGGCAGGCCTTGGTGAAAGAGGTGTTCCAGTATCCGGCGATGGATGAAACCGTGCCGCTGGATCTCTGGAGGCATGGCAAGAATAAGGGCGACGGCTTCGAGCTCGTGCTCGCACGCAAGGGCAAAGAGGTTTATCTCGGCGTCTTTAACTGGGGCGATAACCCGAAGGAATATGATGTGGCCGCCTTTGGAAAAGCCGAGCCAGTCAAACTGGAAGGCCGCCATTCCATCATTCTGAAATACGACGGGAAAGATTCGTTTGCCCAACTCTGTGAGAAGCTGAAATCGAAATGATTCGAGCTTCGATAACATCGAGCTCAAAAATTCCACTTCATCACCGCTCCTTTTTGCGCGTGGTGGCCATCGGCTTGGCGTGCTCGGGCTCGGGGTTGCTGACGAATCTGGTTTTTGCCGAGTCTGGTCCGCCTCCTGCCACGGCAACAAAAGCCCAGCGGTGCTTTCTCTATGAGCAGGGGCCATTGGTCATGACGGAAGACGCCTTGCGCGATGCCAATGGCCAATTCTCGCTGGCGCAACTTCCCGCACCGGAGCCGAAGTGTGCGGTGCGCCTCACCGGCAATCTCACGCCGCTCACCGAGCGCATGTGGCAGATTGCCCTCGACGATGTGGAGCGCAATCAGGTGGCGCATGAGTCGGGAGTGGTCTATTTCGGAGCGGGTAGCCGGTATGGCGACCGGGTCTACACTCGCGACATCTCCATCGCTGGCGTGCTGGGCGTGAGCAGGTTTTATCCCAACGAGATGCTGGCCTCGCTCAAGCTGACGCGGGAAATCCGAAAGGGATTGGGCTATAAGGTTTCGGCACCGCACAAGGTCAACGAGATTGATGCCCCTTGGGAGGTGATCGCCGAAGTGGAAAAGGAGCTCATGGCAAAATACAAGACCAATTCCTACACCCGGGCCACCGACGATGTGGTCTGGCTCTGGGCGGCGGACGATCTCTTCACGCTGCATCCGGAGATCGCCGACTGGAAGTGGTTGCTCGAAAACGGCGAGCATTTTTTCAAAGTCTTCTATGCGCCTTGGTTCGACAAGAGCGACGGCTTGTATTGCGGGCAACCGCTTTTTCATGACATCACCAATTCGGCGTATCCCGAGGGCATGGAGATTGCCGACTGCGTGCTGCTCA
>VFJO01000163.1 GCA_009886045.1 Verrucomicrobiota bacterium
GGCCTTCTGCTTGAAGCCGTGCAGGTAGGGGAAAAGCTTGCCGTTGACTAAGGTGATGAGGTCGTCGCCGGTGAGGGCGGTGTTGTGGTCAATCTGACCGCCTTTGGTCTTCGGTGCAGCCCACGATTCCCAGCGGTAGGGCTTGTCGAGGATGTGGGCGTAGCTCTTGCCCTCCAGCGCGGCCTCGGTGGCCTTGTCGTTCTCGAGAGCATCGAGGTATTTTAGAAAGAGGAGCCAAGATGTCTGCTCCGTGTAGTCGAGCTCACTGGTGCAACCGGCGTCTTTCCAGAGAACATCATCGATGTTTTTGAAGGCTTGCTCGAACATGGGTGATTATATGAAAAGAAACGAAGGATAGATAGCTGATTGAAAGTCTGACAATAGCGAGATCTTTCGCAGTGGTCGAGCCAAGAAAACCAGACCTCGGCTGAGTAAGTAAGACTCAACGGAGGTCTGCTGGCTTGGAATGGGATTCGGGTTAAGCTTAGAAACCCTTCTGCTACTGGTTGCTACCTATCAGGATAATAAGTGAAATCCGGAATCACCTCGCGTGGGCGTCAGGCGATGGCGAGACGTTTGGCCAAGAGCTGCTCAAGGTGCGCCCGCAGAGGTTTGTTCTCGATCCGTTCCAAAAGGGAATTAAAAAATCCGTTCACGATGAGGCGGCGTCCGGCGTCGCGCTTGATGCCGCGGGCTTGCATGTAGAAAAGCTCTTCGTTGCTTACGGGGCCGTTGGTGGCTCCGTGGCTGCAGCGGACTTCATCGTTCAGGATTTCGAGGCCTGGCATGGAGTTTGGGTCGGCGTCGTCGCTGAGGATGAGGTTTTTGACCTTCTGGTAGGCGTCTGTGCCCCTGGCGCCGGGCTCGACTTTGATGAGTCCAGCAAAAATGGTGCGGGATTTGTCGTCGAGGGCGTTGAGGTAGAGGAGGTCGCTGGTGGCGTTGGGGGCGACATGGTCCTGCAGGGTTCGCTGGTCGATCTCGCGGGTTCCTTCGACGGGATTGATGGAAAACATTTCGCTGCGCGAGCCCTCGCCGACCAGACGGCTGAGGCTTTCGCCACGCACGAACCCGCCGCCGAAATTGGCGATGAGGGCGGTGCAGGTGGCGTTGCGGTGCACCGAAGTCGAATTCAGGTGGAATGCGGTCGTCTCGTGGGACCAGTCTTGCACGGAGACATAGGTGAGTTTGGCTCCGGCGGCGAGGTGGAGGTCGTTGACGCCGCAAGCGAAGGCAGGAAGCTTGTCGGCTGACTTGAAGTAGTCGACGACGGTGACGCTACTATTCTCGTCGCAGACGATGAGGGTGTGGGGAAAAACGGAGGCGTTGGCGCCTTCGACCCATTGGAAGATTTCGATGGGGAGCTCGACGCTTGTGTTGGCTGGCACGAAGAGGAATGCGCCGCCGGCAAGGCGGGCTTTGTGGAGGGCGGCATATTTGTGAGAGCCAAGCTCCACGGGCTGCGCCATGAAGTATTTTTTGAAGAGATCGGTGTGCTTGGTCGCGGCAGTTTCGAGTGTCTCAAAAATGACACCGGCGGGCAGCGACGACTCGCGGTGGAGAAGCGTGTTGTTGCCGAGGACAAGTTTCGCCGACGTTTCTGCGAGCCCAGCCGAGGCATTGATGAGGCGGCCTTCGCTGGCGACGGGTTTGGCTTCAACGAAGGCAGAAAGGTCGAGTGGCTTCAGGTTGGCAAAGCGCCATGGCTCATTCTTGCGTGTCGGGGTGGGGGATTTCTCGTACTCCGCAAGCGCAATGGCTTGTTCAGCGGTGAACCATGCGGGCCAAGCGGACTGTGCCGCAATGGGATTTTCCATAAGTGTGTTGCTCATTCTTTGCGTCTCTCGGGTCAACCGACAGAGCCTTCCATTTCGAGGTCGATGAGGCGTTTGAGTTCGACCGAATATTCCATGGGGAATTGCTGAACGAGATCGTTGACGAATCCATTCACTGCGAGGCTCATTGCCGCAGCTTTGGAGATGCCGCGCTGCTGCATGTAGAAGATTTGCTCGGCGCTGATCTTGCTCACCGAGGCTTCGTGTTGGCAGGCGTTTTCCTTTCCGCGCACTGTGATGGCGGGGTAGGTATCCGTGCGGCTCTCGGTGTTGATGAGAAGGGCGTCGCACTCGGTGTTGTTCTTGCAACCTTTCAGATGGCGGCCGATCTGCACAAGGCCGCGGTAGGTCGAGCGTCCCGAGCCGAGGCTGATGCTCTTGGACACGATGTTGCTCGTGGTTTCATCTGCGGCGTGGACCATCTTCGCACCGGTGTCTTGATGCTGTCCGTCGCCAGCGAGAGCGATCGAGATCACTTCGCCGCGGGCTTTGCGGCCTTTCATGATCACACCTGGATATTTCATCGTCAGGCGGGAGCCGATATTGCAATCGATCCATTTGATCTCTGCTTCCTCGTGGGCGAGGCCGCGTTTGGTGACGAGATTGAAAACATTCGCGGACCAGTTTTGGACCGTGATGTATTGAATTTTTGCTCCTTTGAGGGCGACGAGTTCCACGACGGCGCTGTGGAGTGTGGAGGTCTCGAATTTCGGGGCTGTGCAGCCCTCCATGTACATGACCTCGCTGCCTTCATCGGCAATGATAAGCGTGCGTTCGAACTGGCCGAAGTTCTCGGCGTTGATGCGGAAGTAGGCCTGAAGCGGGTGTTTCACCTTCACTCCTGGTGGGATGTAGATGAACGAACCGCCTGAGAAAACGGCGCTGTTGAGCGCGGAGAATTTGTTGTCGCCCGTGGGGATGACTTTTCCGAACCACTTCTTGAAAATCTCGGGATGCTTATGGAGGCCCTCGGTGGAACCCACAAAAATAACGCCCTGCTCGCCGACGGCGGCCTTGATGTTGGAGTAGGCGGCCTCGCTGTCGAATTGGGCTTCCACTCCGGCTAGGAATTTTCGCTCCTGCTCGGGAATACCGAGCCGCTCGAAGGTGCGCTTCACATCCTCCGGCACATCGTCCCAAGAACGCTTGGGTTCGGTTCCCTGCGAGAGGTAGTAGCGGATGTTTTGAAATACGATGTTGTCCAGATCGTGGCTGGCCCAGTTCGTCGGCATCGGCATGGAGTTGAATTTGCGAAGGGCTTCCTTGCGAAATTCGCGGATCCAGTCGGGGTCTTTTTTGACATCGCAGATGTAGTCGATGGTTTTTTCCGAGAGGCCGATGCCGGCGTCGAATTCGTAGTCTACATCGTAGTGAAAGTCGCCGATCGAGCGGTCGATGTTGAGATCAGGTTTGGTTTCCATAGTTGTGTTCTCCGGAGAAAATTAGGCTTGTTGAAGAATTTCCTTTTCGACCCAGTCGTAGCCCTCGGCTTCGAGTTTGTGAGCGAGTGTCTTGTCGCCGCTCATGACAATGCGGCCATCAACCATCACATGCACAACGTCCGGCACGATATAGTCGAGGAGGCGCTGGTAGTGGGTGATGACGAGGAGCCCGCGCTCTGGGCCGCGCATTGCGTTCACTCCTTCGGAGACAATGCGCAGGGCATCAATGTCCAGTCCGCTATCTGTTTCATCAAGCACGGCATAGACGGGATTGAGCATCGCCATTTGAAGAATCTCGCATCGCTTTTTCTCGCCGCCGGAGAATCCCTCGTTAACCGCGCGAGATGTGAATTTGCGGTCGATCTTGAGCATGTCCATTTTCTCGTAGAGGTGGTGGTAATACTCCACGGCGTCGAGTTCCTCACCCTCGGGCAGTCGGGCCTGGAGTGCAGCGCGAATGAAATTCGCAATCGTCACGCCGGGGACTTCCATTGGGTATTGGAAGGCCACAAAAAGACCTGTTCGCGCGCGTTGGTCGGGTTCCTCCATTTCAAAAAGATTGAGCCCATCGAGCAAGACTTGACCTATCGAAACCTCGTAATCTGGGTGGCCGGCCATCACTTTGGCGAGGGTGGATTTGCCAGAGCCATTCTTGCCCATGATCGCATGGACTTCGCCTTTTGGGATTTCAAGGTTGAGTCCTTTGAGGATTTCGCGGTCGCCGATGTTTGCGTGTAGGTTTTCGATTTTGAGGCTCATGGTTTGATTGAAGTGTGATTTTTGCAGGCCGGGCAAGTGCCACGGAGCGTGATTTCGGAGTGAGTTACGTTAAAGCCTGAGGGAATTTTGAGAAACTGGGTGATAGCCCCGCCTTTTGTTGTTGGGATGTCTGAGACGATGCCGCAGGATTCACAGACGAAGTGGCCGTGTTCGGAGAGGTTGGGGCAATAGCGTGTGGCTTCGCGTTCGACATTGACCTGCTTGGCGAGACCGCATTCCACGAGGGTCTCGAGGCAATTGTAAACTGTCGCCAACGAAATCGCGGGAATGCGTTTTTTAGCCCTTATGAATACATCGGTCGCTGTCGGGTGGTCACGGTCATCAAGGAGCACATTGTAAACCTCGCGCCGTTGGGGAGTGAGGCGATGGCCATTGTGACTGATCGTTTCCTCGTAAGCGGGTTGGGTGGTTTTTTTTGAGGACATGGTCGTTCTCACAAAATATCCGTGATGCTTCTTTAATCAAGAATTATTCTAATTAAAGGGAGCTGGCTGATTGGAGTGATCCATCGGATCAAGCCGGCAGGATACTCAGGCTGCGTCTTTTTCCGGCTTACGCCGTAAGATAGGAGACTTTTTACCCTCCACGATGGCGCGGTTGATTGTGACTTCCGAAATGTCGTCTCGGCTTGGGCTATCAAACATGACGTCGAGCATGATGCGTTCGATCATCGAGCGCAGGGCGCGGGCTCCGGTACCCTTGTGAATGGCTTCAGCTGCTAGGGCTCGAAGTCCATCCTTTGTCACGTTGAGGGTGACTCCATCCATTGCAAGGAGCTTCGCGTATTGTTTGGTCATCGCATTCTTCGGCTCAGTGAGCACGGATACGAGTTGGTCCTCGTTGAGTTCCTCAAGGGTGGCCACGACGGGGAGGCGGCCGATGAATTCAGGGATGAGGCCAAAACTGATGAGATCTTCGGGTTCGACCATCTTCAGTGACTCATTACGAAGCGACTGGGTGGTTCCTGAGGTCGCAGGCGCATGGAATCCCATGGTTCGACCGCCGAGGCGGCGTTGGATGATTTTTTCTAGTCCCACGAAGGCGCCACCGCAGATGAAGAGAATTTTTTCGGTGTTGATCTGGATGTATTCTTGCTGCGGATGTTTGCGTCCGCCTTGGGGTGGGACATTGCAGACGGCTGACTCGAGAATTTTGAGCAGTGCTTGCTGAACGCCTTCGCCTGAGACATCGCGCGTGATGCTCACATTATCGGTTTTGCGGCCGATTTTATCGATTTCGTCGATGTAGATGATGCCCATTTCGCAGCGTTTCACATCAAAGTCGGCGCTTTGAAGAAGGCGGAGGATAATGTTTTCGACATCTTCTCCGACGTAACCCGCTTCGGTGATTGATGTGGCATCTGCGATGGCGAATGGCACGTCGAGTACTTGGGCCAGCGTGCGTGCGAGAAGCGTTTTGCCGGAGCCTGTAGGACCGAGGAGCAGGATGTTGCTTTTCTCGATGTCCACATCGTCTAGGTGATCGAGCGTGAGATTTGCACTCGAAGATTGGGTGAGGCGTTTGTAGTGGTTGTGAACGGCTACGGCGAGCACCTTCTTGGCCATGTCTTGGCCGATCACGTGTTGGTCGAGGAGCTTTTTGATTTCTGCAGGTTTCGGAACGCGGAGCGATGGCTTGTTTTTGCGCGAGTCGTCCTTTAACTCCTTGTCAAGAATGCCTTTGCAGATCGTGATGCAGGCGTCGCAAATGTAAACGCCTGGACCGGATATGAGTTTGCGGACTTCCGCTTGGCTCTTCCCGCAGAAAGAGCACATGGTGAGATTGTTCGGACGCGCCATTAAAAAGGGGGGCTACTCGGCGGCTTTGACAGTTTCGACGATATCCTTGATGTCTTTGCGGGATTTGACAACCTCATCCACAAGGCCATAGGCCTTCGCTTCATCAGCCGTCATGTAGTTGTCTCTGTCGGCATCGCGTTCGATTTGTTCCACTGTTTGACCGGTGTGGTGTGCGAGGAGGCGGTTCAAACGCTTTTTCAGCTTAAACATAAATTCCACCTGACGCTCGACATCGCTCGCCTGTCCCTTGGCACCACCGGAGACTTGATGGATCATGATATCTGAGTTTGGCAGCGCGTAGCGTTTCCCTTTTGTGCCTGCGCAGAGCAAAACCGCGCCCATACTGGCGGCGAGGCCCATGCAGTATGTGTTCACATCGCATGTGACGAATTGCATGGTGTCGTAGATTGCAAGCCCGGCCGTTACGGAACCGCCTGGTGAATTGACGTAAATGTTGATGTCTTTTTTCGCATCATCCATTTGCAGGAAGAGAAGCTGAGCAATGACAAGATTTGCCACTGTGTCATCAATCGGAGTTCCGATGAAGACGATGCGATCTTTGAGGAGGCGGGAGTAGATGTCGTAGCTTCTTTCTCCACGGCCAGTTTGTTCGACGACGATTGGTACTAACATAAAATGAGATCGGTTTTAGGCTGCTTGCGGGGTGGTAGGTTCTACAATGGTAGCACTGGAGGCAATCAAATCAAGGGCCTTGGTAATACGAATCTGGTCACGCAGGCGGTTGATGCCGCCGCTGCGGGCTAGTTCCCCCGCGAGTTTTTTTACAGGCATTTGTTCGCGTTGGGCGACTTGGAGGATGGCTTGATAGACCTCAGCATCTGTTTCTTGAATTTTTTCGGCATCTGCGATGCGGGTGAGGAGGAAATTAGAGCGCACGCGGTCGTTTGCTGTATGAGAGGCATTATTGATGATCTCTGCAGTGTGGGCCTTGATTTCGTCGTCGGAGATGCCGCGCGACTGGGATTCGCTCACAATATCTTTGAGGATGTAAGACGTCTCGCTTTCGACCAATCGTTCGGGGAGTTCGCAGGTGAAAAGGCTGAGCAACTTTGCTACAAGGGCGTTTTTTTTGGCCATCTCAA
>VFJO01000321.1 GCA_009886045.1 Verrucomicrobiota bacterium
GGAGCCATCGCAAACAGCGGCAACTTCATCTACACCAGCACCGCCAACCAAACCCTCTCCGGCATCATCAGCGGCACCGGCGCCTTCACCAAAAACGCTGCCAGCACGCTCACGCTCTCCGGCAACAACACCTACACCGGCGCCACCACCATTAGCGCCGGCACGCTCACGGTCTCCGGCGCAGGCCAACTCGGCGGCGGCAGCTACGCAGGAGCCATCGCAAACAGCGGCAACTTCAACTACGCCAGCACCGCCAACCAGACTCTATCCGGCATCATCAGCGGCACCGGCGCGCTCACTCAAAACGCCGCCAGCACACTCACGCTCACCGGCGCGAACACCTACAGCGGAGCGACGACGATCAGCGCCGGAACCCTAAGCATGACAGGCGTGGGCGGATACAAAACTACCGCCCTCTCGGTCGCCTCGGGTGCCACGCTCAGCATCACCGCGACTGGCAATGCGACTTCCTCGGGTGCAAATACCGCAGGAACATGGAGTCCATTTAATTCCGTGAACGCTTCCATCACCGGGGCGGGAGTTGTCGCTCTAAACGGAACCCTTTTTAATAGTGGCGGCGGCAGCGGCGGAACCATGAAAACCAACCTCTCCGCAGGGGGCGTGCTCGATGTGCAGAGCGGAAGCTGGGCATGGGGCTATACCCGTGGTTCGACCGCAACAAATCTCGGATCGCTCAATGTCGCCTCCGGGGCCGAATACCGGAGTTCGGACACCGCAATTCAGTTCGACGCACTGACCGGCTCAGGCACGGTTGCTAATAGTTACTCTGGAAACATTACGATCACCTTGGGAGTCAGCAACACAACCAACAACGCCGCCTACGGTGTGTCGGGCAATACAGCGACCTTCTCCGGGGTGATCAAAGGTCCAGACACCTACACCAACGTCACCACGGGAACATTGAACCTTGTGAAAACCGGCACCGGCACGCAGATACTCAACGGCAACAACACCTACACCGGCACAACGACCATCAACGCCGGAACCATCGAGATCGGCGCCTCCGGCCGCCTTGGAGCGGGCAGCTACGCGCAAAACATCACGAACAACGGGGCCTTGATCTACAGTGGCACGAACGCCCAAACCCTCTCCGGCATTATCAGCGGCACCGGCGCGCTCACTCAAAACGCCGCCAGCACACTCACCCTCTCGGGCGCCAACACCTACAGCGGCGGCACGACACTCAACACTGGCACGCTGGTCATCGGCAACAATGCCGCCGCAGGCACCGGCACGATCACACAAGCCAGCGGATCATCGCTCCTGAAAATCGACACCACCGGCACGATCGCCAACAACATGAGCGTCTACAATGTGCAGGCCAGCCAGAGCGCCACGCTCAGCGGTGCGATCACGGTGAATAACGCCACTTGGGATGTCGACTCCGGCGACACGCTGACGGTCTCGGGCAACCTAAGCGGCACTGGCGGCACGACGAAGAACGGCACAGGCACCTTGGTCCTGAGCGGCAACAATTCAAACACAGGTGCCACCACGGTAAACGCCGGCACGCTCAATGCCGCCAGCGCGAATGCGCTTGGATCGACCTCAATCGTGGTTGTGAACAACGGCGGATCGTTCCTGGTCACGGCCGGCGACTCCGTCAACGACTCTGCCGATGTCACGCTGGCTGGCGGCACCCTTGCCGTAAATGGCACCTTCAATGAAAGCGTGGGCCTCCTCACCCTGAGCGCCAATTCTGTCATCGACCTCGATGGCTTCACCGGCACCCTGCAGTTCGGTGGCGTTGGTTCCTGGGCAAGCAACACCACCCTCGCAATCTGGAATTGGAATGGAGTCAACCAATACGGCACCCCGGTCGGCAATGGTGACGCCAACCGGCATGTGGTGTTCACCAGCAACTTGGGCCTCGGCGACTACCTCGACCGCATAAGCTTCTACAGCGACAGCGGCAGCAGTTTTGCCGGCACCAGCTTCGAGCAAGACTTCACCGGTGGCAGCACTGAAATCATAGCCGTGCCCGAGCCCGAAACCTGGGCCACCGTCGTCATCCTACTGGTTCTATCGAGTGGCATGTGGCTCTGGCGGAAAAGAACACAGGCGGCTTGGAACCGAAGTCCGGAGTAGGGGCGGCACCACAAACTCCCACCGCGCATTAAGTAAAACCCTACGAATGCAAAAACGCCCAGTACAGCCACGCCGCGGGCAGGGTCGGCCATAGTCTGAATGTGCGATAGACGCGAGATAGAAAAGATCAGAACATGTGCACTAATGTTTGAACTTAAGAATCATCCTCGAGGTCGTTGCAGCAAACTTTTTTTTAAGTAACCTTAACTGAAATTCCTTTTAAATGACGAAAAAATTACTCCTGCTCCTAGCTGGCAAATTGTCTTTGCATCGTCCACTCAAGCGCCTCTGGCCGTGGGCTCCACCTGCTCTCTGCGTCCTCGGTGGTTAATCCCTCATCAATCTCCCCCAGAAAAACCAAACGACAACCCCAACAAACCAGATGAAAAAAAATACAACCCTCGCGACAGCCGTCGCCGTCAGTCTCACCCTCATCGGCTCCACCCTCTGCCAAGCGCAGGAGGTGAGCAAGAAGCAGCAGCAATTCGAAAAACTCGATGCCGATAAAAACGGATCGCTCAGTTTGGAGGAATACACATCCAAAGTGAAAACTCCGGAAAGAACCGAGGCGTTTACTGCGCGCGATACCGACAAGAACGGTTCTCTGACCTTGCAAGAATTTTCCACGCCACCCGCCAAAAGCGCCGCGGAATAGCCCGATTGCTTGAATCCCACATGTGGCGCGGGCTCAAGCCCGCGCCACATTTCCAAATTACAAAATGAACCAATTGATCAAAAAACCTTCCATCCTGTTCCTGGCGCTTTCTGCGGCCCTCACACTCCCTCTCCTGGCCGCCGATCCGCTGCCCGGCGGAGCAGCCAACCGCCTGCCCGTTTTCTCATGGGATCGCGTGCCGCAATACATGCACATCCGGAAAGCTGATAAATTTACGGAAGATGAGATCAAGTATCTCGCGACTTTTCCCTTGGTGACTTTTGAGAAGACGACAGGATCCCAAACTTTTAAATCCACCGAGGACGGCACGCTGGCCGCTGCCAAGGCGGTGAAGGAGATCAATCCCTCCACAAAAATTTTATACTATCGCAATGTCTTTGTGCACTACGGCACCTACAAGGCCAACGCGGAGATCGATAAAATGCCCGGGGCTTTCCTCGTTGGTCGGGAGGGAAAAACCAAGCTGGTTCGCAATGTTTGCGAGGCCTACGACTTGACCAACCCTCAGGTGCGGGAGTGGTGGGTCGGGAATGCCAAGCAAATGTGCGCCGATCCAGCAATCGACGGTTTGTTTCTGGATGGAATGATCAAGATTTATTCGGGCGGTTACTTGATGCGTGACATTGGGAAAGAGAAAAAGGAGGCCGTTTTGCAGGATTTCGAGGGCATGATGCGCGAAACCAGGCAGGCGATAGGGCCGGACAAGATCATGCTGGCCAATGTCCTGCGCACCGGCCAAAGCAAGGACGACGGCTTGCAGGCGATCAAGCTGTTTGACGGCTCCTACATCGAGGGGTTCGAAATCGCTGCCAATCCTGAACAGAAGAAAACCAATGTGGCCAGGGGCATGGTGGCGTTTCAGAAAGCGGCCCGTGAGGGGTTCATGATCGCATTCACCGCTGGGCTCTCCGAAATGAACACCGAAGAGGGCGAGCTGAATCCTGAGAAAACGGACGAAATCCGCAAGGGGCTTGGTAAAAATGATAACTACAGCAAGCGTTTCAATTATCTGCTGGCGATGTTTCTTGTTTGCGCCGAAAAGCACAGTTACTTCCTCTCCCACGATGGCTATCACGCCCACAAGAAAAACAAAGTCTGGATGAAACCCCAGCCGGAACTCGACCGACCCTTGGGTGCGCCAAAAGGTCCCGCAGTTCAAGACGGTTACATCTACACCCGCGAATTCGCCCACGCCAAGGTGCGCGTGGATATCGAGAACGAAGTCGGCGAGATCGAGTGGCTCGAGCCGGAGAAGAAGTTAGGAATTTTATGAACCACGGAGGACACGGAGAACACGGAGGAAAAGCAAGAGGGGGTAAATGCATGCATAGGAGATAATTTTGAAAGGCCTAAATTTCTGTAACCAACTCCACCTCTGTGTCCTTTGTGTGCTTTGACTCGCTCGCTCCCGGTCGTCTCGCCCCTACGGGGCCAACCTTCGGTTGCTCCATCTCAAAGGCCCCGCCTTTTCGATTGTCTCCTCTGTGGTCAATCGCTCTCCAAATTTCCAGCATAACAACCAACAACAACCCCAACAAACCAGATGAAAAATAACAAAACCCTCGCGACAGCCGTCGCAGTCACCCTCCTCGGCTCCACCCTCTCTTATGCGGCGCCACGAGATGATAAAATTAAAATTCAATTCAACAGTATCGATCTTGATAAAAGCGGATCGATCACCTTGGAGGAATTCACATTCGGGTCAAGCACTCCGAACTTGGCCGGCGGCCAGTTCGCAAAAATCGATATCGATCAAGACGGTCTCATCCTCTTCGATGAGTTTCTTGCGTCTAAAAATAGAGCTCCCAGAAAGTAGCCGCCAGCGGCTGAATAGAGCGCCTGCTTCACACCGTAGGTCAGGCGTTCCGCCTGACACCGAACACCACACGCCCGCAAGCCTCCGGCTTGGAGCCTACGACTCGGAAAGCGGGACGCCTACGCCACAATGATTGGATGGGCCCACGGGGATTGCGCTCCGTGAGCCTCCCACACCACCAGACAATCGGTTTTCCGCATCCGACAGTTGAACTTTCGTAAGCGTTGCGCGGAGCACCACCTGCCGTAGGTAGTGGAGATCTCGTAGTCTGGAGGCTATGACATCTACAGCATCGTTATTATCAGCAGGGGAAATTCTCAAGCAGGACAGTCTTGTTGCCCGTCACGATAATCACGGGGAATTTTTTCATGATAATCAGCGGGGATGAGGGCTGATTTTGCGTGGTCTGGGCGAGGGTTGCTTTCAAATTAAGAGCGGGGATCAGCAGCAAAGAGGCGGGCTAGGCCGGAGGTCCATGAGGGCCTTGGGCACAGCCCGCTTGGTGGTCAGGGTTCTGGGACTTTCGCGCAGGCGGCGGGGACTTGGCGCAGCGCTTTGTGGACATGGTCGGCTTGGATGGTGAGCGAACCGCTGCGGGCGGCGGCAATCCATGCGGCTCGGGCGAGCAGGCCGAGGATGCGGGGATTGCCTTCGCTGGCTTCGGCGAGCATGTCGGCGGCGGACTGGTCTGCCAGGGCGATGCGCTGTGTGGGTTTAGCATTGCCGGAGAGGATGGGCGCTTTGTTTGGGCGGAAGCCATCATCGACGGCAAGGATGTTCTGGTATCCAGTCCCGAGATTGTAGCGCCGCGATCCGCTCGCTACGGATGGGCCGACAATCCCGAGGTGAATCTCTACAACAAGGATGGTCTCCCCGCCGCGCCGTCTTAACTTGTAGCGGCGTCTCTATGAGCGCCGGAGTCGTTAACCATCGGCGGTCATAGACCGCCGCTACAGTAGGTCTAA
>VFJO01000278.1 GCA_009886045.1 Verrucomicrobiota bacterium
ATAGACCGCAGCTACAGGGGGAGCGGGTTCGTTTTCCATTCGGCGGTCATAGACCGCCGCTACAGGAAGGCAGGCCATCGTCGTTCGGCGGTCATAGACCGCCGCTACAGGAAGGCAGGCCATCGTCGTTCGGTGGTCATAGACTGCCGCTACAGGGGGGGCGGGTTCGTTTTCCATTCGGCGGTCATAGACCGCCGCTACAGGGGGGCGCGGCATTTTGAGACTCACTGGGGTGCGGGCTCGACGGTGCCGTTTTGACGGACGAGAAGGTTGCCACTGCCATGGGCATTCCCGATTTCGATGAACCAAGGCATTTGCGGGTTTTTATTGGCCTTGTTGGGCTGGGCAGAAAATGGTGTCGGGAGATAATGAATAATGGGACGGTCGGCTTCGGAGGATGATTTGAAAAGCCGCGCAATGGTGGGACATCGCCAGGCTTTTTCCGAAAGGCCTAAATCTTTTTTAGTCTGCTCGATCCACCAGCGCTGCTCCTCATTGGATCCCAAGGCGATTCCTTTAGGTATTTGAGGCCAACCATCGCTCGCGTAGGCTGAAAAGGCGGCGCGGAGGTTGCGGAGATTGTTCATGCAGACAACCATCTCGGCTTTGGGCGTAATTTTTTCTAGAGCAGGATAAATCATCGCCACAAGAATGAGTACGATGCTCACCCCTGCCAGCATCTCCAAGAGTGTAAAAGCGCGGGCGGCGCGTTGCATGGAGATCAGCAGACCAAGATAGCACTAGGGAACCAGAACGGAGAACGAGTTGACTGAAGGCGGTATTACGTCTGCCGTGGCGAAGGTGCTCGAAGTATCGGAGAGGCGCACCCCTGTTACTGATATAGGAAGGTTCACAGCATCAAGGAAAGGTGTGTTTCCAGTAAAAACGAGTTGCTGGAACTCAGCCTCGCCAGATCCGCTGAATTTCTGGTTTGGAAAGGCGTTGGATGTCTTGCAGTTGGCGACGCCGTTGAGATAGAGAGCGTCGAAGTATAGGATTTGTCTAGTGGTTTGGAACGTTGTTGTTGAGGTATTAGTGACAACACCATTTGATGTGGACGTTCCGAATGTGGTGACAGGAGTTTCGACATCAATGGTGTTTTGACCTTGACCTTGCACATCCGCCTGAAAATTGACCTCCATGGTCGAGGCTTGAGGATTGTAGGCTCCTTGGGAGTTTCCCAAGAATGTATCGCCTTCAAAATAAATTGTAGAGACGCCTGTGGATCCATTTCCTGAGGTACCGGAGCCCGAGGTAGTACTAAATTGCACAGTTCCACTCAGATTTTCCCCGCGAACAACAGCGGAAAATGTTCCATCATTGGGAAAATAGCTACCATTGCTGAAAGGGCCACCAGGAGCGCCTCCAAAGGCACGGGCTTCAGGAGCGGAGGAGAACTGGAGCATCGCGACGAGCGAACCAATGAGCAGGGGAGCAAGTGTGGAGGTTTTTTTCATGGTTGAAGGCAACAATAGAACCTTAGCGAAAAGAGGATTGGGAAGTCAAAAGGAAATTGGGCATGAACGAATTTAGGAACTCAGCGGACTTCCTTCATTTTGTCAATCGGGCCGAGGAGGCTGTCCAAGAAAATATTGATGACATGGCGCTTTCGGACCTTGATGTTGACGCCCACGGACATGCCGGATTGGAGGGGAATTTCCTTGTTGCGGACGACGAGGGATTGTTTGGAGAGCGAGACCTTGGCGGGGAAGCTGTAGAATTTTTTGACCTCGTTGGGAGGGAGGACATCGGAACCGACATAGTAAACCTCGCCGGTGACAATACCGAACTCGCGCTTGGGGAAGGTATCGACCTCGACCTCGCAAGGCAGGCCGACGCGGATGAAGCCGATGTCGCGGTTTGTGATGTCCACCTTGGCGATCAACTCGCCGTTGGGCACGATGCGCAAGACGGGGTCCTTGGCTGCGACCACGGTGCCGGGCTTGGTGGCGACCATTTCAAAAACGACGCCGTCCGAGAGGGACTTGATCTCATGTCGGGTTAGAGTTTCGCGCGCGGCGGCAAGCTGGCTTTCGACTTGGGAAATGCGCTGCAGATTCTCGAGGCGGACCTTGGTGAGGTTGGCATCAATCTCCGCAATGCGCTTGCCATTTTCTTGAATACGGTTGTTGGTCTCGGTCTTGAAGACTGTGGGAATGTTCTGGGTCTGGGCCTCGAGGTTTTTGACTTGCGCGGTGGCGTTGAGCCACTCGGACTGGCGGGAGAGGAAATCGACGCGGGAGAGGTTGCCATCCTGGTTCAGCTTGGTGAAAGCCTCGAACGCGAGTTTTTTATTCTGCTCAATTTTCCGGAGTTCCTCGAGTTGCGCGCGGGAGCGCAGGTATTGCTCGGAGAGGCTTGTCAGCTCGTTGGCAAAATACTTGAGGTTGTCCGAATCGGCCTCCAGCGCGAGTTCTCGGGCAAATTCCCCCTCGACGAGACCCTTCATTGCGGAGAGTTGCGAGGCTACAGGATCAGGCTCTCCGGCTTTGGCGGGGGACAAATCGGACGCGAGGATGGCGGCGTGGAGTTTGCCTGTCTCATCGCGCAGGCGGCGCAGAAGTTTGTTCTGGGCTTGGAGGCCCGTGCGGTTCTTGGCGAGGTCGGCAATTTCCCTTGGCACGGTCTCGGGAGCGGACTCCGAGGCCAAGGACTCGCTAAAGAGGTTGTCGTAAAACTTCCGCTCCATTTGCATCGAGGCAAGGCGCTCTTCGAGGGACTTCACCTCGGCGGCGGCAACATTGGAATCCAGGCGAACAAGAGTTTGTCCCGCTATCACCGAGTCACCCTCTCGCACCATCGACTCCTCGATGACGCCTCCTACGGGCGACTGCACATCGCGCACCGACCCGCGCGGCTCGAGTTTGCCTGTGGCGTGGACGACCTCATCGATCGGTGCGAGGCAGGCCCAGACTACAACCGCGATGAATGTGCCGACGATAGTCCACAGGATGCACCTCGACCAGAAATGCGTTTGCCGCAGAACCATTGTGTTGGAGTCGGGGCGCAGAACATGGCGCAATGCAGGAACAGCCTCGATCAGGTGCGCAAAAAGCTTCCGCCCAGGCTCTAGGAATTTATTTGGTTTCTTGTTCATTCGTCCGTGCGACCTCCCGTGTAAAGCGACTGATAGTGGCCTTTGAGTTTCATCAAATCGTCATGGCGACCGCGCTCGATGAGAATGCCGCGGTCGAAAACGAGAACGATGTCGGCATGCTGCACCGAGCGCACACGGTGGGTGACGAAAAAGACGGTCTTGCCTTGAAATTCCTTGGCGAGATTACGGCAGACGATATTTTCCGAAACGGAGTCCAGCGCACTGGTCGCCTCGTCGAGGATTAACAACCGAGGCCGCTGCAGCACGACGCGCGCGATGGCGATGCGCTGACGCTGTCCACCTGAGAGGGCGCGTCCCTGCTCGCCGACCTGGGTGTTGTAGCCCTGTGGGAGGCTCATGATAAAATCGTGCGCTCCGGCGACCCGAGCAGCGCGCATAACATGATCCGGCGAAGCATCGGCGTCACCGATGGCGATGTTTGAAAACACCGAGGAGTTGAAGAGCAGGCTGTCCTGGAGAACCGTTCCAATCTGGCGCCGCAGCGAGTAGAGCTCGACCTTGGCGATTTCGTAGTCGTCCACAAGAATTCGGCCCGCGTCCGGATTGTAGAGGCGCGGCATGAGTTTGAGGACGGTGGATTTTCCAGACCCGCTCTTGCCTACGACGCCCACGAAGGAACCGGCTGGAATTTCGAAGGAAACATTTCGCAACTGCGGTTGTTGGCCCGGAATGTAGGCGAAAGTGATGCTGTCGAATTCCACTTTGCCAGTGATGGCTGGCATCGGAATATTATTTGCCTCATCGGATTTCTGCTCCTGCGGACTGTCGATGACATCGCCAAGCCGCTCGACGGAGAGGGCGACTTCTTGGAAGTTTTGCCAACTCTGGGCCAGACGCATGAGCGGCGTGGTGACATAACCGGCGATGATGCGGAAGGCAATGAGTTGGCCAAGTGTGAGATCACCTCTAATAACGAGCACGGCCCCATACCAGAGGACGGCGAGATCACCCAAGCGGCTCAGCAGAGTGGTCAGCGAGTTCATCGCCGTGGAGGTGAGAACGGCATGGAAGCCTGCGCTGACAAATCCGGCGTATCGTTTTTGCCATTCCCATCGCGATGGTTGTTCGATGTTGCCGGCCTTGAGGGTTTGGACGCCGGTGAGTGTTTCGATGAGGTGGGCTTGGGATTTGGCACCCTCTTCCGAACGGCGGCGGATTTGGGCCTGCAGGATGGGCGCTCCAAAAAGCGTGACGCCAGTCATGAATGGCACCACGAGCAAAGCCACTATGGCCAGCTTCACATCATAGAAAAACATGATCGCCATATAGACGACGGAAAAAAGGGCATCGAGGCCGACTGTCAGCGCGGTTCCAGTCAAGAATTGGCGGATATTTTCGAGTTCGTGCAGGCGGGACGCGACCTCTCCCACGGGACGGCGCTGGAAATAGCCGAGCGTGAGTTTGTAGAGGTGGTCCATAATCCGCGAACCGACAGCGAGGTCGATGCGGTTTGAGGTATCCACAAACAAGTAGGTCCGAACCGCTGTGAGTGCGACCGTGGCAATCGCAATCAACACAAAAAGCACACCGAGGACATTCAAAGTATCGATAGAATTTTGAACCAGAACTTTGTCGATGATTACCTGCGTGAGCAACGGATTCGCCAATCCGAGCAACTGGATGAAAAACGAAGCGACAAAGACCTCGATCAAGACCCGCTTGTGCTTGCGAATGGCAGGCAGGAACCATTTGAAGCCGAATTTTTCCTTTTCCTCCTTCGGAAGCGGCCGCAGCAAAAGCAACTCGACCTCCGCCGAATGACGCGACAGGAAATCAGCCAGCGAGACGCGCTGCAACCCAGTCCGAGGATCGGCAAGAACGACACCTTTGGCGCCGGTTTGAAAAAGCACAACGACCGTGCCATCGAGAATCAGAAGTGCGGGAGTCTCCACGCGACCCAGATTGGCAACAGGCAACTTAACAAGCTGTGCAGCGAAGCCGGACATGCTGGCGATGTTGCCGCATGTGTGCAGCGAAGGCTTGCGATCGGCAGGAACCTCGTTCGACAAGACACGACGAGCGGCCTCCTTTGGAAATTCCTTTTCAAAAAATTTTGCCAACATCCCGAAGCAGGCGATCACTTCCTCCAGTGGACCGTTCTGCGTCGTAAGCACGGGATAATCGATCAGCGGGTCGAGCAGGGACTCAGCCGGTGGCAAGGCAGGTGGCACGGGAATGCCAGCCTCCCTGGAAACATCAGGAATCTCACTGCGTTCCAAAACCTCGGATGGAATCCCAATACGGAGAAGCGGCCCGTCGCCTGGAGTCCACCGCGTTCCGCGCGCAACCCCCTCCGCAATCCAAAAGGTGAAACCATCCCGAACATCCGCGTTGCCGGTCTCCCTCAGTGCCCGAGGCAGAGCGGCACGCACGAGATCCGGCACCTTGGAAATATCCAGAGCACACCGCATGAAATCCATCGACAGAAGATTGAACAACTCAGCGGGGGTGACAATGAATTCCAAGCTCTTTTGAAGTTCCGGCGCTTCGCTGAGGAGTTCTCGGAAGCGGGCGGTCTCGACCATCAGACACACGCAATCCACCGCCGCTGTGGCGGCCTCGACAGCCGCTCCGGAAATGAAGCTAGCCAGACCTGCAATACCACCAGGCCCGAGCGTTTGGAGCAGCTCCGGATGCGGGTCTCCCGCCCGAACGCCTAGGAGGCGAACGCGGCCCTCAAGGACAATAAAAACATGCCCGCTGAGTTTTGCGGGAGTAATGAGCACCTGCCCGAGCGTGGCACGAGCGAGTCGACCTGACACGACCAAGCGAGTGAGCCACTCGCGGGGAGCTTTAGAGAGGGGTCCCTCTCCTGCAGCGATGCGGTCGGCTACTTGGCCGGCGGTGGTATCAAGCGGTTGGTCGGCCATGCGTGCGTTCCTCCAGCCAGTGGTGGCAGAGCTCCTCGATCATTTGGGATTTCATTTGTTCATCGAATTCGGCAGGCAAATGGTGGTCCACCCTCGCCACGAGAAACCACTCAGCCACAGCAAACGGCTTCAGCAACTCGCCAGCGCGCGCAGGCTTCAGCACGCCTGCCAACGCGGGATGCATTGCTCCAAGTGCAACGGGACCGACGATGCCGGCCGTGTAAATTTCATTGCCACTCGCGTAGGTGGGGGCGAGATCGGCAAAGGTTGCCTCGCCCTCCTTGATGCGGAACCACAGTTCGCGAGCTAGACCCGCTTCTTTGACACGAAGCAGGGAATAAACGATGCGATCCAGCGCTGGCTTGCGGCGCTCGAAGTGTTCCTCCGCCTGTTGCTCGAAAAGGCTTTTTTTCCAAAGTAAAATCCGGCACTCGCGCTCGATGGCCGATTTCAAAAGATCCGGCGGACAGCCGATGTAGTCTTGAGGCACTGGCAGCGAGGTCGACGGGTCGACTTGGAATTTCTTGCAAAATCCCTGCCAGGCGGAATCCACCTCGCCGGACTCGGGAGCGAATCCCGCACTCGCCTCGTCCAGAAGACGCGCCCGCAGGAGGGCTTTCCAAAGCCTGTAGGAGCCAAGCTCCGCAGAATCTATCGACATTGAGTCTGGTTTGTCCGTGTCTTTTTTCAAAATAGGAATGGCATACTATGCATTGATCAAAAAGTCTTCAATGCCACGCCGAGGTAGCGGTTGTGCAAATGCCGGAGTTCGAGAAAACCAGCATGCGGCGCGGCGGGTTTGTAGATGCGGAAATTTGTCATCACACCCAGCGAAGCGGCACTCTCCAGCGGCCCAGCAAAGCTGCAGTCGCCATCACCGAAGGTGGGTGACTCCGCCCAGCGTGCCATTTGGGAGGCACTCAAAAAGAAACAACCCGAGTGGGGATTCGACCACCGCTCGAAGGCAATCCGTGATCCCAAAAAATCCGCATCCAGAGCGAGCCTGTCGTTCACATCCTGCCAACGCGCGGTGAAATCCGGCCGCACAGGTCCGTCGATATAGAGCTTGTGAAGGACTTCTTTTGAGGAAGTTTCATAACGGTGAGGCAGCAGCACGACCTCATCGCCGAAAGTGCGGGTGAACCACTCCAGCTTCCTCAGAAAAAACGGATCTTGAATGAGTAGGTCATCCTCGAGATAGCAGTAAAAATCGTATTTGCCCAAGTGCGCCTTGAGCACCTGCTGACACGCAAAACCGATCATCATGGGATCGGACTTCACCGTTTGATGGTGAAACAATTCGCGTGGCACGGAGAGGTTATCGATCAAATGGGAGTCGCCCACCGTGCAAACGGCGATATCCAGCGCATTCGCTGCTTGCTCGTTCACCTTCAAAAGCCGTCCGTTCCCCCGACCCGGCACGGGCTCGTGGAGGCAGTAAAGAAAAGCCTGACGCGGCCCGAAGCTCTGGTGCAACCCCACAATACTCCGCGAAAGCGCCTCCGCGCGGCGAGCACTCTCCGTGCCGGTGGACCCATAAGCCCCCCCACCCTTCGGATTGTGAAAATGCGGAATGGTGACGAGAACTTTCATGCAAGTTTTGACAGAATCATGGATGACAGAATCATTTTTTTAGGGAGCGCAGGTGGTTTGGGCGCGAAGGCACGGCGCTTACTGTGGCAGCGTCTCTGTGAGCGCCTGAGGGGGGGGAAGGTTAGCAAAATCATGGACAGCAAAATCATCTTTTTAGGGTTTTTAAAATGACCTGCCTGTGATTCAGGTTGATCCAGTGGAGACAGCGTAGGTTTGAGTGCGAGACGACACGGCTTAAATGGGTTTCGTAGGTTTCAAAATGGTCTCGAACAGTCGAAAGATGCCAAGCCGTTTCGTGGTTGATCAGGCACATTCGATGAAATCCGAGGACTCGACCAGAGGAGTGAATCTCCACATCTTGCAAGCCGAAGGAATCCTTCTCCATGAGTTTAAGCAATGCTTCCCAGTAAAGCGAAACATCGAGGAACAAACCAAGATCCCAAAGCAAATCCAGCACTCTACCTTTTAAAAGTGCATCCTCAGGGCAGGTTTCGACCCATTCTCTGTCATCGATTGCGAGAGGCATTCTTTCTGCATCGTTCAATGTTGTGGAGATGAAGCGTGACTCAAGCGATGGAGGCCGAAAATTGAGAAGCTTCCCGTGCCTCCAGCCGAGTAGAAGTAAATAATTGAGCAACTGATTGCAATGAGCTCCAGTCAGTGCCTGAACCGCCTTCAATTCATAAGGCACCGAATTTTCCACCACAAAATCCACATAATAGATTTTAGAAAACTCCTTGTGTGAAACTCTGATCGGCAGCTCCGACCGCATCGCCAAGCCGCTGTGTGCACACCTCTCTAACAATTCATTCTGGTAAATCTGTTCATCAAAAAAGCGTCCAAGTGAGTTGTGCGCTGCAAAGGCACATCCCGTCACCGTCCGATCAATCTCGTGAAAACGATCCTGCTCGATTGCCACAGGAGGTAAATCGCAGAGCACTGGCATGTATTATCCCTCCAGCCCAATGATTCTGTCATCCATGATTCTGTCCTACCTCCGGGCGTTCATCAGGCCCGAGAGCCAGGCCAGTTTTTGGCGGAGGCAGGCGGTCATGTCGTATTTGGCAACCACCGTCTGACGGGCTTTTTCCCGCATCTGGTCAAACTCGCGCGGCTTCGCCAGCACGCGATCGAGAGCAGTCGCGAGTTGGTCGGGCTTGAAAAAATCAACCATGAGGCCGTTGATACCATCCGTGATGACCTCCTGCACTGGCGGCGTATTGGATGCGACCACCAGCGCGCCGCAGGACATCGCCTCCAGCATCGACCAGGAGAGCACAAACGGCCGAGTCAGGTAGATGTGCGCCTTCGTGCATTGAAGAAGTTTCACATATTCTCCATAAGGCAGCGATCCCACAAAGTGCGTGCGCGCCGGATCGAGCGGAAATTTTTCCAGCAAGAGCTGCTTGTAGGTTTTGCCATCCGGCGCTTTCTTTCCGTAGGCAACCCGGTCATCACCTGCGATGACGATATGAGCGTTTGGCCTGGCCTTCAGCAGGAGATGCGCCGCCTCGATGAACTGCGGAAAGCCTCGATAAGGCTCCATGCCGCGCGTGGCGTAGGTCACAATTTCATCCACCTCGGAGAGGTCGAGCTTGCCATTCGCCAGAACTAATTTTCCACCCGGATTCGGTTTGAAGAAATTTGTATCAATCCCCTCATGCCCGATCACTAGGTTCGAGCGAAGATGCACTGGAAATTGCTCATACTGAAAGCGTGTGGCACAGACCCCGCCATCACACGCCGCCAAATCCGCCAGCAGTGTCGCATTTTTCGAGCGAATCCGCGCCTCGTCATCGGCATTGATCGGGTCTGCCGGATCAAAATCGCAATCCGTCCCGTGAGCATGGTAGAACCATTCGAAATTCAACGCCATCGGCGTGCGCGGAAAAGCATCCTTTAAAAACAAAGTTGGCCCCCACCCCGCGTGACCAAAAATCAAATCCGGCACGAACCCCTTGTTCCGAGCCTCCATACAAGCCATGTAAGCCGCCTGACCATGCAGAATCGCTTGTTCATATCCCCTTAAATAGTGATGAGTCTGCGGAGCGGGCTCACGCTTCGGCTTGTAAATAATCTTTTTTACACCGGCAATCTCCCCATTGTCCGTATTCGTCAGAAAAACGACTTCATTTTGGGGATTCGCAGCCAGCACCTGGGCCACGGAGCGAAGCTGGGACGGAAAGTTCGGGTGGGTGAGAAGAAAACGCATGGAAGAAGGATTAGTCTGTTTACTCGTAATTCATAAAATAGAAAGTCAAATTTTGGGAATATTTGAGCTCGTCGGGCAATTGCCTTTTGGGCTTTCACGAACAGGTTTGACCAGTAGCGGTCCCGACTCTTTTAACAAAACCATGGACAGCAAAATCATTTTCAAAGCGTCTGTAGCGGCTGTCTATGACTGCCGTTTTGTAACGGCGTCTCCGCGAGCGCCGAGATTGGTTTCCCATTCGGCAGTCTTCCGCTCGGCCGCCAAGCCGTCTGCTTGTGGTTCTTCACCCATGATTCTGCTGTCCATGATTTTGCCAATAATTGAAAACGAATCGATTCGGCAGTCATAGACAGCCGTTAGAAATAGATTTTTCCACTTTGAAGATCCTAAGTGGGATTTTGGAGTAACTTGGTAAAGCCTACTTTTTCGAAGTGTGCATCGGTTGTGGCCACTTTGCGAACTCCGAGTTTAGCCATGCAAGCAAATGATGTGCAGTCTGTAAATGAAAACGGAAAATCCTCATATTTAAACATCCATCGAGAGGCTTCTTGAAAATAATCTTGCCCGATCCATATCAATTGAACGATTGCAGAAGTATTCACCATGTTTAAGAGGCGTTTTCTTTGATGGGGAATCCCTCGCGCCATAAAAAGCGTGAGCGCTTCATCGAGGATGTAATCCGTTGTTAGAAGACGACATCCCGGCTCGTGCGGCAATGCGAGCATGGTTTGATGATTCGGGTCGCGCTGGTTGATCCAAGCAAATATGCCACTTGTATCCAAGAACACAATCCGTTCATCCATAGATCAGCACATCCACTTGATTATTATTTAAGGGCTCCAGATTTTCCAGTTCATCTCCAAACTGCAAAGCAGAGTCAATTCCTGTCGAGCATTTAGCGGATGCAAATGGGAGCAATCGTGCAAGTGGACGATTGCGAAAAGTCAAAATCAACTCTTCACCCGCCTCCAAGGCCGCACGCACTCCAGCAAATTCAAAACGCATTTCTTGTATACTCACAGTTTTCATAATAATAATGGTAATGGTATTTCTTAGCAGCATCAAGTAAAAATTGCATGCTAGACCGCCTCGCCTTCTAACGGCATCTCTGTGAGCGCCGGGGAGTTGACAAAATCATGGACAGCAAAATCATTTTCTGGGGGGCTGTAGCCGCTGTCTATGACGGCCGAACAGAAAAAAAGCCATTCTCCTCAAGGAGCTTGCATAGCGATTCGCCTGAGAACTTTCTACGCTTGGGCATAGTCGGCTTCGAACTGTGTGATCCAAGCCTCACCACTCAGGCGTCCCTCGATTTCATGGGCGGCGGCACACTCCAAAAACAACCCTACTGCTTCTCGCCGAAGCACTGCCGTAAATCTTAATTTCATAATACAGTAAGATTTATTGTTTTTTAAAAAAAGCAAAGCTTTTCCTGCAATCCGTGGATTGGAGTTCTATTTGGCTGTCATAGACAGCCGCTACAGCAATTTTCCTTCCCCATGATTTTGCTATCAATGATTTTGCCAATAATTCAAAAAATCCCATTCGGCAGTCATAGACAGCCGCTACAGTGGCTTTATTCGATCGAGAAAATCCTCCTCGCGAAAATCGAGATTGTGCGCGTTCCAATAATGCATCCACGGTATTTTGTATCCGGGTGGGTAAGCCATGAAGTGCAGAAGAAAGGTGTTTTCATCCATCATTCGCGGGTCGGTGTTGAATTCGGCCATCTCATGAGCTTCGTGGAATTCGCCATGCGGGTCGCGTTGCAGGATGATGTCGCACATCACCTTTTGGTCGCTGCCATGGTCCCAGAGATTCGGCGGGCGTTTTTCCAGCGCGAAGCGGTCCGTATCCTCCAAGACTTGCTTTGACCAAGGCGCACTTTGGAAAAAGAAGACGCCAGCATTGTAGGAGGAAATGCCTTGGGCAAAATCCTTACAAATATGCAGAGGCTTCGAGCTCGAAAGAAATGGTTCAAAGACTTTTCTGTCTTGCTTCAAAAACAGCGTGTCGGCATCCACCCACACGACTCCACGATGGTCTCCCAAATGGTTTAAAAGTGCGCGCGCCTTATGCCATGTTGGATGTATTCCAGAGTAGAGTCCGGCTCGGTAAATGTAGGCCGTGTAATCGTGCCGCAAGCAGTAGCTGAGAAGGCTCTTCTCTGCCTCCGCCGCATACGAGACAATTTCCGGCGTGTAGAGGGTGCAAAGCGCAGTGGGACGACCAGGATTGAAGATATAATTTCCAAAAGATGAAAAAGGTTGCTTGGCGGGAAAATGACCAGTGCAATAGTCGAAAAATGGCATGAGTTCCACGCAGAGTTGCCATCTCTCTCGCATGCGGAGGAAAGTTGCTTGGGAGATTTCGGGGTTTTTGAACATCAGAGTTTTTGCGGCGCGCTATAAGCGCCGGGTTTGTTTCACCATACGGCAGTCATAGACAGCCGCTACAGATAGAATGTTCGTGAAAAGTAATTTTTACCTGTTTCCAATGATCATCAGGCAAAAGAGGAGCGGGTTCGAATCCCGCGACCAATCCCTCCACTTCAACTTTTTCCTGCGGCAGGCATAGAAGATCGAAACTCGCCTCGCGCCCAAAGATGTTTTCTGTATGCGAGCGAAAGTTTTCAGGATTATAAATCAGCGTATTATAGTGCCAAGTCGTGTAACCAAGAGAACCAAAAAAACTGTTGATTGCAAGAGTATGATCCTCCCTATTTCTTGATTCGATAAACACAATCGGTCGAAATTTTTGGATCGCGCTTCTCGCACCTTCAAGAACTTGTGGCTCAAATCCCTCCACATCAATTTTTAAAAAGTCAATTTTTTGGATTTCCTGAATCGCATCGATTTTTAACAGAGGCACTCCAACCCGTCGATCTGATATTGTATCGATCGAAATAGCTCCAAAATTAGTTGGAGAATGCATATTTGCAGAAAGATAAGGCATGGATACACGCCCCACCTCCGAGCCCACCGCTACATTCCAATGTGTGATGTTTGTCAACCCATTATCCACAATATTTTTTTGAAGGAGGGAAAAAACATATGGCTGCGGCTCAAAAGCATGCACTCGGCCTTCAGATGCCAATCGGGAAATCGCAAGCGTATGCGATCCAATATTCGCTCCAACCTCTACAACGGTATCAGTTGGTTTGATTATTTGAGAAAAGAGTTGAACCTCCGCTTCGGCCCATTCGCCATAAGTCTCCAAGCTTCGCCCAACATAGGTATCATTCTTGTCGAAAATGAAAAAACCATGTCGGCATTGACCCGATTTCAAACGGGTTTCGTCAAGTTGCGAAGCAACTTTTCGAAGCTTGGAATCAAGGAGATTCAAAGCTTGACGATGGGCTTCAGTTTCAGGCTCAGAATCAAAGCAGAAAAAAGATGGATTGGCCCGGACATATGTCCTCATGGACAAAGCCAGCGACATTCCCGCATCCAACAATCGGAAGCAATAATCTTCGTTTTCCCCACAATTTGGTTCAATAAATGCGTTGTCCAATACTCCGACTTGCTCGATCGCTGTTCGGCGAAAAAGAACACAGGCAAAAGATAGCGGGTCGCTGAAAAAAATGCCCGCACCGTTATTTTGTATTTCCAGATACATTGCAGCCACATCAGCGCGATTAGCTTCGTCCATCGAGGCAAGTTGATACTTGTCTTTCAGGCGGTCATACCCCTGGCAATCGCTGGAATGAGATGTTAGCGGTCCAACAGCAGCAACACCGGGATTCGAGTCCAGAACATCAAAGAAATTTTCCAGCCAGTTTGGGCAAACTTCTATGTCGTCATTGAGAAAACCTATATATTGATATCCTCTGGTCATCTCAAGCCCTAAATTGATGCCACCGATCCTGTGCAGGTTCTTGCCGGATCGGACGATAGTGATATGATCGCCAAGAACGCGCGGTTGGTAAATTCCCAGGGTATAATCGCCGGAAGCGTTGTCGATTATGATGAGATCATAATTTTCAGCCTTCGTATTCAGAATGATCGAATTCAGCGTTGACTGCAAATCTTTGGCATTGTTGCGGGTTACGCAGATAAGGGCGGCTTTTTTCATACTTTGGTAAAGTGAGTTTCTTCTACTCGGCAGTCGCAGACAGCCGCTACAAAAGACTGGTTTGCGCTGTAGCGGTGCTCTATGAGCACCGGGTTTGGTTTCGGTTGGCGGTGTGGGTCGCAGTTACAGAGCCAACCGCCCCATTCAGTTTCCAAATAAATAATTTTGCTGTCCATGACTTTGCCAAAAATTCAGAGTCAAACCGGCGGTCATAGACCGCCGCTACAGTAGAGGGCTTGTAATTCGTTGGTGTAAGCCGCTATGTTGCGTTGACATTGAATATCGAGCGTCTTCAGATATTCAGCAGATTGGGCTTTGTATTGCTCCATATTGGCATCGTGGACTTCCAACGCACGGACCAACGCCTCGCCACCCGCCTGGCAATCGAAATCAGGATAAAAATACCCGAGTTCGCGAATGAATTCCGAGTTGTGAATGAGCGGATACCCTCCATAGAGGGCTTCATAGTAGAGGTAATTCTGCCCGTTTTCCCAATGGTGCGAAACAATGCAGTCTCCGAAATGCGCCATGTATTCGTAAACCGCAAAGCGGCCTTCAAAGGACGCGATTCCATGGTTGACAATATCCAAAGACCGTGCGAAGCGGATGAAAGCGGGGTTTTCTTTGGCCTTGAGGGTATTGCAGATACGAATGAACTCAAACCTCTGCGGCGCTTTCCGATAGGCCTCTTCACAGACAAGCATGGGGGTGATGCATGTTTTCACCATGCACATATTCGGTTCGAAGCAACAAACCCGCCATCTTGGCTTTCCCTGTTGGTAACCAAAACGCAGTCCGGCAGGTAGTGTGGCAATGCCTTTGTTGAAAAACTCAGGAGTCCACAGGTGGGGAACGATTTTTACCGGCGCCCGCGTGGTGATGGCAAAGTAGTCTGTGCAGCTGTGTTCGTATTCCGGGAGCGTCCAAACGGCATCGTATTTCTTCGCGCTGCATAATCCTCCTGGCGGCAACCCATACATCGCGCGCTCGATATCGATCACATAATCGTTGCCGCACCGCATCCAGGCGATCCGGCCGCCGCGAGCGCGGAATTTGGCGAGCCAATCCTCCGGCACTTGCGAACTCATCTCGATGATGACATCCAGAGTTTCCAGTGCGGCAGGCAGGTCGATCATCTCCACGCCGACTTGGTCGAACATCATCGAGGGATGCACTTCCTTTGCGCCACTGCCATTAACAAGAACAGCCTTCTCCACCTCCGGCGAAAGGTTGAAAAGTTGGACGAGGAAAACGCAGTTTTGGAAAATGCCGTTTTCCCAGATGGATTGGTTGCCGTCACGGATATGGATGGTCACGCCGACACGAAGTTTGCGATTAGGTTTATACATAGGGATTAACCACAGAGGACACAGAGAGCACAGAGTTTTTTGGGGTAGTTAAACTGCAACAGCGGCAGAGGTAGATTTGTATTATTCCGTCGGCCTTACGCCGAATTAGGTTAATTAAAATAAGAAAATTATACAAAGTTTGACCATAAAAGATTTACAGATGTGCATTTTACATTCTCCGGGCTCTCTGTGTCCTCTATGGTTAAATTATGGATTTGGTTTTAGTTCGCGTTGTAGATATGCAAGAGGCGCTCGGTGAAGATGCGGATGTTTTCTAAATTTTCGGGGTGGAGCGTTTTGATAAACTCGTCGACCTTCTTTTTGTAATCCTGCCAATACTCCGGCGGCCGAGCCCAAGCTTCGGCGAGCACCCGCCCGCCCTCGACCGCTGAGAAGCCCGGATAATAGAGCCCCACTCCCGCCTCCAGAAGGAACTCGCTATTGTGGATGAGCGGATAGCCGCCATAGAGCGCATCGTAGTAGGCATAGTTCATTCCGCATTCCCAGTGGTGCGCCACTACGGCATTGCATCCATGGTGGGTCATCGCCGTGGTGAACAGCACTCGAGGCTCGTAGGTGGCTTTGTGGTGTTTCGTGATATCCAGATTCAGCGCAAACCGGAGAAATGTCTGGTGCTCTTTGAGCTGAAACGAGTTCATCACCATCATGTAGGAAATGGCTTCCGGATTCGTGCGATAGGCCTGCTCGCAGAGCAACATGGGCACCAAATAGTTTTTCACCACTGAGATGTTAGGCTCGAAAATGGCCACCCGCCAACCGGGCTTGTCACCCGCCGAAGGCTTGAATCCAAAGGGCTTGCCCTCCGCCTCCGCCGCCTCGATGGTTTTGTCCAGAAACACGGGCGACCAGATATGCGGCATCGTAACGATCCGCTTGCGCGTCAATGTATGCATCATCGGCGCTCCGGTCTTGGCGTGGTGGGCAAGGCCCCAGGTCTCCACACGCAATGTGGGATCCGTGAGATGGATTCCTGTTTGCTTAGCGGGAAAAACCGCACTCTCCCCCACGGCGTTGTAATTGTGCCCCACGCCAAAGCACACGATCTTCGCCCCGCGTGCGTGAATGCGCCGCATCCACTCGATCGGAAGGATAGCCCCCATCTCGATCAAGACATCGATCTCGTGGGTGATCTGCTCTGGTTTGACAATAGGAATTCCCAAACGGTCGAAGTCCAAGGATGAGGATGACTTGTCCGAATTCCCTCCGTTGACGAACCATACATTTTGCACAACAGGGCTTTTTTTCAACAAAATACCCAAAAATGCGATATTTTGGTTGATTCCATTGTTCCAGATGTTCGCCCCTTCGGAAGCAAAAAGTGTAATCCCAATATTCATAAATAATTCCTGTAGCAACGATCGATGACCACCGAATCCTCTATTGTTCGCTTGGTTAGCGCATAAAAAGATCTGCGATCGAAGGTCATAGACCGCTACAGGAAAAAAACCCGGCTCCTTTCGGAGCCGGGTTTTTTGTTGAGGATTTAGTTGTTTAGACCAACAAGAAGTTGTTGGCAGATAGGTCTGCTCCGGTTCCAACATAATTGAACGTCGCAATTTGCGTTGTTGCTATGTTATCCGTGACCGTTCCTGCGCCAACACCAACTCCATCCGTGTAGGCGATTGTGTATACGGCGGCTGCACCAGCGTTTTGGATTTGCCATGTCGCCCCTACCGCCACAAAGTTAGCTGGGTTGTTACCAGCCAGTGCGGCGCCATTGTCAAACAGGCGGAACAGATCCGAAGTTACTGGACTGAAGACTGCATCAATCGCGAAGCCATTCACAGTAGCCTGCACGCCACCGCCAGCGTAAGCATTTTGTGCAGCATCTCCTAACACGAAGGTGTCCTTAAGGTCACCGCCTGTGAGCGTGTCAGAGGTAGAGAAGGCTGGCGATCCATCGGCAAAGCCTTGGAGCCAATCCGACCCTGGGCCACCCAGGAGGGTGTCAGATGCAGTTCCACCGATGAGGGTGATTGCGTTTCCAGCACTTAATCCTTGCGCATTGATGTAGTTGGAATTTGTAGCTCCACCTACGACCGTATCAATACCAAATGCACCATCGACCTGGACATAGTTGGCCGCTGTGTCCGCAAGTTCAAGGATTTGGATGTTTGAAACATTCAAATCGTTAATAACTGCTGTCGAGCCTGAAGATCCAACAGCATTTGCGAATGCCAATGTGTTAATTCCAGCTTCGCCATAAATGAAGTCCAAGGATGTTCCAGAAGGATCGATTTGGCTGTAGCTGTCAATCGTGAAGGTATCATTGCCCGCTCCACCGAAGAGGTTCACGGTCGATATGAATCCAGCTTCGAGTGTGATAGAATCATTTCCAGCGCCACCAGACACCGAAGAAATGCCAGTATTGGCCCCGTCGGCTTGGGTGCCGAGGGTTAAGGTATCATCACCCGTTCCACCAACAACCCACTCAACCCCGGATACCTCGGTAAAGTCGGCATCGGCGACATTCACATTGCCATCGGCAAATTGAATGGTGTCTGTTCCAGCACCGCCCACGATAGAGGTCGTGGCCGTAAGGTAGGTGAGATCAGCTGTGCCTGTCTTCCCAAAGAAGAAGGTGTCTGTTCCTGTTCCGCCATCGAATGTGTCATCTCCAGCGCTACCGAGAAGCGAGTCGTTATCGGCACCCCCGCTAATGCTGTCGTTGCCAAGACCACCGTCAATCGTATCGTTGCCGGCTTCGCCGAGAAGCGAATCAATGCCAGCACCACCAAAGATGCTATCGGTTCCAGCGCCACCGAGTCCGGTGTCGTTGTTATTTCCACCAATGATGGAGTCATTGCCCAGTCCTCCCAGCAACGACCAGGCCGTTGTTCCGCCATTCGCGCCGTTGAGAGTCGCGTTGATAATGGTGGACTGAACGAAGTCCGGATCAGGTGAGTAACCGTAGAGGGTTTCTCCAGTGTATTCGATACCGAAGGCTGCACTCGCAAGACCAGCTGGGTTGAAAATAACGAAGCCTGTGTTGTCTGCGCCGCTGAGTCCGCCGGCCACACTTACACCAGCGCCGTCAACTCCGCCGATTGCAGGCAATGCTTCTAAAGCTGCCGCCCCACCAAAGATTTGATTCTGATCGGAATAGAGTTGGTTGAGATCGAGAGCCGAACTTGTGGTCGTCGAAAGCGAGTTGGTCGCTGTGCTCAATGATGCTTCCGCTCCGCTCGACACCGTCGAAAGCGAGTTGGTCGCTGTGCTCAATGATGCTTCCGCTCCGCTCGACACCGTCGAAAGCGTAGCGAGGCCCGTCGTCAGGGTGGCTTCTGCGCTGCTCGAGGTTGTCGAGAGCGTAGCGAGACCCGTCGTCAGGGTGGCTTCCGCGCTGCTCGACACTGTCGAAAGCGTAGCGAGACCCGTCGTCAGGGTGGCTTCCGCGCTGCTCGAGGTTGTCGAGAGCGTGCTGGTCGCTGTGCTCGCGGACACCGAAACGGTAGAAATTGCGCCTGTCAATACTGGCCGGACTTCATTGCCGATGGTATTAACTTGCTTTTGGAGCTTGGTTTTTTTGTTTTTTCTGAACCAAGTCTTGTTGGGCTTAGAGGTTTTGGATTTAGTAGGTTTCATGCGAGGTTATTTGTTTTGCTTTTGGTTTGGGGTTTTGCTCTGGAGGGCGGTTAGGGCTGCTTCAGTTTTGTTGTTCAAGGAGAAATGTTGTCGGGAGGGAAATGATTGTGATGCGAAAGGTGTGTTAGGTTACGAATAGCCGCATAATTGGAGAGATTATTGAAAACTAAAGACGGCTAAGTTCACTCGACTGTGTTAAATCGGGTACTGCCCGTTGTCTTCAATTCACGAATCAAAAGCTGGCTAATGAATTTGGAGAGAGAGATGCCACTAGAATAAGCATGCATTCTTGCTGCCCGGGCTAGTGGGGGAGGAAGGGAGATTCCGGTGGGCTTGGCTTTTAACGCGGGTTCTTTACGGGCATTGGAAATTCACCAAACTTACCAAGTTTTGGCAATTAGTGAAGAAAAAAAGCGAGCCAGATTAGCTGGTCTTAAAAATTGTTAATTTTTGGAAGTGAGCTAAAGTTGTCCTTGACATGAAACCAGAAAAACGAGTGGCACGAAATTCGGAGAGCGCAGGAATCTCTCTGGAGCCTGATTTAAAGCGGGACGCGAGGCAACTGGCCGAGCAGATGGGCTTCGGCAGTTTGTCAAACTACACCCGCTTTTTATTGACCCAAGAACTGGCGCGCGCCAGAGGAGAGAGGAGCTACAAGCTGAACGAGGAAACCCAGCCCAACGGATATTCCCAGTCTCAAAAGCGTGAGTATTGACCCCCCACGCGGCCATCCGCGTTAGGTGCATGACAAAAAATCGAGAATCTTCTAAACGACCTGAGAGCTGAGAACACCGCAAGGCGATGATGGCATTGGCTCCGCCCAAGCTCCAGAGCATGCCTGAGCGCTTGAGTCGCTTGCCTATGACGGTACGTCATGCAGCCTCGACCACGCCGGCGCCGATGAAATAGCAGAGGAGACGAAGTTCAACGCGGCGCAGTAGTCGGTGTTTTTCTAGATGCCGCCCATGTCCAAAGGACTGCTCCAGTCGCTAAGCTGCGCTTCGTCCAAGCCGAGAAACTCTATCCGGAGGCAAACTCCTAAGTGAATCGTTTCGTTCAGCTCGCAGGCTGTTCTTAAGCGCCCAGGTGAACTCCCCAAGCACGTTGATCGCATGTTTGCGCTCATAACCGCACCGCGAGCAAATCTCAACCATCAACCGCACACGCCCTTGCTTCCCACGGCCTAGATATCTCTCCCTCGCTGCTTCCAAAACCTCACATCGACTTTTTGAACTCATTTTAGCAAACACACTCCCATGGTGTTTTTTTATTTGAGTCAATGAGAGGGCGTCTCAAAGCTTGCCAAATTCATTTGCTAATCGGTGTGGTTACATGACAACCACCGAGGTCCGCTCAAGCAGAGTCGGCCCGCCCGAGGAAATCCGCGCCACTTTCCAGACCCTCAAAAAGCCTTCAAAGCTCTCGGAAACCTCTGCCGCCAACGCCTCATGGAACTCGACGAATCCGGCATTCGGCTGAAGTTGAGGAATGTTTGAAATTGAAAACTCACTTTTGCTGCCACGCCGCGAGAAGCAGCGCGAAATTAAAACTTAAAACCCGCCCCCCCTCGGAACGCTTTTTTGATCTCAGAATGGAGAGATTTTGGCAAAGAGAGTTGATTTGCCCAGCGCGCTTGCGTCATCCCGTATCTGCGGCAAGAATGCGATGTTGTGGTTGCTTACTACGTTCACGATTTAAATCCATTTTTGATTCAGTTTAGTGAGGGCTTTGGTCTCCGCTGGTATGGCCTCGCTTATGTGCTGGCTTTTGCATCGGCTTATGGGATTTGCCTGCACCTGGCGAGGCGGGGGTACTCGGATATTCCCGCGAAGGACGTTGGGGATTTCATCACTGGCACGGCGCTTTTTGGGGTTATTCTAGGTGGGCGGCTTGGTTACATGTTTTTTTACGATTGGCATAATTTCGTTGGGGACCCGTTGATATTTTTCAAGTTCTGGGATGGCGGGATGTCGAGTCACGGCGGGATTCTGGGGATCGTTGTGTTTACTTTGTTTTACTCGCGGCGCAAAAAAATCCCATGGCTGAACATTGGTGATAGCGCGGTTGTTGCGGCACCAGTCGGGCTTTTCCTCGGAAGGTGTGCGAATTTCATCAATGGCGAACTCTACGGTCGCGCGTCGTCGGTGCCTTGGGCGGTACAGTTTCCAAAAGAACTCTACGAGGCCGCGCCAGAGACTGCTCGCCAGGTCTTGATGGAGACATCGCAGATCAATCCTGCTTTCACCAACATCACCCTCGTGATTGAGAACGCAGGCACATCGCCGGAATTGCACTCCATTCTGGCAAAGAGCCTCACGCCACGGCATCCCTCGCAGATCTACGAAGCTCTTTTGGAGGGTGCTGTTCTCTTTGCCATTCTTTGGATTTTGAGAACACGTTTCCGTCTTCCTGACGGCATTCTGACGGGTGTCTTTTTCATCGCTTACGCGCTGCTGCGGATTGTCGGTGAAGTCTTCAGGGAACCAGATGCCCCGCTCACTCTCATGCTCACACGAGGGCAATTCCTTTCGCTTTTCTTGGTGTTGATCGGCATAGCGTTTCTGATCGCAGCAAAAATCCTTCCGACTTGGGCGCCGAATTTCCGCAGATGAGGAAGCTGGCGCTTTTTGCCCTGCCAATTCTTGTGCTGACTTTTTTAATGATGACACAGACGCCCTCTTTCAAATCCACTCCTGAACCAGCGCTTTCCTTTGCAGAGGCATTGGCGAAATTTGAAACGCTCAGACGCAATGAGTCGTCGCAGCCACTGTGCCCTGAGGGGGCGAGTCGCCTCATGCATCACGGGCAGCGGACGGACCGCGTCTTTGTGCTTCTCCACGGGCTCACAAACTGCCCGCAGCAATTTGTGCCGCTTGCAAAAATCCTCTATGCCAAAGGCGCGAACATCGTGATTCCTCGGGCCCGCCTCGCGGGCTTTGCAGATCGCCTCAACAACGAGCAAGGCCACCAAACCGCTCAGGATCTCATCGATCAGGCGGATTTGGGCCTCGACATAGCCGCTGGCCTTGGGAGCAGAGTCACGCTCATCGGGCTCTCCGGCAGCGCTGTGGCGGCGGGATGGATCGCACAGAACCGAGACGGCATCCACGATGTCGTGCTCATCTCGCCATTTTTCGGCATGTATGGAGTGTCTCCTTCGGTCCTCGATACGACCGCAATGACACTTTCAAAATTGCCGAATTTTTACCAATGGTGGGATGCGTCGAAAAAAGAAAATCTCCAAGGCCCGACCTACGCCTACCCGCGCTTTGGAACCCACTGCATGGCCGATACAATCCATCTTTCGAGGGCCGTGAGAGCTAGCCTCGACACGCATTCACTACACGCACAGCGGCTCGTTTTTTTAACCACTGCCAGCGACCGGGGGACAAACAACGATCTGACAATTGCGATCTCCGATAGGTTCAAAGCCCGCGAGGGATCGAAGGTCAGTACCTACGAATTTCCGGAGGCCCTCGACATCCCACACGACATGATTGACCCCTCACAACCGGGTGCAAATACAGATCTGAGCTACTCAAAGATTCTCGAACTGGTCGAAATCTAGGTTTCAAAATCCACACAAGCGCGGATTTTTGCTGGAATGAAGGCGCTAGCAGTCGCAGATTGAAAGTATGCAAATCCACATCACTCCGCGAAACATCACCCTCACTGGCGCCATCCACGAATTTGTGGCGGAAAAAATCAGCCACCTCGAGGGGCATGGTGAAACGATTCTCGCTGCACACATCGTTCTTCTTCACAATCACGACCGAAAGAAACCGTACATCGTGAAAGTCCACCTCGCTCTCAGTGGGCCAGATATCCACGCCGAGGATGCAGAGGCTGATCTCTACGTTGCGATTGATAAAGTCATCGACAAACTCTCACGCCAGATCAGCAAGCTCAAAACCAAGAAAAAGGAACACGACAAACACCGCATCCAGCAAAAACGCGAAGCAGAAAAACGCGGCTACAAGCGCCCGTAATCCCGCGTGGAGGACTACAAGGTCAAGCTGGATGTTTTCGAGGGTCCGCTCGATCTCTTGCTCTACCTCATCAAGCGCGATGAGGTGGATATCTACGATGTATCGATCGAGCGGATTACGAAGCAATACATGGCCTACCTTGAGGCCTTTCAGGTACTGAATATCGAGTTGGCGGGCGAGTTCATCGTTATGGCGGCAAATCTCCTTTATATCAAAAGCCGCATGCTCCTCCCTGTCGACCAACAGATGGCAGAGGAAGATGCCGAGGCAGATGATCCACGCTTTGAGCTCATCCGCCAGTTGATCGAGTATAAAAAATTCAAGGAAGCGGCTTCACTTTTGCGCGACAACGAGACAGCTCAACTGAATCTGTTTGCACGCGTGCCAGTGACCCCTGACCTCGCGCCAGCGGAGAATCTTCTCGTCGAAGAGGTGGGCATTTTCGACCTCATCCATGCATTTCAAAAAATCCTCAAGCGCCTTGAGAAAAAGCCGGAAGATCTCCGTGAGATTTTTGCAGAAAATTTTACGGTGTCAGATAAGATCGAACACGTTCTGCGCATGACTCAGGAAGGCATTCCACTCCGATTTGAGGAGCTCTTTGCCGATGCCGCCAGCCGCACGGAAATCGTGGTCACTTTCCTAGCCATGCTGGAGCTCATCCGCCTCAAACAACTCCGCGTGCGACAAGAAGCAGTCTGTGGCGATATCTGGATCGACCGAGTCAGCAATGCGCAACCCACCTTTGTATGATTGACGAATCTCCTAGCCCCGAGCCCCGCCTCCCACTCCACCGCATCATCGAGGCGATTCTTTTCGCTTCACAAAAGCCGATTTCGGCTAAAGAACTCGCTTCCATTTTTAAAGGCGCAGCGGATGCCTCGAAGGACAATCCGGATATGGCCATGTTTGCCAAAGTGAAGGGTCCGATGATCGAGGCGGCCATAGAACAACTCGAGAGGGAATACTCGGAAACAGGCCGTTCCTTTGAAGTTCGGGAAAGCGCGCCCGGCTGGCAACTCGTGACCCGTGCAGACTTCGCTCCGTGGCTGAGACAGCTTTTCCCAGAGAACCGCCAAGCACGACTCAGCGCGCCCGCCATGGAAACGCTTGCTATTATCGCCTACCGACAGCCCATTACCCGTGCAGATATCGAAGCGGTGCGGGGCGTGGCGGTAGATGGCGTCATGCAGACGCTTCTCGACCGCAATCTGGTGAGAATCGCGGGTCGCTCCGAGATCGCAGGCCGCCCCCTTCTTTACGAAACTTCCCAGTTTTTCATGGATCACTTTGGATTGAAAAATCTGGATGACCTCCCGAACGCATCGGAACTTCGCCGCATAGCGCTTCCAACAGCCACGCCACCCGCCCCACCCGTGGATGAGCCAGCTCCAGCCGAAACAAAAATCCTCGCCGCAGAAGCCCTAGTGGATGAGCATGCTCTTAACGAAGTGAACACCGACAAGATCCCCAACCATGAGTGACCTCGGAGAACTCCGCCTGCGCATCGATACACTCGATACAGAATTGCTTCGCCTACTCAACGAACGAGCTACGCTCGCGCAGGAAATCGGAGTGATCAAAAACCGTGCCTCGCTTCCCATCTACTCCCCCGACCGCGAGATGAAACTGCTCCGGAGCCTTGTGAATCGGAGTACCGGACCGCTTCGTGCAGAATCTATCCGCGCCATTTACCGCGAGATCATGTCCGCCTCCCTCGCTCTGGAAAATGACATTGTCATTGCCTGCCTTGGCCCCTCCGGGAGCCCCACCCACCAGATTGCCATCTCCAAATTCGGCTCCAGCGTGCGCTACACACCCGCGCACTCGGTCACAGAAGTTTTGCAGCAGGTCAGTGCAAATCATGCCGACTGCGGCGTCGTTCCCCTTGAGGATCCGGCGCATGGTTTTGTCAACTCCACACTCGATGAACTGGCCACGACCGATCTCTCGATCTGTGCAGAAATCGCCCCCGAGCCCGACGCATACGCTCCTGCAGCGGGAATGCGCCACATCATTCTTGGAAGACAGATTAATGACCCCACAGGACACGACCAGACGATGATCATGCTTCGTATCGAAGACAAGCCTGGCGCACTCGTTTCCGCATTGGAGCCTTTCCGAAAGATGCAATGCAACCTTGCCCACTTTGCAAGCCGCCCATCCCCCTCCGACAGCCAAGAGATATTTTTCTTTGTCCAAACGGATGGCCACCTCCACGATATCGAGAGTTCGCGACTGCTCGATGAAGTCGCCAAAAACTGCCGCTCAGTAAAAATACTCGGGAGTTATCCCAAACCACAACCTTGAAAACCATTCTTGACACCATCCTCGAGGACGTTCGCCACGAAGTCGCTGCGGCCAAGACCTCAATGCCCCTCTCAGAAATCCAAGCACGCCTTGCAGATGTCCCACCCGCGCGCGATTTTGCAGCCGCCCTGTCTTCAAGTTTCGGTCTCATCGCAGAAATCAAAGAGCGCTCACCAAGCGTGGGCCCCATGCGTGCCGATAATGTTCGGAGTGCACCAGCAGCCTATGCGACATCTCCCCTCGTCAAGGCCGTCTCCGTTTTAACGAACCATACCCATTTTGGAATGGACATCCACCGACTTGCCGAAATCCGCAATCAGGTCTCCAAACCTATTTTGCGAAAGGATTTTTTTCTGGATGAATACCAAGTCTTCGAAGCCAGGGCATTCGGAGCGGATGCCATTCTACTGATGGCCAATGTCCTTGATGCTCCAACCATGCAGCGCCTGCACCAACTGGCACTTGAACTCGGCATGGAGGCACTTTTTGAGATCCATACTCTTGATGAAATCGCAACATTGCCATGCAAGGCACGCGTTGTGGGAATCAATAGCCGAAAGTTTCAAACAGACTCCGGCTTCGTTGCGGCAGGTCAATCCTCAGCAAAAGATTTCAGTTTGGACACCCAAGTCTTCCATCTCGTGGACAAGCTTCCCGCCAACTCAATCCGAGTCGCTGAAAGCGGTATCTCTGCAGAAAACATTTCCTCTCTGGCATCGGCTTTTCAGGCCGCTCTTGTCGGCACGTCCCTCCTGCGTGACGAACGCGGCATCCTCGCTGCCCTGCGAGATTTCGAAGCCGCTCTCAGCTAATGAGTCTCTACTTAAAAAAACCAGCCACCAAAGGGCGCTACGTAGTTGTTTTTCTCCTCATGGGGTGTGGCATTGCTTTCCTTGCAACGGTTTGGAATTACCAGCGGAATCACATGTTCGCCACCGAAGCTAAACTCACTTCGAATGGCACCAAATCTCAGGTCACCGCAAACTTTCAACCAGAACCAAGAATTCAAATCGGCCAGCGCGTTGTTGTGAGCATTACAGGAGACTCCGCTGGAGCACGCGGCGGGCAAATCACGAGTCTCACCCCAGAAGGATTCGCAACCATTGAAATGGATGAACAAGTCCACGCCCCAGTCTCTTCAAAAGCGATCGTGAGCATCGATGGAACAATCGCACCACAACCAGGTCGTTAGGACTTTACCCCCCCCTTTTCAAATCAATCGAAAATGTTGTAATAAAAGTATTGCATCGTGTTTGTTAACATATAGGGTGCCCTCTCACAGTAATTCATTCCTCATAAAATATGGCTAACCTCACGAAACGAGATCTGGTAATGCAGATCAGCAAAAAAACAGGACTCACTCAACAAGAAGTATTCAGCGTAATCCAGCTCACCTTGGACGGCATCACCGATGCCCTCTCAACCGGTCGAGATGTGGAACTCCGCAACTTCGGTGTTTTTGAAGTTCGGCTGACCAAATCCCGTGTGGGTCGTAATCCAAACAAACCCGAACACGACGTGGTCATCCCCGCTCGCGCTACGGTGAAGTTCAAGTCCGGAAAAATCATGCGTCAGCGTGTACTTCTCCGCACGGATGAACTGCGCGTCAACACGACCGCCTAGGAACCCAGCCGATATCCACGGGTGGAATCCATCCGGCTCCGCGGAGCCAAACAAAACAACCTGCAAGGGGTTGATCTCGAGTTGCCTCTTGGCAGACTGATTGTCGTCACTGGACCAAGTGGTAGCGGCAAGTCAAGCCTTGCGTTTGACACCATTTACGCAGAAGGGCAAAGGCGCTATGTGGAGACATTTAGTCCCTACACGCGCCAGTTCCTCGAGCGGATGGACAAACCGCTTGTCGATAGCATTGAGGGAATCCCTCCTGCCATCGCGATCGAACAAGCCAACAATGTTCGCACAACCCGGTCGACAGTTGGCACGATTACGGAAATCAATGACTACCTGAAACTACTCTTCCCTCGCGCAGCAAAGGGTTTCTGCCCAAAGTGCGCGAAGGAGGTAGTCCAAGGAACACCGCAGTCAATTCTCCGGCAGATTCTTGACGACTTCCGTGACAAGTCGCTCCTCTTGACCTTTGGAGTTAAAGTTCCAGAACGCACCGCCCCCAAGGACTTCTTCGAGTTTCTCGTCCAGCAAGGTTACTTGCGCGTATGGATTAACGGAAAAATACACAGAGCCGACGAACCCTCCGAGTTGCGCAAACTCCCAGAAACCATCCTAGTCATCCAAGACAGGATTGATCTTGCGAATACCACACAATCAAGACTCGTTGAAAGCGTGGAGATTTCTCTGCGACTGGGCAATGACAGGATCACCGTTATTGACCCGGACTCCTCCACATCATACACGCACACAGCCGGTTGGCATTGCACCACCTGCGACATCGACATCCGCCCCCCATCCCCTGGCCTCTTCTCATTCAATTCCCCTCTGGGTGCCTGTCCAGAATGCAAAGGCTTCGGGCGCATCATCGGAATCGACATGCAACGCGTCATTCCGGACCGCGCACTCTCGATCTCCGAAGGTGTCATTCGTCCATTTCAGAGTGGCCAAGCCGCTGAGTGCCAAGACGACCTGATTCGCCACTGCCGCAAACGTGGCATCGACACGGTTCGCTCATTTGAGAAGCTCCCAAAAGCTGACCAAGATTTTATCGTTCATGGCGACCCCGATGTTGATTCCCGCTTAGCTTGGGAGTCCGGCGAATGGTATGGGATAGATGGGTATTTTAAATGGCTTGAAAGCAAATCTTACAAAATGCACATCCGTGTGCTGCTTTCCCGCTACCGGAGTTACCAGCCCTGCCCAAAATGCCACGGCGGCCGTTTCCAACCTGATACTCTAAATTATCGCATCCATCCCCCAGGCCTGACGATCGCCGATCTGGCCGCGCTGCCATTCCGGCGTTTGGCTCCGATCTTGGAAGCCTTTGAGCTCCCGGCATCCGATCGAGGCGCAAAACTTGTTCACCAGCAAGTTCTCTCACGCGTGAGATACCTCTGCGACATTGGCCTAGGCTACCTCACTCTCGACCGGCCCACCCGCTCGCTTTCCGGAGGCGAAATCCAACGTGTGAATCTCACCACATGCCTCGGAGCGTCGCTCGTCAATACCCTTTTTGTCCTCGACGAGCCCAGTGTCGGCTTGCACCCACGCGACACCTCTCGCCTCATCGAGATCATGCAAGACCTTCGCGATAAGGGCAACACACTCCTTGTCGTAGAACACGAGGAGGCGGTCATCCGTGCCGCAGATGAGTTGGTGGATATCGGTCCAGGACGCGGCATTTCAGGCGGGCAACTCCTCTATTGCGGACCTGCAGAAAATTTCGCCACGGCAAAAAACTCCCTCACAGCAGACTATCTCGAGGGGAAAAAGTCCATCCCCATTCCGAGTAAACGCCGCAAACCGGAGGGACACATCACTCTCAAAGGCGTCACCCACCACAATATCAAGAACCTCAACGTCAAGTTTCCACTTGGCGTCCTCTGCGCCATAACGGGAGTTTCAGGCTCCGGCAAAACATCCCTCGTCCGCGACGTCCTTCATCGCCAACTTATAGGCGAAGACCCATCGGAAGACGAAGCCGCCGGGTTTGTAAAATCAATCAGCGGCGATGAGGAAGTGGACGAAGTCGTCATGGTGGACCAGTCCCCCCTTTCGAAAACACCCCGCTCGACCCCAGCCGTCTACCTTGGAGTTTACGAGCACATCCGCGAACTTTTTGCCGACACCCAAGCGGCCGAGGCCGCCGGCTTCACCGCATCCAGTTTTTCCTTCAATGCAGGCAATGGACGTTGTGACCGCTGCTCCGGCCTGGGATTTGAAAAGGTGGAAATGCAATTTCTCAGCGATCTCTTCCTCCGCTGCCCGGAATGTGATGGCACGCGCTTCCGCGCCCCTCTGCTGAAAATCCAGGTCGCGGGGAAATCAATCCACGATGTGCTGGAAATGACCGCCGCCGAGGCCATCACTTTTTTTAAGCCGCTCGACGCACAGAAAAAAATCATCAGCCCACTCGTACTCCTCGGCGAGGTGGGCTTGGACTACCTGAGACTCGGCCAGCCAGTGAATACACTCTCCGGCGGCGAATCCCAGCGCCTCAAACTCGTCCATCACCTCATCCGCCAATCCCGCGATAAGGCCCTGCTCATCTTTGACGAACCCACCGCCGGCCTGCATTTTGACGACGTAGCTCTCCTCATCAAAGTCCTCCACCGCCTCGTCGAGGAAGGTAACAGCGTGATGGTCATCGAGCACAACCTCGAGGTCATCAAGTGCGCCGACTGGGTCATTGATCTCGGACCCGAAGGCGGAGACGAAGGCGGAGAAATCGTCGCTGCAGGGACTCCGGAGCAGGTTGCAAACGTTGCAGCATCACTGACAGGACAATTTCTCGCCCCACTTCTCTCCGGGCGTAGAAGCTCTCTCAACGAGCAGCCAACACGCCATAAGCCTCGGACTCCCGCATCCAAGATGATCACCGTGCGCGGCGCCCGGGAACACAATTTAAAAAACATCGATGTCGATATCCCACGCGATGGCATGGTCGTCGTCACAGGTCTCAGCGGTTCCGGAAAATCCACTCTCGCCTTCGATATCCTCTTCGCCGAGGGCCAGCGCCGCTTCCTCGATAGCATGTCGGCTTATGCGCGCCAGTTCGTCGATCAACTGGAAAAGCCAGATGTGGATTCCATCGAGGGCCTCCCACCCAGCGTGGCCATCGAGCAACGCATCACACGCGGCGGCGGAAAATCCACAGTTGCCACAGTGACCGAGATTTACCACTTTCTCCGACTCCTTTTTTCGAAGCTCGGAACCCAATTTTGCCCGGACTGCAAAATCGCTGTGGAGAACCGCACCCCGACTGCCATCGCCGCAGAAGTGGATCAACAAGCCGCCAAGGGGCCAGTTAAAATCTTCGCAAACCTTGTCAAAGGACGCAAAGGCTTCCACACCGACGTGGCCCGAGCCGCAGCCAGACAAGGAATTACCACTCTCATTGTGGATGGTAGCCCCACCGCAGTCGAAGGCTTTGAAAAACTGGAGCGCTTCAAGGAGCACACGATCGATGCCCTCATTGGAGAACTCACCTCGCCGGATGCCAAGAAATCCGACGACCTTACTCGCAAAGCCCTTCGCATGGGCAAGGGCACGGCCCGCATGGAGGATCCAAGTGGCAAGTCCACCATCTTGAGCACCGAGATGAACTGTCCATCGTGCAGTCGTGCCTTTGAAGCACTCGATCCCCGCCTCTTCTCGTTCAACTCGCCACACGGCTGGTGTAATCATTGCCGAGGTTTTGGCGAAGTCTGGAAAGGCCTCGGCGAAGAAGGAGATTTTGAAACCGCCATCGAGGCTGAACTCGACGAGGAACGGAGGCACGAGGGACTCGAGGACGACGAACCTCGCCCCTGCCCAATCTGTAAAGGCACACGTCTCAACGAGACCGCCACCAACGTGCGCATCCAGAAGACATCGATCTCTGATTTCACGCACTCGCCAGCATCCGATGCCCTCGCGCTCTGCGACTCGCTCAATTTCGAAGGCTCAGCTGCCGAAGTCGCCCGCGATGTCATTGCCGAGGTCCGCCAACGCCTCGAATTCCTTGCCAAGGTCGGCCTTGACTACCTCGCGCTCGACCGCAGCGCTAAGACCCTCTCCGGCGGAGAATCCCAACGCATCCGCCGA
>VFJO01000257.1 GCA_009886045.1 Verrucomicrobiota bacterium
CAACCAAACCGCCCTGATCACCGGAGGCGGCACCGGCCTAGGCTTAGGAATGGCGCGCTGCCTCGCCGAAGCAGGTGCCAAGGTGGTGCTTGTAGGTCGCCGCACTTCGGAACTCGAACGCGCCGCTGCAGAAATCGGTGATGCCGCTTTCCCCTTGCAAGGCGATGTAACGGACACCGCTTCGCTACCATCACTTGTCCAAAAAGCTGAGGAACTCGCCGGGGCGATTTCCATCCTCATTAACAATGCCGGCATCCACCTCAAAAAGTCCGCTTTGGACACCACCCCCGAGGAGTTTCTCCAAGTCCTCAACACCCACGTGATCGGTGCCCACGCACTCACCTGCGCCGTGCTCCCCGGCATGATCGCGCGCGGCCATGGCAGCGTGATCTTCATCGCCTCGATGGCATCGCAGTTCGGCATCCCCCGCGTCATCGCTTATTCCGCAGCCAAAAGCGCATTTATCGGCATGGTCCGCACGCTTGCCACCGAAGTCTCCGGCGATGGCGTTCGCGTCAATGCAATCGCCCCCGGTTGGATCGATTCCGATATGATGCGCAAGGCGCTCGACAGCGATCCCGCCCGACGCGACAAGATTCTCGCCCGCACTCCGATGGGACGCTTCGGCGAAGCCGCAGACATCGGTTACGCCGCTGTCTATCTCAGTTCATCGGCAGCGAAATTTGTCACCGGCACCGTATTGCCTGTCGATGGCGGCGTAAGCATCGGATTCTAACAAACAAAATCATGAAACTCGGCTTCGGACTCTACCGCCACCAACTCAACGACGATCACTTCCGCTTCGCTCGCCAGTGCGGCGCGAGCCACTTGGTCATTCACATGGTCGACTACTTCCGCTCGTCGCGATTGAACCTGTGCGTCGATCAACCACTCGGTGACGATAGCGGCTGGGGACTCGCCGGCGACCCCGATCAACTCTGGTCCTACGACGAGTTATGCGCGATCCGCGACGCGGCGGCAGCGCACGGACTCACCATCCAGGCGGTCGAAAACTTCGATCCCGCCCATTGGCACGATGTGCTTCTCGACGGACCAAAAAAGGCCGAACAACTCGAGAAAATCAAAACCCTCGTCCGCACTGTCGGCAAGGTCGGCATCCCGGTGATCGCTTACAACTTCTCGCTCGCTGGAGTCTCTGGGCGCGTCAAGGGCCCTCACGGCCGCGGCGGCGCGGAAGTCGTCGGCATGGAAGGTCCTTATGACAAACCGATCCCCAACGGCATGATCTGGAACATGGTCTATGATCGCGACGCCACGCCCGGCGAACTCGCCTCTATCACCACCGAGGAACTCTGGCGCCGCCATGGCGAATTCCTCGACGCGATTGTGCCGGTCGCCGAGGAAGCGGGCGTGATACTTGCCGCCCACCCGGACGATCCACCCACACCCACCGTGCGCAACCAACCGCGTCTGGTGAACCAACCCGCGCTCTATCAGAAACTCATCGACCGCAAACCCAGCCGCTCCAACGCGCTGGAATTCTGCCTCGGCACCTTGGCCGAAATGACCGACGGCGACCTCTACGAGGCGGTGGAATCCTACAGCAGCCAGCACAAGATCGCTTACATCCATTTCCGCAATGTCCGCGGCAAAGCCCCACACTATTGGGAAACCTTTATTGACGAAGGTGATATCGACATGATGCGCGTTCTGCGCATCCTGCGCAAAAACGGTTACGATGGTGTACTGATCCCCGACCACGCGCCCGCCATGACCTGCTCAGCCCCTTGGTATGCCGGCATGGCCTATGCCTGTGGCTGGATGAAGGCCGCCCTCCACTCACTCGATGCCAATGGTTGAAATCCGAGACCAAAATGAACAAACAAATTAAAAAACTTTCCACACTTTGTCTGGCCCTTTCTGCGGCCCTCGCATTTCCACTTCTGGCGGCCGAGTCAACGCCCGCGCGCATCGCGGCGATTCCTGCTGATGCAGTTTCGGCATCGCTCTTCAAGGGCTATTACACGCAGTTGCCATTTGATGACCAAGGGTTCACCGGCAAATACGCCGACATCGTCGTCGAGTTGCCGCAGCGGGGACAGTTCATCTTCAGCCGCGAGTTTGGTTATCAACCACGGTGGCTGCCGCGCGGCGGCA
>VFJO01000330.1 GCA_009886045.1 Verrucomicrobiota bacterium
TGGCGGCGCTGGCACATCAGTTTAAGCACCTGGTTTCGTGACTATGTGTATTTGCCATTAGGCGGAAGCCGCACAAAAGCTTGGTTCTTAAGCATTATTTTAGTTTTTGTCGTATCGGGCATCTGGCACGGGGCGGGTTGGAATTTCATATTGTGGGGCCTCCTTTGGGCCATATTTTTAGTGATCTTCCATCTCTGTCGGCGAGCACGCCTGCACCCGCTCTTGGGCTGGGGCATAACGATGCTGGCAGCTTTGTTAGGCTGGCTTTGTTTTTATGAAACCCGAACAGATGTTCTGTTACTTAAATTAGCCGCCACACTGAATCCATTCAACTACACTTTTTCTCATTTCAAGATGGCCATTTCCTCGATAGATTCCACAGAGTTATTCGTGCTGGGAGTATTTATCTTGCTTTCCATCACCACCCTTTTTATCGAGTGGCTCTCCCTCCGCAACACTGGAGAACCCTACTCTTACTTGAAAAAGCCACCCGTTCTCTGCCTGTTGGTTATTCTCACGGTTCTCTTAAGCGTCGCGAAGAAAAACGATTTCCTCTACTTCGCTTTTTAAGTGCGAGAGCTAACCATGTTTTTGCAAAACCCATCCGCGTGACTGCCATGCAAATCCCGAGACTCGCGGTGCTTTTAATGGCCCTCGCAATCCTAACTGGCATCGTCGGGGCCTGCTACACCTTTTGGGTGAACCCGGAAATCCAGTTCTGGAAAGGCGCGGCTCAAAAAAAGCTCGAGTGGTGTGAAAAAATGCGCTCAAAGCACGGCTATGTCATTGGTGTCGTGGGAGGGTCAAGCACCACATTTGGGATTGACGCCGCTTGGATCGAGAAAAATCACTCTCTCCCGGTTGCCAACCTCGGTCTTGGAGCAGGAGCCGGCGCTGATGCCTGCACAGGCTTTGGACTTGCTGCTCTTCGGCGAGGGGATACACTCATCGCCAGCGTGGAGCCGGGACTTCTTACGGATGATGCAGAAACCACGACAGCCATGGGCACTCAATTAGCCTACGCCTTCGGCCTACCGCAAATGGTGGATTGGGACCACAATCGCCCGCTCCATGAGCAGGCAGTCGATATCTTTTTACTACAACCCGGAGGTCGCAATCTTGTGACTATGGCTGGCAAGCTTCTCTTTCGCATGCCACTCTTCAGATACGATTTAAAAGACGCACAACCCGGAGGACTCCAAGTCACCCAAGACAGACGCCCCTTTGATCAAAATGCGAACACCGATCAGGAACCAGCAGAAATGACTCTCTCCGCCAGCGGTCAGAAATTTCTAGAAAAATTAAAGAAAACCGGAGACTCCCTCGGCATAAAAGTTCTTTATGTCCTACCGTGGGTTTATTCGCATCCCAACCAAGCGTCCCAAGCACGCGAAATCCACGCCCGCTTTTTAGACCAAGTCGAACAATTCCTTCCCGTCCTTCGAGAAGACAACAATGGCATTCACGACCTCCGCGATGATTTTGCAGATACGGCCATGCATCTAACGGCAGAAGGCGCTACGAAACGCTCAGAAGTATTTTCCAAGCTCTTATTGCAAAATCATTAAAAATAAAAACTTTGTATCGCCCTCGCGATTTAAAGAAAACTCATGTTAACAAATGAATAATTCGGGTATAAAAATACTAACTTGGCTAATTATAGCTATATCCGTGCTTGCATCCTTTTACATAGGCAGCAAGGTGGCCGAGGGCAATTATTTTAATTTAGGGCTTTGTTGTGCGTTAGTTATCGGCGCATTCTATGCATTATTCATCAATAAATATTGGATATTTATCTCTTTGGCCATTGCAAGTTTTGCAGTTAGAATCCAGCCGATGGGTCCTGCATTGGATCCTGAGCATTTGGCCGTTTTGCTTGCTGCAGGATTTATGTTTTCAAATTTCTGGAAAAGGGTGAATCGAGCACCAAATGAAAACGCTATTTCCAAAGCATTTGTTTTGTTTAATAGAACCTTCATTGCTTTCACGCTTTACCTTCTCGTTCATGCTTACTTTACTTATTATTATCCTTCGCCGGAGATTGTGATTGCGTTCGGAAATCTTGGGAAGCAATATTTTTACTTCTGGTCAGCTTTTGCAGTTTTGTGGACAACAGTTTGTTTTATTCGATTCTTACCGCCAATCAAAAAACCTCATACTTGGATTGGAATGTTATTCTTATTGGGAATAACTTTTAATATTATTTTGCGGGCTTACTCGACATTCGCGCTCGGCGTAGGGGAAAAAGATTTGGTAACTGGTGAATTTATTGGTGCATCAGCACTGTATATTCCCGTCTTAAACCTCACGGATAACATGTATGCTCTGCGAGGATTGTCTCCGTTGGTGGCGCTTTTTGGTGCGACCATGTTAACCTCCCGAAATAAAAATCTAACTGGTGGCGGTCAAAAAATCCTATGGGTCTTGTTGCTGATCCTTGGAATCGTCGGAAGTATGTTAAGTATGGGGCGGGCCACGATAATAATCACGGCATTTTTAGTGCTTCTTTGCCTGATAATTAGAAAACATATTGCCGCCGTTGCAGTGATTTTCTTGCTCTTCGTATTTCTGATAGTTGGTGCTCGAATTGCCTATGAAACCGATAGGGACTATGTCCCTTTCGGATTGCAGCGAAGTCTCGCAATGATCCCAGGAATGGATATGCCCGAAGCAAAGGGAGATATCGACAGCTCCACTGATTATCGTTGGACATTGGCCATGCTGACATTTACTGAGTGGAGCTCAAACAGTAGAAAGTTTTTTGTCGGCCGTGGGGTGCATGCTTTTACCGATAGAGATTTATTGGTCTTAAAATATGGAGATGTGTATTCAAAAATGAATTTTGCCGTGCGCCGCGGATCGACCCACAATATCGTAACCGATCTGTTAATAACGGTTGGGCTGGTTGGAACCATCTTGTATGTTTTCGTATTCATTGGCTTCATAGTCTCAATCGCAAAAATTCTCAAAATGGCAAAAGATTCTAAAAATATCACTTACGATACGCTATTTGTGTGTCTTCTTTTTTCCCTTTCTATGATTCCAATCTACATTCTCGGCGGCGGCGGGGTTTATAACACCGTTGCCATAGTTTTCTGTGCCACGCTTGCCAATATTGCCGCACTTTCACCTTCAGAGTTAAAATTTGAGCGATCGATATCTTAGTCAGTGTTTCAATTTTTCAAATCACTGGTAGAGCAACACCCCGCGAGATTCGGTGCTATTGCGGGACTCTTCCAGCAGGGGAGTGGTGTGTTAGTAGCTTTGTTACTCATCCCTGTGGTGACGCAACACCTTTCTCCTGCTGAAGCAGGAATATGGTTTTCATTCCAGGGCTTGGTTTCGATGATTAGCATCCTTGACTTGGGCTTTGGGTTTGCAATCGCTCGCCAAGCGGCTTTCACTCTTGGAGCTAATTCCAGCACTATTGCGAATGACGACTTTATACATCTCGCACCCGGATGGTCGGGTGTGGCGCAACTTTTCGACCTTACCCGCACTCTCTACCGCGCCCTTGCCGGAGCGGCTCTGGTAATCGGCATTCTCGCCTTCGAAGTATTCAGCCGATTAGGCAGTCTTGTGACGGTTAGCACTCAGGATGTTCGCTGGTGCTGGTATGGCATGGTCGCGGCATCTAGCTTGCTCATTCTTGCTGCAGGCCAATCGTCATTTCTCAACGGGCTCGGGGCGGTTTATCAAACCCGCTTCCTTTTAGGTTCCTATCTACTCCTTGCCGGAACTGGGGCGGCTTTCGCTGCTTGGAAAGGCTGGGGATTGGTTGCCATGGGGGCAAGCTTTGCTCTTTCCTCCGTAGTCTACTGGCTTTCCGTAGATATGGTACGCCGCGCGACCACAGCAGCTATGCTGGAAGCAAATGTTATCTGTTCCCCGCAGGGAAGTTTTAAACGACTGGTTAAAGCCGCTTTACCGGTGGGCGGAGTAAATATATTTGGTTCGCTTGTTTATACAGCGCAAGCGCCTTTGCTCGGCATGCTGCTCGGGCCCGAAAAAGTGGCCCCTTTTTACTTAGCACAGCGAATAGCGATGGCTTGCAATATGCTGGCTATGCAATTCACTCTAACTCAGTTACCGTTTTTTACCAGAGCGCTGGGTGCAGGTGATTTTGTCGAAGCAAAGGCGAATATGAAGCAAACAATCCTGCGCACCAGTTTGCTGGTAGTAGTCTCTACTGCCGCCTTCTATCTGCTAGGTCCATGGGCCGCTGGCGTGCTGCTTCATAAAACGACCTTCGTGGATCAGCAGACCCGCCTGTTAATGACATTGGATGTTCTTTTTCTAGGTTGCACTGTGATTTGGGGACACTATGTGTTAGCCGCGGGTAGGAACCCCTTTGTATGGACGACAATTGCCACGGGATTTTGCTCGATTATTTTCAGTTTCTGGGCATCAAAATTTTTAGGGACCTCCGGGCTTCCGCTTGCGACACTTGCTGCTGGTCTTTTATTCAATTACAGACAGTGTATTACGCAAGGTTGGGGTCTTTATAGGTCCTTGAAGCACAGTTAATGAACAGACAAAATATTTTATTATTCCGTGGAACACGCGCTGCGTCACTGGCGATCAAACGACGCATGCTCATTTTTTTGTATAACTTACTTTCTTGTTCACCCAACTTTCGTCCCATTGAAATAATTCGGGAAGCTTTCCTCCGAATCGGCGGAGTAGTTTTCGCCTCAAAACTTTCAGTTGGAGACAATTTTTTTTATTTAAATGGAAGGAATTTACGATTTGGTAGTAACTGCACTCTTGGACACTTCTGCCACTTTTATGACTGGTTTCCAATCAATATTGGAGATCGGCTTTTTTGTTCTAATCAATTAACCGTCGTTAGCGCTTCCCACGACCCAATCACCTACGAATCAACGGCAGGTCCTGTCACCATAGGAAATAATGTATGGATTGGAATAAATGTAACGGTTGTAGGCCCAGTAACAATCGGAGACAACGCGGTTATCGGCGCGGGTTCAGTAGTCTTGAAAGATATTCCTTCCGATGCAATAGCAGCAGGAGTGCCTGCTAAAGTTATCAGATTCAAATCCCAGCTCCCCATTTCCAATGACTGACGGCTCAACCTACTACAATAGCCAATCACAAGCTCGCGGCATCAAAGGAATTTCCGATGTCAGTCGCATGGCTGCAGAAACCGCACACATTTATGACCGCATTCTCTTAGCCCAGCTGCCAACTAATCGCGAATGCATGATTTACGAGGCAGCAACTGGTCCCGGGCTTCTTCAAGCATGGCTGCAAAATCATTGTTTTAGCAATCTACATGGAAGCGATTTTTCGGAAAAAGAGGCGATCTTGGCCGGACAAATCACGCCTGGAATTGTATACGGTGATTCTGTCGCCGATTTGGCAAAGCGATTTTCGGAATGCACCTTCGACGCCATCATTGCACTGGATTTCTATGAGCACATTCCCCGCGAGCGGTTCCGGGATTTTCTTCAAATAGCATCGTCACGACTCAAACCGGGAGGCATTCTAATTCTACGGGGCCCGAATGCAGACAGCCCGTTGGTCGGCTTAAATTTATACAACGATATCACTCACATATGGGCTTATACCACGATTTGTCTTCGTGTTTTATGCAGACTGGAAGGTTTCCAAGATGTTCGTTTCTGCGATGATGCCATTCCAGGCCTTCACCATGGTGCTGCTTGGAAAACACCTCTTATGCGATTGGCGCAGATTATCTTGACCCAACTTGTTTGGATGGCCTCTCGCCAACGAGTTCAATTCTGGGGATCCTCGATTTACCTTTTTGCCAGAAAAGGATGAGCATCTAATGCTCCATCGCAATTGGGTTTTTTATACAGACGCCCCTCCTTTATTGGAAGGAGGACATGGTAATAATGGGGTTGCGGTTCAGATTCTTCGCGCGATCAGCGAGCGATTGGCTTTTGTATTAACCCGAAAATTTCGCCGCTCGATCTCGTTTAAGGCCATTAAGAAGGCCTCTGGGGATACAAAGGTAGTTCTACACCCCGATGCCAGCGGATACGGGATAAAAAAAGTATCTCCATTGGTAGGTTCCGTATTGGACTTTCTGATTTTTGCGATTTGGATTGCTTTTTCAAAGGAGATCCGCTCCAAAAATAATGATTGGTTCATTCTTTGTGGAGCCGATTGTTGGTTTCTTCTTCATATCTTATTTCTGCAAAAATTAGGAATTTCTACCCACATCTATTTGGTCGATGAAATCGAAGCCTCTTCAAAATACCAGCAACCAAAGTGGGTCCAGCTATGGATCAAGCCAACGCTTGGTCTCATATTAAAAAATAGCGCCTCTGTCTTTGCTATTTCAGAAGGATTTGTGGATTATTTAAAAAGTGAATTCCAATGCAACGCTCATTGGTTGGCTCTTCCAAGCCAGAATGCCCCGGTGGCGCCTGTAATCCTTCCGAAGAGCAACAAGTCCACGAGAAATATTGTATTCATAGGAGGGCTTAATCATCTCTACCTCAGCGCACTCAAAGATGTCTATGAAGAAATTTCAGCATTTAATGCCAAATCCAATAGCGGACTCCCTTGGAAGTTAGAGATTCTGAGTTATTGCCCTCCAGACGCTTTACTATCGCTTTTATCTAATCAAGAACATCTTATTTTTCATCATAATCTTCCAAATCAAAAATGTATTGAACTCATGTCCCAAGCTTCAGCCTGCTTCTTACCTTATAGTTTCTCCGAAAGCGAACGGATCATGGTTACCACATCATTCTCTTGCAAAATATTGGAATACTTCGCATCTGGCTCTCCCATATTGGTCTATGGACCAGATTACGCATCAATACCGAGATATTTTATCAAAGAAAACCTGCCGGTATGCACAACGAGCCGACACGAGCTCCGGCAAGCGCTGAGTGCTCTTGCTGAGATTCGCAGTTCAGATTACTTAGAAAGATATCACAGTGTTTGGAAGAAATACCACTCACCTGAAGCTTTTAAGAACTGTGTTTTCAAAATCTGAATAAATTTATTATGAAAATTCTTACCTATTCAGCTCTTCCATTTAACTTAGCGCACGGTGGAGTAACAAATATTTTTCAGCGAACATCAGATGTTTTAAGCGAGTTAGGATTTGAAGCAGAGCCCATCCGCTGGTGGGACAAGGATCAAACTGGGGACATTCTTTTTTGCTTCTGCAGGCCTTCAAATGATATTGTGGACTATGCGAAGAGAAAAGGAATGAAGGTTGTTGTTGAACAAGTTTTAACAGGGCTTGTCAGTCGACCTTTTTGGAAACGCCGACTTCAGAAGCTCTTTAAAATACTCTTAGAGAACTGTGCTCCGAGTATGATGAAAGAATCCTATGGTTGGCGAGCCTTTCATGCTGTGGACATGCACTTTGTTCCATCTCCACATGACGCCCGTGTTGTTACTCACATGTTTGATGTGTCAAAAGATAAAATCCGTGTTCTTCCTTATGGAGTCGATGATGCATTTTTAAATGCTCCTCGCGGTCCAAGAGCTAACCATCTTATCTGCACTGCAACTGTCACGCAGCGCAAGCGCGTTTTAGAAGTGGCGCAAGCTGCGAGTATCGCAAAAGTGCCATTATGGATTGTTGGCAAAACCTACGGTGAAGAAGATGCTTATGGTGATGAGTTTCACCGCGTGGTTCAACAAAGCCATGGAATTGTCACGCATATTCCACATGTTGATGGCAGAGAAGTTTTAGCAAACATGCTTACTCAATCTCGCGGTTTTGTTCTACTGAGCACGATGGAGACCGTAAGCCAATCTGCATTGGAAGCGGCCGCTTGCGGATGCCCCATGCTTCTCAGCGACCTCGACTGGGCGCGCGTTGCTTTTGGTTCCCACGCCCTGTATTGCGATGTCAATGCTTCGCCAACAAGCATGGCGAAAACCCTAAAAAGCTTTTACGAGCAATGTCCTAATCTCAATCAAAATTTTAAAGCAGGTTCGTGGTTTGAAAAACGGGCTTGCTTGAGCGAGATTTTAAATCAGCTCTGATTTTTATCAGAGTGAATTATGCAATAGTTATTTACCTACTTTTTTTAATAATTATCTTGATGAGAATAAATTAACTACTGCCAGCACGGCGCATTTAATTATTAATTAATTCAGGAGTGCCTGCCAAAGCCACCAAAAACCTGTAGTCTGTAGAGTCTCCCAATTGAAACCGAAACATGCTTCTTGAGGTCTTGCAGCCCAGCACAGAAAGAGGCAAAAAACCCAGTGCAAAAATTGTTTTTCAGCATCGTTACACCTACCTTTTGCCAACTTGATTGGTTGCGATTGTGTATCGCCAGTGTGCGGGATCAAGTGGTTGCCACGCCCTCGACTCTGGACTCTGGACTCTCGACGCTCTGCATAGAGCACATCATCCAAGACGCTGGCACGCCGGGTATCGAGGAATTAGCCCGAGAATTGGGAGCAGAGTTTTACCGTAACGGTCAGCTTGTATTTGTTGAGCGGAAAGAGGCGACAGACGAGGGACGAGAGACGAGCCAGCAACACCCAAATCCTGCCGTAAAGGAGCGGCCTGCTTACTCCCTTAAAATCCTCAGCGAGAAAGACACCGGAATGTATGATGCCATTAATCGTGGCCTTGGGCGATCTGCTGGGGGGATTTGTGCATGGCTTAACTCCGACGAGCAATATCTGCCCGAGACCCTTTCCAAAGTGGCGGAAATTTTTCAGCAACAAACAAAGTTGGATGTCTTGCTTGGTGATGCGATTTTGCTTAATTCCTCCTTGGAACCCATTTGCTATAGGAGGATTATGGTTCCCAGTCTTTGGCATACGCGCTTGGACCATCTGCACTCGCTGAGTTGCGCCATGTTCTTCAAAAAATCGGCCTTGCCAAATCTGCCTTTGAATCCTCGCTGGAAGGTTGTCAGCGATGCAGTATTAATGGAACACTTTTTGGTGAACAGGAAAAACATCCACGCCTGCCAGTTGCCTATGGCCGCCTATGCCTTTACCGGACAAAATCTCAGCGCGGACAAAAATTGCAAAGAACTGGACCAATGGTGGGCGGAAACGCGGTGGCCTCCAATGGTAGTAAAGCCGTTTGTTACTCTCCACAACCGCTTCCGACGATCGCTGGCTGGTGCCTATCAAAATTTTCAACTTAATACAAAAATCCACACTTCTTCTGGATATAAATCCCTAAAAGGAAGCGTCTCAGGATTATGGCCGGCCAATTGATCTTGATGATCTTGATGATCTTGATGATCTGGAAATCCTGAAGAAATGGAACCACGGATGACACGGATAGGCACGGATAAAGAGGGGCTTGGATGCAGTCGCCGGGCGAATGGGGCGCAGAAACAACAAAACTCCTGCAAGCGAGCTTGCGCGCGTTTCGATTTTTCTCCGCTAATCCCGCTTTACGGGATCATCCATGCTTCCTAAGCAATCTGTGAGTAGTCTCACGCCTCATTTTCCCATCCGTGTCTTTCCGTGCCATCCGTGGTTAAATAAAATGCTTAACAATAACGAACAACTCACGAAAATCATCATCGGTGCTGCCATGAGCGTGCTCAATAAACTGAAGCCCGGTCTTGATGAAAAGCTCTACGAGCGCGCACTGGTCATCGAACTCACCAAGGAAGGTCTTATCTGCGAACAACAGAAACAATTTCCCGTTCATTACGACGGTCAGCTCATTGGCACCCTCATTCCCGACTTGATTGTAAACGAGACCATCATCGTCGATCCTAAAGTGGTTGCCAATTTCAACGAAACTCACATCGCCCAGATGCTTGGCTATCTCAACATCACGAGCTTGAAAACCGCTCTACTTCTCAATTTCAAGAATACCAGGCTTGAGATCAAACGCATCTCCAACTAAAGCCCTTAACGCCTTGTGGTAAGAACTTAGGGGGAATATGGACCACGGATGGCACGGATGGGCACGGATAAAGAGGGGCTTGGATGCAGTCGCCGGGCGAATGGGGCGGAGAAACAACAAACCTCCTGCAAGCAAGCTTGTGCGAGTTTCGATTATTCTCCGCCAATCCCACTTTGCAGGATCATCCATGCCACCCAAGCAATCTACGAGTAGTCTCCCACCCAATTCTTCCCATCCGTGTTAATCCGTGTAATCCGTGGTTAAATTCATCCGCCTGTCACTTTATGGCTAAACAAGTGATCTCCATCATTGCCGTTGCCCAAACGCCGCCGCCCTTCCATGGGCAGGCCGTGATGAATCAGCATCTCCTTGAGGGGGAATACTCTGAAATCCAGTTCCACCATGTGCGCATGGCCTTTTCAGGTGATATCCAAGAAGTTGGTTCTTTCAAATGGAAGAAAATTTTTCATTTGGCAGCAGTTTTTTTTCGCATTGTGGCGGCTCGGCTTCGAACTGGCGCTCAGGTTCTTTACTACCCTCCGGCAAGTCCGAATATGTTGCCCTTTTTGCGTGATTGCGTGCTACTCCTTGGCACGAGATGGCTTTTTAAGAAAACAGTTTTTCATTTTCACGCCAATGGACTCGCTGACCTCTACGCGCGACTTCCTTGGCTGTTAAAAAAAGCTTTCTGGCTGGCTTACGGAAAACCAGCGCTTTCCATTGCTATTTCCGATTATGGCAAGCGGGATGGAGAATTTTTGAAATCACAGGAAATTGTTCTTATCCCAAACGGAATTCCTGAACCAAAAATTCTCGCAGCGACACATCGCAGTGTGCCCAACGCAATGCCAGAGATTCTTTTTTGCGGAATGGTAAGCGAGGAAAAAGGCGTAGGCATTCTGTTGGAAGCCTGCGCCAAATTGAAAGAGCGTGGCGCATCTTTCCGATGCAAAATCGTAGGAAAAGCGGCCTCCGAGGTGGAGGAAAAGAAATTCAAAGACTTTATTCAAAACCATCAGCTTGAAGGGACCGTTGAGTTCACCGGCCCGCTTTATGATGATAATAAATGGAAGGCCTATGCGGGAGCTGATATTTTTTGTTTCCCAACGCATTATTCTGCAGAATCCTTTGGATTGGTGGCTGTGGAAGCCATGATGTTTCGTTTGCCAGTCGTCGCAACCAATTGGCGCGGCCTCCCGGATATCGTGGTGGACGGAGAAACCGGCTTCCTTGTCCCTCCAAAGGATGCCAAATCCATCGCCGAGCGCTTGGAAATCCTCATTTCCGATCCAGATTTGCGAAGGAAAATGGGTGCTGCCGGCAGGCGGCGTTATGAGGAGAGATTCACGGTTGAAAAATTCCGCAATAGTATGGAAGGGGCCCTTTCAGCGGTAGGTTCCGCCTAGAAGCAGAAGAATTTAACCACGGATGGCACGGATAA
>VFJO01000143.1 GCA_009886045.1 Verrucomicrobiota bacterium
GAACACCCGAACGCCCGGCGGCATCCATAAGACAATCGATGATCGTCTGCGAGGAATCCGTAACAGGAAACATGCGACCATCGGCCTCAGTCTTGAGGAGAACACCTCGGGAATCAAACCATGAAACCGTCTCGGAGGGTCCGAATCGAGTCAATGGGCCGATGAGCGCGCGAGCGCCTCGCGGATAGCGTTGGGAAAGTTGTCGGGGATCGAAACAGGCATGGGTCACATTACAGCGCCCACCACCTGAAACTCGGACTTTGGCCAGCGTGCGCGGCCCTTTTTCCAAAATGAAGACTTCGGCCTTCGGATTCGACTCAGCGGCCGCGATGGCAGAAAAAAAGCCTGCGGCTCCTCCTCCGACAATGACCAGTGTGAGATGCGAATGCGTGACCACACAACATTAACCTCATAGAAGACGGGGAACGCAAAGCAGAACCTGTCATCATTTGCAGGGTTTGCGCACGACGAATTAGGAGTTACTTGTTTGTTATGCGATTCAGTAAAAAATTCCGCGATATCTTGGGGAGGGCAAACTCATGAGACATTTTCTTTTGCTCACGATCCTCGCCCTAGGGGCCTCAATGTGCTTTGCTGAGACTATGAATGAAGAATTTGCAGTCTTAGGCGGTGGTTGCTTCTGGTGTGTCGAGGCTGTGTACCAAGGCAAACCAGGCATTAAATCTGTTGTGAGCGGCTACGCTGCCGGCGCGAATCCAAACCCGACCTACGAGGAGGTGTGTACCGGAAAGACAGGTCACGCCGAAGTCGTAAAAATTGCCTTCGATCCCTCGGTCATTCCCTATGACAAGATCATCGACCTTTTCTGGGATGCGCATGACCCAACCACCCTCAACCGGCAGGGAGCCGACCGAGGCACCCAATATCGCTCGATCATTATTGCGCAAAGTCCCGCCCAACGCGTCGCAGCCGAAACTGCTAAAACATCGGCTCAGGCTCGCTTTCGTAATCCGATCGTGACCGAGATCATTGACACGACAGAATTTTTTCCTGCCGAGAGCTACCACCAAGATTTTACGGCAAGAAATCCGAACCACCCGTATGTCCAATCGGTCATTGCGCCAAAGCTGGAGAAATTAAATAGCAAGTCAGGCGAGTGATTACGTCTTGACGCGATCGGTGATGTCGAGAAAGTGCTGCGATTCTTCTGCTCCAGCGGAGATTTTATTATGATCGTATACGTGAAACCCGGTTGTTTTTGGTGCAGCGATGCCCTGACATGGCTCAGGACCCAAGGCCTCGCCCACACGGTGCGGAATGTATCTGCCGACAGCCAAGCCTTTGGCCGCATGCGAACGATTTCTGGGCAAACAAAGGCTCCCACTCTGGAAATGCCGGATGGCGAAGTGCTGGCGGATTTCGATGTCGAGCAACTCGAGCGTTTTCTAAAAGCGAGGGAGTCTCGGTGATTACCAACTTGTGCCTTGTTGCGGCGCTTGCCGTCGTCTCGCTCGCTCTTCGCAGCTATCAAAATCAGGCTCTTTTCCGAATTGGAACGCTTGGCCTTATCGCAACGTCGTTCTTAGCCGGCTGGCTCCTAGGGGGCAGCTATTTGGTTGGGATTCTCTTTGCATCCAGCTGGTTCCTCCTTCCATGGCTTGAAATTCTCACGCGCGTACGCCGTCTCCGAATGCCTCTGCATCGCTCACTAGAAAAATGCCCCCCTCCTGCTTCCAGTAAGTTTCCAGCTTTTTCCTCACTCTCCGACGAAATGGAATGCATCGGGTTTGAGTATGCCGAGGACGTTGACTGGAGCCATGATGACACGCGACATTTTTACCGACTCTTTCACAGCACCGAAAAAAGAGTGATGGGTTCGATTTGCCTGCTCGAGCAGGATCACTTCTCTTTTTTTTATGTGACCTTCACCTCGCGCACGGGCGATGGACGCGTCCTCATGACATGGAACTACCCTTACTCCTACGGCATGCAATTCGCCCCTCAGATGCTCATAAACAAAGTTGATGAGAATTTGGACATCGAGGAATTGGCCTCGTCGCATGAGTGCTTCCTGAATACGCAAGCCGGCACAGATCTTGTAGTGCTGGAGGCAGAAAATCTTCGCTCCGAAATCGAGAGGGAACTTCTTAACCAAATGGAGCATAACATCGCCCGGGGAATCCTCGTTCGTGACCAAAACGAGATGATCCGCTACTCGGTGCGTGGAATGTTTTTTCTGTGGGGACAATTCCTTCGCGAATTCGTCAGATTTTCCTGACTCTCAGCCGAGTTTTCACTCGGGGGACTCGTTCCAGAACCTGATGAAGGCCTCGCCCCAATCGCGAGTTTCCACGCGCACTCTCCCAGCCTCGCCCATGCGTTTCCTCGACTCGGCATCTGACGCCAGTTTGCGGATCGCCTCCGCTAGTTCGGCGGCGTCTTGGCCCTTGGTAATGTAGCCCTCCACACCCTGCTCGACGAGATCGCGCGGACCTCCAATATCTGAAACGATCACAGGAATTCCACTCGCTTGGGCTTCAAGAATCACATTTCCGAAAGTATCGGTCGTACTTGGAAAAACAAAAAAGTCGGCGGAGGCATAAGCGATCGCCAAGCTCTCCCCACCTAGGTAGCCGGTGAAGATCGCATCGCTTAAGAGCCTCTTCATCTCGGCAAGGTAAGGTCCATCCCCAACGATGATAGGACGCACAGGCGTTTTCGATTCCGCCAAACGCCGCGTGGCAGCCACGAGGAGATCGAGATTTTTTTCCTTCGAAACCCTGCCGACAAAGAGCATCGCAAGCTCACCCTTGCGAAGACCGCGCGATTCCCAAAAGCTCCGGTCTCGCTTCTTGGGATGGAAGAGATGTGTGTCGAGACCACGCGGCAAGATGCGGAGACGATCTCGGGGAATACCTCGTTCGATCCAACATTTGCGATAGTCCTCGGAGTTCACATAAAGCACATCGAGCTGGCTGTAGAACCAGTGCATGTAATTCCACGTGAGTGTTTCCATGAACGAATCGTCTGTAAGAATGCGGACGTATTGCGGAAAGTCCGTGTGATAAATACCGACGGCTCGGAGGCCCAGCATTTTTGCAGCGGCAAGAGCACACAAGCCGGTCGGACCAGGCGTACTAATGATCAACTCGGAAAAACCTCCACGCTGCAGGTGGTCGAAAATTTGGAGCACCGGGGGGAAACTCAGACGCTGCAATTCGTATTCAGGCAGCTCAAATTCGCCGATGGGCTCAAAGTTTTTCAAGGGCACACCATGGTCTGCAATTTCCGATCGACAGGTCATGATAGTCACATCGTGGCCTGTGGCGACTCCAGCAGCGGTCATCTTGCGGATCGTCGTGGCCACACCATTCACATCCTCCAGCGTGTCGGTAAACCAAGCACGCTTGTTGTTCTTAAGAAATGCCGGAACAGACCCCGAAACCGGTAGTGCCACTTGGCGCAACCACTCCCGCTTGGGGAGACGAAAAGCGTGAATGTATGGGCTCAGCAGAGCAACAACCGGCGCCAACGGAATAATCGTCTGAATGCTCTCGAGAAATTTCCCTTTGGAAATCTGTTGAATGAACTCCGTGACGAGACGGTAGCCGATCTTGTTTGCAATAAGATTCGCCATCAGAAATGCACGCCTCTCAGCCTCGACAACCCCAGCTGTGTCCCTAGCCATAGCCGCCTTGAGATCGCGTTGGTTGAGCGCTTCGGAAAGTTGCTTCCAGAGCGACATGCTCCCCGACTTTGAAATATCGAAGACCTTCCCCGTCAGGATGCCTTGAGTGAGGAAGCCAAACTTGTCCAAGAGCGAAAATTCGGTGGGATCGCGCCCCTCCATGAATCGGGAGGTAATTTTTTCAACTAAAGCCGATGCTGGATCCTCCGGCTTCAATGGCAAGCGAACCTTCGCATACTCGATCGCTGTGCTGTAAGTGCCGTGGGCCATCGCGAGCGGCGTGCCTGATTGACCAGCAGCTTCACAGAGCCCTGCACGAATATTTTCCAAGAAACCCCGCGCATCGGAGCAACCGGGAGTCTGAGTAAACGCGGATGCCGGACCTGTCCCACCTTGGTCATCAGACCCGCCGGTGAAGACTTTTTTCCATGGCTCCGCGTGGGTCGGGGCAATACCGGTGCGTGCATTGAAGATCTCAATCCGACGCGACGTGAGATCTCCCAGGACAGCGCGAGCCGTGTCACTCAACAACGCACAATAGCGACCATTGATCCCTTCAAAATGGCGGAAGAGCAGAGCAAGCTTTTGCAGGTGCAGGTCGGTCAGCTTTCCATTCAGGCTTTGAAAAGGGTGTGCTACGGAATGGGCGATGTTTTCTGCAAAGAGATACTTCTGGAGGTCGTAAACGCTCTCCCTTGCTTGCTGAATCTCACGGTGCTGTCTTTCATTGATTCCCCAGACGAGAAGATGCACTCGGCAATCGTCTTCGGGAAAAACCGTAGAGACCTCTTCGCCGATGATCACGTCGGGAAGATGCGCGATTTCCAAACAACCATCGATGGTATTTTGATCCGTGAGCGTTACAAACCTCATCCCAGCGGATCGCAGTTTGCTGTAGAGCTCGAATGGATCGGATGCGCTGGCGGGGAAATCCAGACGGCGCAAAACCCAGTCAGCCGCCCGTGCACTGTGGCGGCTGTGGATATGCAGATCGGCGCGTGTTGTGAATCGACTCATTTTTGGCCTCGCTTGCTTGCGAGCCATTGCTGATATGTCATTGTGCGTCGCCCCGCAAGCGCGCTGACAACGAGCTGCAGAATCTGACTCCGGATCGGGTCGTAGTTCCAGTCCGGAGGATGAATCCCGATACGTAAAAGCGGAGATTTTTCCAGTGCTCTTGAAAGAAGCGAATTCCAAACCAGACTGCAGAAACGCCGCCAACCCGATCGAACGCTCCAAACCAAGCTCCGTGCCATGTAAACCGACCCCGAAGAGAAATCGCTCACCGTCGAAATGCGCGTTGTGTATTCAAAACCAGCCCCTCGCACTGCCACTTCCGCATCGCTTCCGAGCAACCATGCGGGTGCAATAAAACCACTCACGGAAAGCCCACATGCAGAAAATTCCGCGCGCCCCATCACGAGGCGGCGCGACGTCTCGCTTTCACTCAAATCAAAAAACTCTCCTTCTCCCGCCGTGTAGGATTGCGTGACGAACTTCTTAAAAAAGCTATCTCCAGCTCTGCGCTCCCGCAAGTGGTAGTAGCCATGAAGAACAGCCTCATGCCCCTCAGCAACCCTCTTCTGGAGCCATTCAACGAACGCATCGTCATTCGAAATCCTACCTTGCTTGTGGTGATCCGGAATGACGAGCAGAGATGTCGGCATGCAGCCAAGAGCCTTCAAATCATCAAGAATCTGATCGGTCTGCCTCATGGTCAAAGGACTCACATCGTGAATGGACACTACCAGAGCGCGGTTAGTCATTGCTTTTTGCATTTGCCAAGTCCGTATCTTGCGCGAAACTTGAAACAATGTCAGAAGAAAACCAGAAGCCATCAAACGACAATCGCCAGCGGCAGGGCGGAGGTCAGGACCCACAACTCAACTGGCGCGGACTCGTGCTATTCGCAATCGCGTTCGCCCTCATCGGAGGAGCCTTTCTCTTCCGAGGAAATAATTTTGCTCAAATCCAGCAAATCCAATACCCGCGCTTCATCCAGTTGGTGAAGCAAGGCAAACTCGTCGTGACCCCCGAATCACCACTACAGCTTGTGGTGGAGGAGGGCCGCAACACGCAGTACTTCGAAGGCAAATTCAAGCTCCCCTCGCCAACCACAGGTGAAGAGATTCCCATCGCCTTCCACACGCCAATCTTCACGCAGTTCAATGGCTCGGAAATCGAGCAAGTTCTCAGCGAGGCGGGCATCACTCCGGCGATCTCGCCCAAGTCTGATTTGTTGGCCTCGGCCATCGTCAGCTTCCTTCCGATCGTGTTTTTCTTGGTGATCCTCTATTTCTTCTTCCGCTCACAAATCAAAATGGCAGGCAAAGGCGCATTGAACTTTGGCAAGTCCAAAGCCCGCATGCTCTCGAAGGATAAGAACCGCATCACATTTAAAGACGTCGCAGGGGTTGAAGAGGCAAAGGATGAAGTCCAAGAACTCGTGGAATTTTTGAAGGATCCGAAAAGATTTCAAAAACTTGGAGGCCGAATTCCCAAGGGGATTCTCATGGTTGGGTCGCCGGGAACTGGCAAAACCCTAATCGCCCGTGCCATTGCGGGTGAAGCAGACGTGCCGTTCTTCTCGATCAGCGGCTCAGACTTCGTGGAAATGTTCGTCGGCGTGGGAGCCTCCCGCGTTCGTGACATGTTTGAACAAGGGAAAAAATCTGCTCCCTGCCTCGTGTTCATTGATGAAATCGACGCCGTGGGTCGCCACCGCGGACACGGTATGGGCGGCGGACACGACGAACGGGAGCAAACGCTCAACCAACTCCTCGTCGAGATGGACGGCTTCGACACTCAAGAAGGTGTCATCATCATCGCAGCCACAAACCGCCCAGATGTCCTCGACCCTGCCCTCCTGCGTCCAGGCCGCTTTGATCGCCAAGTCACCGTTTCTCTTCCGGACGTAAAAGGGCGTGAAGAAATCCTTAAAGTCCACGCTAAAAAAGTGAAAATTGCCGAGGGCGTGAACCTCGCAGTTCTCGCACGTGGCACACCAGGCTACTCCGGTGCGGAACTGGCCAACGTCCTCAACGAAGCAGCTCTCCTCGCTGCCAGAAAAGGAATGAAAGCCGTCGGCATGCGGGAACTCGAGGAAGCAAGAGACAAGGTGCGCTGGGGCAAAGAACGCCGCAGCATGGCCATGAGCGAACGGGAAAAAATCTCCACCGCTTGGCACGAGGCCGGACATGCGATTCTCAATGTTCTCCTCGAACACACCAGCCCGTTGCATAAAGTCACGATCATCCCGCGCGGGCCGTATCTGGGAGCGACAATGTATCTCCCCGAAGGCGACAAGTACTCGACCCAGCAAAAAGAGGCCCTTGACCTTCTCGCCGTGACCATGGGCGGGCGGATCGCCGAGGAGATGTTCACAAAAGATATCTCGAATGGAGCCTCAGGCGATATCCGACAAGCCACCAGCCTCGCTCGCAAGATGGTTTGCGAATGGGGCATGAGTTCGCTGGGTATGATCAGTTTTGCCGAGGGCGGCGAGCACGTCTTCCTAGCACGTGATATTTCTCGTCCCCGGGAATACAGCGAACACACGGCCCAACAAATCGACACCGAGGTGAAGCGTATCATTGACGAAGCCTATGAACGTGCCCGCGTCCTGCTTGAACAACGCAGACAAACAGTCGAGACACTCGCCAAGGCCCTGCTCGAATACGAGACGCTGGACGCTTCGCACGTTAAAGAAATCCTCGAGCACGGGAACATCCAGAATCCTCCGGTCGTTGAAGTCGCACCACCACCTCTGCCTCCACCTCCGACAGACTCGGCCCACGAGCCTCAGTCACCAATCAAACCAGAGTTTCCATCCGGAGGCCTCCCTGCCGCAGCTCCTGCTTAGACCCAAGTTGACAGCACTCGCCTTCGCGCTCAGCGACGACAGGCGAGCAATTGCGGCATCTGCGGATTGTCATATCGATCGTGCCATGTCATACCTTTGGTGTGCCATTTTTGAAATGAAGTCCTGCTGACATGCTTACTATCCGCAATCTGAAAAAATCCCACGGTGGACGCCTCCTTTTTGAGGAAGCCGACATGCAGGTTAACTACGGTGAACGCATCGCATTGGTAGGTCCCAATGGTGCCGGCAAGTCCACTCTCTTTTCCTTTATACTGAAAAAAGACGAACCCGATGCAGGCACTGTGCAACGGGACGACTGGACAACCATCGGCTACCTGCCTCAGGAAGCCGAAGCCGTTCATTCTGAAACGGCACTCGACATCGCCTGTGGACGTGCAGGAGAGCTTCAGGCCCTCGAAAAACAACTCGCCCTCCTTGAAGCTGCAGGCGATGTGGAGGGTGCGGAATACCTCGAGGCCCATGCGAAACACGAGACACTCAGCAGCCCGCATGTGGACGCCAAAGCCAAGAAAATGCTCACCGGCCTTGGATACCGAGAATTTGATTGGAGCCGCCCCGCACGCGAACTGAGTGGCGGATGGGTGATGCGCGCCCACCTAGCCCGCCTGCTCGTGATGGAGCCCGATCTCCTACTCCTCGATGAACCCACAAACCACCTGGACCTCCTCTCCTTGCTTTGGCTGCAGCAGTATTTAAAGACCTGTTCCAGCGCATTACTGCTCATCTCACATGATCTCGAGTTTATGGATGCTCTGATCGACGGCGTTTACGAAATCGCAAATCCCAAGCTCATTCACTACAAGGGCAACTACTCCGCCGCGATGGAACAACGCGAGCGCAACTACGAAATCCAAGCGGCAGCCTACAAAAACCAACAAAAGGAAATCACCGCTCTACAGGAATTCGCCGACCGCTTCCGCTCGGTTTCCTCAAAAGCCGCTCAAGCCCAGAGCAAAATCAAGCAGATCGAGCGCATGGAAAAAATCGAGCGCCCAGAGCCTCCGAAGAAACCATTCCGCTTCCGCATCCCGCAACCCGAACGCGGAGGCCAGCGCGCTGCTCTCCTCGACGGCGTCCAGATGGCCTACGGCAACCACATCGTTTACAAACACCTCGACCTCATCATTGAGCGGGGCGAGCGCGTCGCCCTCGTAGGACCAAACGGTTCTGGCAAGTCCACCCTCATCAAAATCCTCGCAGGCGTCGTAGATTTTCAAAAAGGAAAATGCACCTTCGGCAGCAATTCCAAGGTCGGCTACTTCAGCCAACACCGCGCGGCCACACTCAACCCGAATTTTTCGATTCTTGAAGAAATCCTCGCCTCCAATGGCACGCTCCGCGAGGACGAAGCCCGCAGCATCCTTGGTTCGTTCCTCTTCAAACGTGACGACATCCACAAAAAGACAGCCGTCCTCAGCGGCGGAGAAAAAACCCGACTCAACCTTGTAAAGTTTCTCGTCAATCCCCCCAACCTCCTCCTCATGGACGAGCCCACGACGCACCTCGACATCCTCACCGTGGAATCCCTCGTCCTAGCTCTTGAAGCCTACGAAGGCACACTTGTCTTCATCTCGCACGACGTCCACTTTATTCGCAAACTTGCCAACCGCATCCTCCACATCAACGCCGGACAAGTAAACTCCTACCCCGGCGGCTATGATTACTTCCTAGAAAAATCTGGACTCCTAGGCTCCGAACGCTTTGCGCTGACCTCAGAATAATTCACGTTCAACTTTTTTCATTCCAAGTCAAGCGTGTGCCAATCACAGGCACCCTCCTGCTAGCTGTAGACTCCAGCTATCGCTGATACCAATATCTATTAAGTTTTGAACTTTAGCGCGCCGTTTTAACTTGTAGCGGCGTCTCTATGAGCGCCGGAGTCGTTAACCATCGGCGGTCATAGACCGCCGCTACAGTAGAGTTCAAAAGCATTCAGCTTTTGGTATAACGACTGGCAAAAAAGAGGCCTCCCTTGAGAGGAGGCCTCTTCAAACTAATGACTTCGGTTTTGTTAATCCAATAAGGTTAACAGACTCTCAGAAGACACATTCGCTTGGGCAAGCATAGCCAAGCCAGCCTCCCTAATAATGCTCAATCGAGCATAGGTGGTACTTTCCTTGGCGATGTCCACATCCATGATGCGACTGTAGGCCGCTTCAAGATTGGTGCTATTTACCGCGAGGATGTCTTGAGCAAACACCATTCGAGACTGCTCGGCTCCATTGCCAGCACGTAGCACGGCAACATCCTGGATCGCTGTTTCAAGCGAATCGGACGCCGTTGTGGCCACGGTGGAAGTTGCGATTGATAAGGCCGCCACATCGGTAGCCACCTCCTCAAGATCAGCTTTTGTCATCGAAGCAGTCTGCCCACTCTCTGAAATAACTACGGAAAGTTTGGCCCCCGCCGCATCAAAGAGCGTGATACCATTAAATTCCTCTTCTAGAAAAGAAGACATATCAGACTGCAGTTCAGTAAACTCCGTGCTGTACAACGCAGTATCATTTGTTGAGATGGCAACGTCGGATGCCAAGACAGAAAGCTCAGACATTCTGCTCAGAATTTTAGCCGCCACTTCAAGCACACCATCTTGCGTTTGCAAGAACGAGAGCGCATTGCCAACGTTAGATAACAAAGCATCGGTACGCCGGATAGCAGCCGATAGTTTCGTTGAGACTGCCAGTCCACCGGGATCATCAACAGCCGAATTGATTCGAAAACCGCTAGAAAGCCGTGTTAGGCTTTTTTGGAGGTTCCGATTGTTTTGATTCAGATAATAGGATGCCGCCGAAGTGGCCCCTGTAGCATTTAAGCTTATCATGATATTCCTTTCATTTTATATGCAGCTTCCGTGCTGCGGACGGGTCGAATTTTGAGTGCTCGAGCTCACTTTTTTTGATTTTTATTTATTTGTGAAGAACATGCGGAAGTTCTCGGAAACTCAGTTAGAAAATCCAGAACGGCTGATGCTCAAGGTAAATATTTTTGAGTTTTTCAGTTAACTAGTTCAGGATTTTGTACATTCGTATATTTAATATGTTTTTTATTACTATATTAATATTTTGTATTTATTCGCGATAATATTAAAAACAATAAACTTCCTTGTCTAAAGTCTCAGCAAATACCGCGATAAAAAACCAGTTGCGTTAATAATGGAACCGGCAGGACTCCTCAGAGGAGCAGGCGCAAGATGGATTGGTTGGACTGATTTGCTTGGGCGAGCATCGCTGTTCCTGCTTGTTGCAAGATGTTCAAGCGAGCAAGGTTCGCGCTTTCACTGGCGATATCC
>VFJO01000270.1 GCA_009886045.1 Verrucomicrobiota bacterium
AGAGCAATGTATCAGCGTTTTTTGTGCGGACCCCTCAGCGCGTCTGCGAGCGGATTTGCGGGGCTTGCGTAGCGCAGTCTTCTTCTCAGCCACACTCTCCCCAATGGACTATTTTTGTGACCTACTGGGAGGCTCCGCACACGATGGATCGGCTGTCTTTGATTCCCCCTTTCAACCATACCAAATGCGGCTGCGCATTTTTGCTGCGGACATCACCTACAGAGCCCGCGCAGCCTCGATGAAGATCGTAGCGAACGCCGTTGCCGAACACATTCAAGGAGCTCCCGGCAACCATCTGGTTTTCTGCCCTTCGATGGCGTATCTTGAGGAGCTTGGTGCGAAACTCCAAGCCTTGATGCCGACCGCGCATTTTATGGCTCAAACGGCTTCCATGTCAGAAACCGAGCGCAACGTATTCCTGCAAACATTCGCTGTGGAATCGCAAGTAGTAGGCTTTGCCGTTCTAGGTGGGATTTTTTCAGAAGGCATCGACCTGCCCGGTGTTCGATTGATTGGTGTGACAGTGATCGGAACAGGTCTCCCTCGCCTTTCACTCGAGCGCGATATCCTCCAAGCGCACTTTGAAAAAATAAGCCGTGGCGGATTCGATTACGCTTACCTCTATCCGGGAATGCAGAGAGTGCTGCAAGCCGTGGGTCGACTCATCCGTACAGAGGATGACAGAGGTTCAGCTCTCCTGATCGATCAACGTTTTCTTGAACCCCGTCACCAAGCCCACTTCCCAGCGTGGTGGAAGTTTTCCTAAACCCATCTCCCCTCGCCCCATGACAGCGTTAAAAATTATGCCGTGAGAGCCTGAGCTTTCTCATCATCCAGCGGTTTCGACTCCAACGAGAGGTTCAACGCTTTGTTTGGATCGAACTTTAACAATTCCATCCTGCCATCGAAATGCTCAACCATTGCCGTGCAGCTTTCGACCCAATCACCGCAGTTGTAATAAGAGGCTCCGTCGATTTCTCGGACAGAGGCTGTGTGAATATGCCCGCAAAGTACCCCGTCCACCTTATAATCCTTTGCGTATCTGACGATGGATTCCTCAAATTTTCCTATGAAGCTGACTACATTTTTGACTTCGGCTTTGACATAGGCACTCAGCGACCAGTGTCCCAGACCTGCAAGGTGACGGAAAAAATTTACAATGCCATTGCAGCGCATCAGCAGCACGTAGCCGATATCTCCCAAGTGGGCAAGCCAGCCCATATTTTGAACAACAGTATCTAGTTCGTGCCCATGCATGATCAGCAAGCGGCGCCCATCAGCAGTTGTGTGAATAGCGTTTTTTTGAAGCGTCACGCTGGCATAGTGACCATGAAATGCAGACAGGAATTCATCATGATTGCCGATGACATAAATGATCTCGGTTCCTTTACGCCCCTTGCGCAGAAGCTTTTGAATGACGTCGTTGTGTTCCTGCGGCCAGTAAATGCCCCGGCGGAGAGCCCAGATGTCGATCAGGTCGCCCACGAGATAGAGCGTGTCGAATTCCGCATCCCTGAGAAACTCCAGCAGCGAGGCCGTCTTACTGCCGCGCGTTCCCAAGTGAACATCGGAAATCCAACCTGTGCGATAGCGGGCTGTCATGCTTGCTTCCATTCATCTCTCCAGATCGGGGCTTCTGAAAAACAACGAATTGTTACGTTTTCGTAACATGTTTGCATTTTTTCCTATTTCGCCACTGATACGGTGGATTGAACGCTCGTCATTGACTCCAAAATCTAGGCCTTTACCTTCTATTTACGTCTTTCTGCATGCCAAAAAACTCACCCCAAGAAGCGGATCTTGCCGAACGGAATTTTTCCTCTCCAAAGAAAACTGTAAGATCTGTTTCTGAAATTTTGCCGGCTCTGGCCCCTGCAATCGAGCAACTATGGGATGTTTTGCCAGGGAGTCTTTGGAAGTTAAATGGTGAGGGACTGATTCTAGATGCCAACCAATCGGCACTCGATTTTTTAGGGTATTCAAAAAGCCAATTCTTAGGCCGTTCGGTGGACGAATTTTTTTGGGACGGTATGGATTTTCAAAACCTCGTCGCCGCGCTTTTTTATTCTGGAAAAGCGCATGGCATTCTTGCCTGCTTGCGTTGTCAGGATGGCTCAACCCGGGAGGTGACTTTGGATGCATCCTCCCTCGATGCCGGTCAGATCGTCTACTGCGCGATCAACGACCGCTCGGTGCAGCGCCGCACGGAAGTTCATGCTCTCGCTCAAGCGGCATCTCTTGAGAAACCTGCAGAAGTTTTTTTTATCCAAACTCTGGATGGTGTCGTAACGCATTGGAGTCTCGGAGCTGAGAAATTTTACGGCTTCAAGGCGACGGAGGTACTTGGAAAAAAAATCCCATCTCGGATATCCCTCCCCCCTAGACTTGCAACAGCGGCTCTGCAATCTGTGCTCGCCAACGGTGGGTGGTCAGGCCAAGTGCGTATTTTATCTGCCGATGCACGCCATATCGATGTCCAGATGCGCTGGGTGACACTGAATCCTCCTGATGGGCAGCCCCCGTCGGTCCTTATCTTAGCAGAAGACGCTGCGGAATTGCTTCAGCTCAACGAGGATCGGCTTCGTGCACACCGCCATGAGTGCGTGGGCATGCTCGCGGGTGGCATTGCACACGACTTGAACAACGTTTTGCAACCAATCTCGATGTTTCTTGATCTCCTTCGCTATCGCCTGCCGGATGCTGAAAGCGTAGAGATGCTTGATGCCGTTGAGGCAAATCTTCGCCGCTCGACCGATCTGGTCCGGCAAATTCTTGCTTTTTCGAGCGGCGCCCGCACCGAGCAGCGTGCATTGGACATCCCTGAGCTTATTTCGGAAGTCGCCACTTTTATTCGGTCGACATTTCCCAAAACCATTCAGTTTCAAGTCACAGTTCCAGAAAACATCCATCCTGTTCTGGGCAATGCCACCCAGCTTGAACAGGTCTTGTTGAACCTGTGCGTCAATGCCCGCGACGCCATGCCAGATGGAGGGCGAATCAAGATCGAAGTCTCAAATTTCTATGCGGACGAATCTTTTGCGAGACGCCATTCCCAGGCACAAGTGCAGAGTTACGTGAGAATTAGCGTAAGCGATACGGGCCATGGAATTCCCCGTCCACTGCGAAAAAAAATCTTCGAGCCCTTTTTTACTACGAAGGGTCCCAACAAAGGCACTGGTCTTGGGCTTGCCACCGCAGTCGGAATCATTCGGAACCATGGCGGCTTCCTCACGCTCGAAACCAAGGAGGGGTGCGGGTCGTCTTTTCATGCATTCCTGCCGGCATCGACAGTCCCTCTGGAGCCGATTTCTTTGCCGCCTTCCGTTCTAGAAATTCAGAAAGCAAACGGGCATGGTGAAGCGATCCTTCTTGTCGACGACGAACCTACCGTTCTCAAAGTGATGGCCCGCTCGCTGGAGAAGTCAGGCTATCGTGTTCTTGCTGCTGAAGATGGAGAGCAGGGACATGCCCTCTACGAGCGCCATCAAAAGGATGTTCGTTTAGTTATTACCGACATGGCGATGCCCGGCATGGATGGCCGAGCCCTCATATCTGCTCTCAAAAAAATTAATCCCAAAGTAAAAATTATCTGTACCAGCGGGTTTGGTTCATCATCAGGTAAAAACTCTCCGTCTGAACTCGGAGTGCATGCCATTCTTTCCAAACCCTGCAACTCAAAAGTCGTTCTCCAAGCAATTCAAGAGGCTCTGAGCGCCGATCCTCCCACCACCTGATTTTTCCATGCCGAACTCTACCAAGAAAAAATTTAGTCTCGGAACTCTTCGCACGCTTTTCTTATCGTGCTTCGGAGCGCTGCTAGTTTTAGAGATTTGTCTTTCTTGCATTGCATTGCGCTACAACATAATACAGAATGGTATTTTGGTAGATCAAGCCACGCTTCTCAGAGTGAGAGAAATTCTGAACGACGCGGTGAGGGATTCAATCGAGATTGGGAAGACATTCTCTGGATTGGACGACACACCAAAGAACGCGAACGTCTATACCCCGCCAGCTAGTGCTCAAAAAGCCATGGAAGCTCTTGCTCTCCTCAGAAAACTATCCCGCTCGGCACTCTTGTTTCCGAGTGAGGACATCGATCGTTTGGACGATCTGGTTTCCAATAATGCCAAACTTCTCGCTGTTTCTCCGCCCTATTCCGCAGACCAGAAACTCCTGCGGGAAAAGACGGATAAAGGCTTTTCTGCCTTTCTTGCCGCGATTGATATTCGCCTTTTTTCCTCGATGCAGGAACTTCGACGGGAAACGGAATTCCTGCAAATGATCACGAGGGGTCTTCTGCCGCTACTTGTTTTGAGCACGGTATTGTTTGGCCTGATCCTGTATTCAAAAGTCATGGAGCCGCTCTTGCATCTTAAAAAACAGGCGCGCAAGTTGACCGAGAGTCTCACTTCTCTTCAGAAGGAATTGCGAAAGGCGCAGGAAATTCCTCAAGAATTAAATCCATCCCCACAGCCCTCGAATTCGAATACAAGCTCCATAACCCCTACCGCAGAGGATGAGATTTTGACTCCCAGCTCCTGAGACACCCATTCAAAGACCGTGTCGTTTCTTAATCCTCTCTACGCAGCGCTGACGATCGCGCTGGAGCTTGTCGGTATTGCTCTGGCGATGCGCGCCATTCTCATAGCCCGCACTCCCCAGTCCGCAATTGCTTGGGCAGGCGTTCTGGTTGTCTTACCGATCGTTGGTATCCCTCTTTTTCTGATCTTCGGTGAGTCGCGCTTCGCCGGATATATTTTAGCCGTGGCAAGCCCTTCCGGCCCTCTCTACGACAGTCTCCAATTTATCGTCCAGCATCTGGACGGATATAAGGTTGCTTCCCGGGCTCCCTTCAACGAACCCGCCCGCATGGCTGAAAATATTTCCCGCATGCCTGCCACCGGATCGAACGACGTACAGCTCCTCATCGATGGAGCCGAAACATTTGATGCCATTTTTCAAGCCATTGACGATGCCGTTGAATCCGTGTGGATTCAGTTTTTTATCATCCACGATGACCAACTGGGCCGCGCCCTTGCGGAGAGGTTGATTTCTGCCGCTCAACGGGGAGTGCAATGCCGGGTGCTCTACGACCAAGTGGGATCAAAAGCGCTCCCCTCTTCATGGGCCAAAAAACTCCGTGACGAGGGTATTAAAGTCGAGGCTTTTGTCACAAACCGTCAGTTCGGTCGCCACTTTCAGATCAACTTCCGCAACCACCGCAAGCTCGTCATCACAGACTCCCGTGTCGCCTTCCTCGGAGGTCTGAATGTCGGAGATGAATACATGGGCCGGAACCGGCACTTTGGTCCCTGGAGAGACACCCATATCCGTATCGAGGGGCCTGCCGTAGCCGGTTTCCAGCTCTCCTTTTTGGAAGATTGGCACTACACGACCGGCGACTCCTCGCTGCCGCGCCTGCCTTCACCATCCCTCGAGCACGGTGGTCAAGCCATTGTCTTTCCCATCGCCGCCGGCCCGGCTGAGAACTGGAGCATTTGCCCAGCGGTTTATCTCTCCACAATCCATTGCGCAACCCGCCGCCTTTGGATTGCGAGCCCGTATTTTGTTCCCTCGAGCCCTCTTTTTTACGCCATCTGTCACGCAGCCATTCGTGGCGTGGATGTTCGAATCATCCTCCCTCAGATGGCTGACCACATCCTGCCATGGCTATCTTCCTTCACCTACTATCCGAGACTGCGCGAGGCAGGAGTCAAGGTCTGGCGTTACCAACCGGGATTTATGCATCAGAAAGTTCTGCTCGCTGATGACGACATAGCGCTCGTGGGATCGATCAATTTTGACTACCGATCGTTTATGCTGAACTTTGAACTCTCTGCCGCAATCCAAGATAAAAAATTTGCCGAAACCGTCGAGGCCATGTTTCTTGAGGACTTCGACCGGAGCAAACCCGAAAATCTCCGAGCTTTTGAAGAGGGCTCGATCCTCTTCCGACTCAAATGCCGCGGAGCCGCTCTCATGAGCCCAGAACAATAACGCGAATACTTTCTAAGCCGCAAAAAAAGGATTCGCCCACTTCTGCTCCCCAACGGTTGTGAGGGGACCATGGCCGGGACAAATGATCGTTTCCTCCGGGAGTGTCAGCACCTGTTCCCGATTATTTCTCAGCGCATCGGCATACGAAACTTTTCCTCCACCCATCGAACCAGCAAAAATCGAGTCTCCCACGATGGCAATCGGCTTGGCCAAGCCACGAATGAAATACGTCACCCCGCCAACCGCATGGCCACTCGTAAGCCGAGTTTCAACCGAGAGAGCGCCAATATGGAAAATGCGGCCTGGCGCAAAACTCTCGGCTCCTTGCAAAGGTTCTTTTTCGGAAACCCAAGCCTGTGCCTTTGTCTTTTCCAGTAGACGCTCCAAAGCGAAAATGTGGTCCGTGTGGATGTGCGTGATAAAAAAATTTGCAACTCGGAGGCCTCGGGATGAGGCGAACTCCAACATCGGGTCCCCATCCGCGCCAGTGTCAAAAAAAGCAGCCTCTTTCGTCGAGGGATCCCATACGACAAAGGCATTCACCGTCATGTCATAGAAAACCGAGTTGAAGTGTGCCAATCCCTCGAAATCAGCGACCGGCTCGGGAGTGTATCGGGCTTGCGCCAGAGCCAGAAGTGACTCGCCACCGAGCGCAAGAACTGTAGCGACTTTTGACAACGCAACATTATCAACGTGTCCTTTTTTAAGTTCATTCAGCGTGGTCAAACCGATTCCCGCTCGATTGGAGAGAGCCTCATCGCTAAGGCCAAGACCGGGCTGTGCTTTGGCAATAACATCAAAAAAGTGGTCCTCGAGTGGAATCGCCAGCATCATCGTTGACAGCTATATCAAGTCCCCTACCAAGAGACGGAAAATCTGCAGAGGCCTGCCTGAAAGAATACGAACGCCTAGAGCGAGGGAGCAGACTTCACCTTCGAATCCCAGCGCGTCAGGAGATGCAGCACAAGGTTGGTTCCGAATTTGTAGCTCAGATCGAGCGAGGCTTCCGAGATATTGCGAAGGTAGATAAATCTGTTGCTCCAAACAACATCATTGAGAGCAACAGACTGGCCTTTTTCATTTTTACGCATGTCTACTTTGCCATCCGGCAGAAGACCGATCTGCCACATGTCGCCGTAATCATTCGCGGTGTAGATAATCGCAACCTCACCATAAATTTTCAGGGCATAGACCGGCTCTTTGTAAAAATTGATGCCAGGCGGCACAGCGATAACCTCAGGAAAATAAGCCTGACGCGCATCAAAGAGAGGATGATTTTTTGGCAACTCCTCCCAATCTTTGTCCTTGTCGGGAATGACACGCTTCATCTCGCGGCGGAAGGCTAAGTCGAATCGGGAATTGCGTCCAGGCACTGAGGCATCGCCCCAGATCGCTCCGCCGAGCCTGACATATTTGCGAAGATTTTCTACCTCGGCATCGGTGAGGCGGAAATCCTTGGAACCGGTCAGAAAAATGAAAGGCGGCTTCACCGAAAAAAGCTCCTGCGAATCGAGCTTGATCGCTTTCACTTTGTCGTAGTTGGTTTTCACTTTGTTTCTCGAACGTGTGCTCATGTAGGCGAGGAGGTTTGGGAGACTTCCGTTGTTAATCACGCCCTTGGTGTCACCGACCGTGCTGATTGTAGAATCCCAGCCGGAATTTGCTCCACCGTATTGGCCAATGTAGGCGACAAATTCGAACTCCCTGCTGCGTGTGCCGCTGCCACTTCCACTGCCCTTGCCCCACCCCGTTGTGAATGCCTTGATCGCCGAGGCGTCGGCTGCGGACATCTGCATAGCCGGACCTGCAGCGGGCGCCACAGGCTTCGGCGCGGCCATGGCAGTGGGTGCGGGCGGCGCGGGCGGAGCCATGACCATCTGCGACATGTTGAAATTCATCGGGGAGGTCGCCGTGGTGGTAATCGCAGTAACGGTGGAGGTATTCACCGGCGTGGCCATTACGGATATGTCCTGAGTCGGAGGCATCACCTGCGTTTGCGGCGGCGGTGCAGCAGCCGCTTCGGAACTGCCAACAAACCCCTCGCCGCCACCTTCGAAGTCCGGCGGCTCCTGTACAGCTTGGAAAAGCACCGTGCCACCGAAAACGGATACGAGAATCACGTGGATCAACAGGGAGATCGTGAAGTCTCGGGAGTTTCGGAGCTTATCAACGAACTTCTGGAGAGGGGACTGACTGTCTTCAGACATATTTCAAAAAGTGCCGCACGATCGGGCTGTGTGCAATCACATTTTAGGTCTATAAATTAAGAGTCTCAGACCATTGAGGCAGACAAGCACCGTGCTGCCCTCGTGGCCCACGACTCCCATCGGCAGCGGCAGGTTGATGCCAAAAGCCGCAATCAAAAGCAAAAGGATCACTGAACCCGCGAAGATGAGATTTTGCCAGAGCACCCTTTTTGCGTGACGTGCTGTAGCCAGAAGGAGCGGGATGTTTTGCAACTTGTCGCCCATGAGCACCACATCAGCCGTCTCCATGGCGATATCAGTTCCTGCTGCTCCCATCGCCACACCGATGTCAGATGTCGCAAGCGCAGGTGCATCATTCACTCCATCACCGACCATCATCACCCGACCCTCTTTTTTCAATTCGCGGATCGCAGCAACTTTTCCCTCGGGCAACAATTCGGCAAGAACTGCATCCACGCCCGCTTCCTCAGCGATTGATAACGCCACGGCTTTCTGGTCACCCGTGAGCATGACGACTTTTTTGACCCCCAAAGCGTGCAGGCTGGCGACAATTTTTAGCGCCTCGGGCCTCAGCGTGTCGGCGAGGGCCAAAACAGCAAGCGCTGTCACCGAATCCCCGTCGCGAAGACCCGTCCATACACAGCTTTTGCCCTTGCGCGCGAGAGGTTCGGCATGGGTTGCAATGGCGTCCATCCCTGTTGCACCGAGTTCGCGGAAGAGGCGCTCGCTGCCGACAATGATTCTCCGATCATCAATCGTGGCCTCGGCCCCCTTGCCAGCAGTGGCTTGAAAATCTTTTGCAGCCGGAAGCTTCATGCCGCGCGCCTGAGCGGTTTTCACAATGGCACGCGCCAGCGGGTGCTCGGATTTATCCTCCAGCGCCGCAGTCTGAGCGAGCAAGACTTCGAGGCCCTGAGGCAAACTGGCATCCATCTTGTGCGAACCCTCCGCATCCACCATATCGGTCACAACGGGCTTACCTGCCGTGAGCGTGCCGGTTTTGTCAAAAGCCACGATATCGATCTGGGCAGTGCGCTCGAGGTGTGATCCCCCTTTGATCAGGATACCCCGCCGCGCTGCGCCGCCGATTGCCGAGAGCACCGTGGCGGGAGTGCTAATGACCAGCGCGCACGGCGAAGCCACAACCATCACGGTCATCGCCCGGTAAAATGCATCGGAAAATTTCTCCCCCATGAAAAAGAACGGGATCAAAAAAACCAACACGGTGAACGCGATCACGCCTGTTGCGTAGTATTGCTCGGCCTGTTCGAGGAATCTTTGCGTGCCGGACTTTTCCGCCTGAGCCTCTTCTACGAGCTTGACCATGCGCGAGAGCGTCGAATCCTCTGCCCGCTTCGCAACCGAAAATTCGAGCCCGCCACTTTGGTTGAGCGTGCCAGCAAAGACCGGATTCCCGGCGGATTTTGCGACTGGCATGGATTCTCCAGTAAGGCTGGATTCATCCACATAACTTGTCCCTTCGACGATGACTCCGTCCACAGGCACATGCTCACCCGGCCTGAGGATAACGACATCGCCTACGTTCAATTCTTCCACTCGCACCAACTCGTTACCACCATCGCGCTTCACCATGGCATTCTCAGGCCGCAGCTTGAGAAGCGAGTGGATCGCTCGCTGGGTGCGTTCGAGCGCGTAGCTCTGCAGCACATTGGAAAACGCAAAAAGAAAAAGCAACAGCGCGCCCTCAAATGGCTGCCCGACAATCCCCGCCCCGATTGCAGCAAGTACCATCAGCACGTCCACATCCAGCACGCCTCCGCGCAGAGAGGAAATAGCCGAGCGCACACCCTGCTGCCCGCAAAAAATATAGGCTCCAGCATAAAGAGACAGGGTGGCTGGTGAGGCGTTCCCTAGCGTTTTCTCGCAAACAAACGAAGCGATCAGAAAAACAAACCCCAATGCGGCAGATATCTCCTCATTCAAGCCTCCCGACTTGATTCGATTCCACAGACCTTGCTCCACCTCCGCAGATGGCTGATAAGGCCGCACATCTGCTCCCAGACCACGTAGCGCTGCCATCAAGGTGTGCTCATCCGCGACCTTTTCATCAAATGTTAGGCACAGGATTTTGCCGATATATGTAGCCGTCGCCTTGCGGACACCGGGTATTTTTTTTGCCCTTTTCTCCAAGCGGATCGCACAAGCCTCGCAGGCACTCCCATCTAGGCGCATCGTCCGTTTTTGAAGCGAGACATCCGGCACATGACTTCCCGCAATCTGCCGCAAATCCTCCTCACTCAGCGCGGCGGGATCGTATTCGATCTCAAAGGCCGACTTGCCTGGAACTGGCTGAACGCTCAGCACCCCCTCGTGATCCGCAATCGAACGCGTCATTTCCTTTAGCGACTTTTGTGTTTCAGGCTCCAGACTCATGACTTGCAAAGCTAACTGGCACTCGCAAAAAGCGCACAGAAAAAAACCCGAGAAAATCAATGATCGCGACTGCTTGCATTTTCAAAGACGCCGCGTATGGTGAATCGTAGTTAGGGGGCGTAAAGGTTTCGACTTTGAGTGTGAAGCCCGGCTCGCATGTCGAGGATGATTCGTTGGCCTCGTAAAAAATCGGATCAAACAAATAAATGCAGATTACGAAGATCTCGCTCTCGCGGCCTAATTGAGCCACGACGTATTCCGGCTGACGCCTGCTGGTCCGGGATACGACGACAGCAGGCTGGCTTGGGATGGAGCGACCGCTACCCCGAGTGAATCGATTTCGTGGACGCTCTGGAGAGGGATGCGTGACGATTCGCCCGCCCACTCCGAGATCAAAGATCGTCTAAACATGTAGAAGGTTGTGCAGATCATTTTAAGGACACGGGTTCGACTCCCGTCGCCTCCACCAATTTGATTATGAGTGGTTTACGAAAGACAAAAGGTCGAGCGGGAACAGAAACGGGAACACGCCCGCTATGCTCTGCCAAGACTTACAGAAATTTGTTTGTGTCGTCGGCCCTTATTTCTTTTGGGGATTTTCTGGCAAGAGGAACCCTCTTTGCAAAATTTTTTCCGAGCGCCCAAACCAGTATGATTGATGGGGCGGGGGGTGCAAACTTCCGACCGCCCCCCCTGCCTGCTTCAATCCAAGAAGCCTGAAGAATAAAAAGGGCTGAGTCTATTCCGATGGAGTCTTCAGCGCATGACAACCTTGATGCCTGTTCCACCTCGCCCCTGACAGCTTCGGGGCTTGTCTCTTGCCGGGATGACATCACGCAAGGCAGGCAAGGCGATCAGGCTTGAGTCTTGGTATCGACTTGCCCCGCCTTTAGGCAGGAACCCTCGCCCGTTACGCAGCGGCCTTGGCTTGCTTGATGAGGTGGAAGACAGACCCCACGGGAACACCTATCCTTGCCGCGATCTGCCTTCCGCTTAGCCCCTCGTTGGAGAGCCGCAGAGCCTCCGCCTTGTGCGTGGCAAGCGTAACGGGGCGTCCGAGCTTCACGCCCTTTGCCTTCGCCCGTGTGAGTCCGGCATTCACTCGATCCTTGATGACCTCGCGCTCAAACTCAGCAACGGCCCCAAGGATTGAAAGCTGCAGCTTGGCAGCGGGGTTGTCGTTTGAAGTGTCGATGCCTTGGCCGGGAACGATCAGAGCAACCTTGTGACTCATCATCTCGTTAATGATCTGCGCGAGGTGCTGCAAAGAGCGACCAAGGCGATCCAGCTTGAATGCGAGAACTGCATCCACCTTGCCCCGGCGAATCAGGTTCATCAACTCATCCAAGCCGCTTCGCGATGAGCTTGCCCCGCTTGCTGTGTCCTCGATGAGTATAGGGTTCTCCCAGCCTCGGCGTTCGCAGTATGCGCGAAGCTCCCCGACTTGGCTTTCTGTGGTCTGCTTGTCTGTGCTAACCCGTGCGTAGATGTAGATTTTTTTCTTCATGGCGAAAACATGATGGCACAGTTTGCATAAAAATCAATAGTTTTTTATGCAGTATTTTTGGGGATGCTTTGCGTAGGGGAAAGAAGTCGATTTTTGAGAGAGGTTTTTTATGCACCCTCCCTCGCCCCCTTTGATTCGGCCCGCTCGCCTTTGAACCGATATCGCCAGAAGGAATGAACGCCGCGCCATTGCAAAGCCCGTGACTCTCTTTTTCTGTGCTCTATAGGAACGCAAAGATTGCCGCCTTGTGCGCTTGAGGTTCATCTATCTTTGGGAATGTGAAATCCCCTTCCATCCACCCTTCCGCTCGCCCGGACGCTCTAATCTTCTCGCATGAAAGAATAGGCCTCTTCTTTAGAGATCATGCTGAAATCTGAATCCGCTGAAATAGTCACGAAGTCAGATGGCCCGTCATCGTCTTGAATCCACGATCCAAGCTCCTCGGATGCAGCAGCAACAAGAGGGGTTGAAGGCCCCTCATAGCGCATCCAGATGATCGCAGGTTCCCAATATGAGCCATCAGCCTGAACACAAAGCCCGCCCTCTGGATGATCAAGAATGGATGCGCTGTCTGGAGCCTCAAATGTTTCAGTAGCACTAACGCGAAAATACCTCATTTCACCATCATCCTACAGGCAGAGACAGACAGCTATGGGGTGAACTCATTAAGGAGCGACAGACCACACCCAACCACGCTCATCATTTATTTTCGGGAATTTGAAATCCGCTTCCATCCACCCTTCCGCCCGCCCGGACGCAATGCCGCCAATCCCCGCGCCTTTCTTGGCGAGCATTGGCGGCTTTTCTGTTTATGGCGTCATTGGCGTTGTCCGTCCGTCCACCTCTCC
>VFJO01000323.1 GCA_009886045.1 Verrucomicrobiota bacterium
GCCTGGCGCTTGAAGTCCCCTTCAGCCAAGTTGAAAACATCCAATCCATATCCCATATCCCGAGCCCTGTCCTTTGCTGAAAGGAAATACTGACGAAAATCCTCCACGGGATTGTTCTCCGGAGTTTGCGGCCACTTGTTCAACCAGCCTAGGCTGGCCTGGAAGGCCCGCGGCTTTTGTGTCAGCCGATAGGCGGACAGTGCCTTGAGCATAGGATCCGGGGAGTAGCCCATGCGCTTGGCGATGCTTTCAATGCGCTCGCGTGTCGAGGCGGGAATTCCACGACTTCCTCGAAGGGCGAGCGAGACTGTCACATGGGATACACCGGCTTCTCTGGCGACTTCTTTTTGTGTGACGCGGCGGGAGGGCTTGTCTGGCATAGGGGCTATTTAAATAAGAAACCTTTTTTAGACTTTGATGCAAGGAGATTCTATGAAATCTTGCTGGCAGATTATATCCTCCCTCAGATGAACACTCGGCAGAGACCTCAGTTTGCTTTCACCCTTATCGAATTACTCGTAGTCATCGCCATACTCGCGGTATTGCTTGCATTGGCTGTGCCGGCTCTTCAGCGGGCCCTCGGCAAGTCTGACCTGGCGGGCGGGGTTTCGAGCATCAAACAGATCGGCGTGGCCATGTCGCTCTACGCCGCCGACAACAACCAGCGCCTGCCAGGTCCTGATATGTATTGGGGGCAAAACCCAGAATACAACACGGGGGATACTAAGCTCATTGGCACTTACCTCTATCCTTACCTCGGCATCTCGCAACCCACATGGGGTTATCGATCAATAAAAGCCATGGCAGGCCCAGCTTACTGGAGGGTGAACAAGGGAGCCCGGCCTTCATTTCCGGCCTATATTGCGAACTTCGGTCCCGAGGTTATGGGATACCTCACTCTTCCAGACGGCACGCGCGTCTATCCATGGGGTGACAAAACCTCAACAATCCCGCCTATGAACTACCCCGCGCTCGCCTCAGCCGGCCTCATGCGGACTTGGGTGCTCCGGGATATAGACGCCACTGGCCCCGTCAAAAATAACCAAGCCGGCTGGGCTGGCACACTTCCGAAATCCCCCATCTACGGGAAAAGCCGTCTCCAATTGAACTTCGACATGAGCGCGGAAGTGGTCAGCTCCTCCCTCGACATGACCCAGAATCGCTGAGAGGCGCTCCACGGAATATGCGGCGTCCCCTAGCGTCCCCTAAAAACCTAAATCAACCTATGAAACTCAAAACAATCTATCTGGCATTGGCCGTGGCGGTGATCGTGACGGGCTGCAAACCCACCAATCCTCCTTCCGCTGCGTCACCCGGTGCGTCACCCGCTGCGACCGAGTCGGAGGTTCCTGTTGCCTCGGCTCCGGCTCCGACACGCTCGCTGGTCCTCCCCGACGCGGCGGCGCTCTCGGTTCTGGCCGACTCGTTGGAGGACGACCTGCGCGTCTTCTCCCCATCTTCCAGCGACCGTGCGTTTTGGACCTCAACGCCGTTGCCTGCCACGGAGTGGATTCAAAAAGCAGAGGACTTCATCGCTTGTCCGATTCCCGAGCTGACCGAGGAACTTTATCGGGATTTCCAAAAAACTGGACAGAGGGCATCCTTTCAAGGGCCCTATAGCGAGCGGCTTGAGCGAGCCAAGGCCTTTGGCTTGGCCGAGGCGCTGGAGAACCAAGGGCGTTTCATAGCACCCATGCGCGAAAGCATTCAGGCCATTTTGGACGAGCCCAGCTGGGTCATCAGCGCGCACGATTTTGATTGCATGGTGTATTCCGGCAAGAAGATGGATGTGGACCTCGGGGCCTCCGACCGTGCTGCCACGCTCTCCACTCTCATCTCTTGGCATGGCGAAGCCCTGGGCCGGGAAACGGTCGAGCGCACACAGGCCGAAATCCGGCGCCGCATCGTGGAGCCACTCCGCAAACGAATCGCTGGCGACACCAGTGTGTGCTGGTGGGTCAATGCCGACACGAATTGGAACGCTGTGTGCCTGGCCAACACCGTTTATGCCGCCCTGGCCGCCGTTCCGGATAAAGCCGTGCGCGCCGAAGTGGTCGGTGCCGCCATGAGCTTCATCAACCGGTTTTTAGACGGATTTACAATGGACGGCTATTGCAGCGAGGGGATCGGTTACTGGGAATACGGGTTCAGCCACTTTGTCCTCATCGCCGAGAGGCTTTTGCTCGCCAGCGGGGGCAAAATCAACCTCTATCAGGATCCGCTTGTTCCGCGCATCGTGACCAATCCGGCGCGGCTTGAGCTGTCGAGCGGAGTTTATCCAGCCTTCGCGGACGGCGGTCCCAACCCCCGCGTGTCTCCCTGGCTTTTGACAATGCTTTCCCGCCGCTTTGCCATGGAGAGCCCTCCCGGCAAGATGGCTGCCATCGACAGCGGGGGCTGGAGACCGTTATCCGTGCTGGATATGGCTTTGGCAGCCCCTTCTGCCCCGGAGCAGCGCATGGCCTTGGAGCCGCTTTCTCCCTTGCGTGGCTGGTTTGATGTGGCCGGTATTCTTGTTTCCCGCCCAGCAGACCCGAAAAAAGGATTGTGCGCGGCCATGAAAGGCGGGCACAACGCCGAACTCCACAACCACAACGATCTCGGAAGCTATGTGGTCACGGCAGGCGAGGGAGCCGTTCTTCTGGACCCCGGCGGCGAGGTTTACACCAAAAGCACCTTCTCCGATCGACGCTATGACAGCAAGGTTCTCAGCTCCTACGGACACTCGGTGCCGGTGGTGGATGGCCAACTCCAAGCCACCGGTCGCCAGGCCGAGGCCAAGATTTTGAAAACGCTCTTCACCCCCGACCGCGATGAATTCGCGCTCGATCTGACATCCGCCTACCCGGTGAAAGGACTCAACCAGCTCACCCGTGCATTCACCTACGACCGGAGCGGCGGCACCTCGCTCCGGGTCGAGGATGAGCTCCATGCGGAGAGGCCAATGACATTTGAAACCGCTCTCATCACCTACGGAACCCTCGAGCGCAAGCAGGACGGTGCGCTTAACATCAC
>VFJO01000041.1 GCA_009886045.1 Verrucomicrobiota bacterium
GCTTGAACAAACATGTGCTACATAAATATAGAGTAAAAACATATTGTCAAGTGTAAAAAACAAGAAAATAGTAAAAATTTCTTGCTACATTTATAAGCACTTTTGTTCTATGCCAAAGGGTTATAAAAAATTCAGGGGGAAGTTAGGTTAGCATCCGCGATCACCTCCACCTCTCCATGCCGCGAGCAGGAATTAAGTGAACTCATTATTAGGCATTTTTTATTCGATTACGAATCCATGATGGTTCTCGCCTACAATCTAATACGGCTCGCACCACAACTTCCTTATTCTCTATGGTATAATAAACGGCAAATGGAAATTTTCTGGATAATGCTCGATACAAAGACTTGTATGCTTTGCGATGGATACCTCCAAAGATTCTGAGCGATTCGATATCGGAATACAGTGTCGCTAAAAAATAATCTCCAACTCGTTCGTCGCTATCCTCGTAAAAGTAGTATCCTTCAATCAGGTCGTTTCGGGCCGCGACCCCGATTCGTAATTTCATCTGATTTTTTCTTTGATTTGTTGCTTGGCCACTTCCCAATCGATTATTTCAACGCTACCGCTTTCGGCTTCTCGCATACGTTCGTCCAGAATATCTTTGTGCCACTGTGGAACCTCGATCTGGTCGGGTTCCGAGGAAAGCTCGATCCAAAGGGCTTCAAGGAGGGCCAACTTCTCTGGAAACGGCATTTGGCGAATTTCTGATTGCGCAATCACTATTTATTTCTACACCGGCAAAGTAGAGTAGACAATTTATTTTTGGCCAACATTGTTTTGTAGCACAGAAAAGTCTTGATTGCTGGTTAATGCTACAAAAAGGCGGATGATCAGCTGCGTTTTATGCCCGCGTCTTCCGATACCTGCGGATGAGCGAATTCGTGCTGAAGTCGCGAGACGATGTCATATTAATCTTGCGGCATACCATAATGACCGGCAGCTATTAACTGGTTTCGCAAACCATCTGAGAGGGGTGTGAATCCCATTTTGAGTAACATCTCTTCCACCTTTTCTTCTTGGGGGCGGGTTTCCCGTTTCCACTCCACAGGAATTTCTGGAAGTTTAACAAATTGAGGGTTACTGGTTTTCCCAAGCGTTAATGTATTGAGCATAGTTTTCTTTAAAATCATTGATCGCATATGTCAGCGCGGAGTCAAACTCCATTTGGGTGAGCCGATTTTTCTCTAATATGTTGTTTGATATGGACATAATGTCTTTTAGAGGGAGTTCCAAGAGCAGTATTTTATCGTGTCAATAATTAATTCCTGCCACCTTTTACTGCACTGTTCATAAAGTTGATTGAATCTCCCAAGGTGTCGTGCACCTAAAGGAAGCGGCCGATGAGGAAGACGACAAAGCCGATGAAAATCAAAATGCCGCCAACCGCGCCTGAGATAAAGCAGGCGCCAATTCCTACAAGGATCAAAAGAAACCCGACACCCTCATATTTCCCGCCCTTTCGCTGAGTCTGAACCGCCTTGCCCGTGAGCATGGCCATCGGCCTGCCGCATTGCGGGGAGTTAGCCGCGGCGGTTGATACATCTTTACCACAGTCTTGGCACTTAATTAAGGCCATATTAAATCTCCTTTTTTTTGTTGCCTAACGTCAAAGCTGAGGCTCGCGCGGCAGCGCGTTGCCTCGAGCGTTTTGTTCGCATTTGCTGTAAAGGGATTCTGGTGCAATATCAAATCCGCAGTTCCATGCCAGCGTCGGCCAGGAATCCAAGAAAAATTTTGAAAACTCCGAAGGATCCCTCAGGGGATCAGTGAGGTGGATCCCGAAAATCGGACCAGAGGCTAAGAGATAAAAAAGCGATGGTTGGAGGAGGTCAATAAACCTATAACCAACTATTGAAATGAAAGCTAAACGCAGA
>VFJO01000174.1 GCA_009886045.1 Verrucomicrobiota bacterium
CACTAAGACGCAAAGGTGCTGAGGGCTGAAGATTCCATGTGTTTCTTGGCGTCTCTGCGTCTTGGCGTGAGTATTCCGACGTGGCCGGCCTGCTAATCTGCCTTACTGCAAGCGGCCCCATCCGCGCCGAAGCTGGGCTAGGAAGGATTGAGGAATCGCCATCGAGATTGATCTTCGGCGATGGAGCTCTAAAGTCTTGGCTATGTTGAAAGCCATACTCGGTTCGAAAATCCACCGTGCCATTGTTACCGATGGGGATGTGAATTACGAAGGCAGCATGGCCATTGATGAGGACTTTCTGGAGGAGGCGGGCATCACGCCTTACGAAAAAATTCTTGTGGGCAATCAGACGAATGGGAATCGCTTTGAGACCTATGCCATTCGTGCGCCACGTGGCAGCCGGAGCATCGTGTTGAATGGAGCGGTGGCCCATCTGGGCAAGATTGGAGATCGCCTAACGATCATGACTTTTGTGCACCTCACGCTTGAGCAGATCAAGTCACATACTCCGAAGGTCGTCGTGCTAAACGATGACAATGAAATTATTAGCCGACGTGGGATTTAGCTGTCTCTTTTTGAGGCAACTTGAGGCAAAGGAAAAAAGTCAGCAGCAGAAGTCCGGAGGCGACCCAGAATGGGCTTTGCGCATAGGCCGCGATGTTTTTGTCGAGATCAAAGGTGAGGAGCCAGCCTCCGAGGACGGGCCCGATCCAGCGGGCGAGGCTTCCGGCGGATTGGAGGATCCCGAGGGCGCGGCCTTGCCACTCGGCGTCCACATTTTGTGAGGCGATGCCGGAGAGGGTGGGGCTGAGCAGGCTATTGCCGGTTGCGATCCCCGCGCAGGCGAGTAGGAGCATGGGGACACTGGCCGTGAAGGGCATGGCGAAGAGGCTTGCCGTTAGGATGGCGGCTCCCAAAGTGGCGAGACGCGCTTCGCCAAATTTCTTCACGAGGCGGCCGATGAGTCCACCTTGGATCACCACTCCGATGATTCCGAGCATGGCAAAAACATAGCCGGTCTGCGCGGTATTAAATTCATAGCGGTGGGCAACAAACAGCGCAAAGACAGCGGTCATGATCGAGAAGCCAGCGATGAGGATAAAATATGTCACAACCGTCGTGAAGTAGGGCTTGCTTCGCACGTGATGAAAGATCGTTGGGAAGAGGCGGTCCTGCTTGGAACCACGTTTGTCCTTCGGGAGCGACTCCGGGAGCACAAAAAAGATGAGTGCGGCATTCACGAGTGCGAGACCACCTGCAACGTAAAGGGGGGCTGACTCGCCGAGCCAAGCAGCAGTTGCTCCTCCTAGTGCGGGACCGAAAACAAAACCCAAGCCGAACGCCGCTCCGATGAGTCCCATCGCCTTTGATCGGTTTTCGGGGGATGTGATATCGGCCACATAAGCCTGTGCGGTTCCGATGCTGCCGCCCGAGATGCCATCAATAATCCGTCCAACAAACAACATCGCTAGCGAGTTTCCGGCTCCCATGATTGTAAAACCAAGTGCCGTTCCGAGTGTGCTGATGACGAGCACGGGTCGCCTGCCGATGCGGTCGGAGAGTTGGCCAAAGAAGGGGGCTGCGAGAAATTGGATGAGCGAGAAAATGCCGAACAACCAACCGATCTCCCAAGGCGTCGCACCGAAACGCTCGGCGTAGAAGGGGAGGACGGGGATCACGACTCCGAATCCCACCATATTGATGAAAATGGTAAGAAAAATTATGCCAAGTGCGGCGCGGTTGTTTTTTTGCATTAGGGTTTTTTTGTCTCCTCCTTATCGGGGGCGGAATTTTCGGAGGCCTCAAGCGCATCGCGCAGGTGGTCAATTTGTAAGTTCAATTCTGTTGGGTGGGCCGACTCTTGCTCTTCGACTTTATGGGCGATGGCTAGGACAGTTTTTTGCATCCTTGCAAGAGCTGGTCCCCGGAGAATTTTTGCCATGCCTGAACTCGGTGTGACAAGGTTCGTGTATCGGATCACGGATTCGCCGCTTTCAAAAGGCTCGATGCGAAGGTTGCCCTGGGCGGCTTTTGTTTGAAGGGCCCGGAGGAGAACCCAGGAAGCCTGATAGCCCCCCTCGAAGGCCTTCATTTCGTTCCGCGCCGTGTAGGCTTCATCTTTCAGAATCGGAACCTCAACTTCGTAATCAACCTCCAACACGAGGGGTGAAATGGTTTTTGAGATTTTGGAATTCAGGAGGTCAGGGATGTAGGTCTTAGCCTGATTGTAGTCGAAAAAAACGGCCGCGACCTCTTCTGGGGTGGCCTTGACGCGTTTGTAGATTCGAATTTTCGGCCAGGGTTTCCCCAAAATCTCCTCTTCCAATACCACTAATTCACCCTTTGCGACGGCCTCTTGCTGTGAGTGCGACAAATCCACCAGCAGGTTTGCTGAGGCGGGCGGCGCAACCACAAGGAGCGCCACCAAGCATAAAAAATACAAACGGGCCGAAGACATCTCCCGACATAGAAGGCTGGAGAGAGGTTGCAATCAAGGATGTGATAAGAAAAATCGCTTTTGCACGCCGCCAAGGTGATGTTGAATTGAACTACACAAGGGCAATGGCAAAGCAGCAGACGATTCTTTTGGTGGACAGGGACACCGACTTTCTGGATTGGGCGAAAAACCAACTTCAGAGCAAATCCGCGCGCGTTCTCAGGGAGGAATCCTCCGATGCGGGCTACAAGACTTTCTGTTTAGAGGAACCCGACCTAGTGCTGGCAGAGATGAACTTGCATCCCTTCACTGGCATGGAGCTTCTTGCGCGAATTCGTAAACACTCGCCGAATGCGATGGTCATCCTCACAAGCGCCTTTGGCACCACGCAGTCCGTGATTGAGGCCATGAAGATGGGGGCCTTTGATTTTGTGCGTAAGGAGCAGCTGCCTTTCAATCTCAAGGTCGTGGCAGACTCCGCGCTTCTCGCCGCCTCAGAGCTCCGCACGGCAAACACCTTCAAACCGCAGCTCACGGTCGAGCAGCACCGCGATGATATCGTGGGTCGTTCCGAGGCCATGCAGCAGGTTTTTAAAATGGTGGGCCGCGTGGCAGGTAGCGATGCCGCCGTGATGGTCACTGGCGAGAGCGGTGCAGGCAAGGAGCTCGTCGCCTGTGCAATTCACAATTACAGCTCTCGCAGTAACAGAAGCTTTCTCGCCATCAACTGCGCTGCCATTCCCGACAACCTGCTTGAGAGCGAGCTCTTCGGTCACGAAAAAGGCGCTTTCACGGGTGCAGCCACACAGCGTATCGGGCGGTTCGAGCAATGTAATAAGGGGACGCTTTTCCTCGATGAGATCGGCGAAATGCCCCTTCAGGTTCAAAGCAAAATCCTGCGTGTGCTTCAGGAGGGGGAGTTCTCGCGCGTGGGTGGCAACGAAACATTGCAAACAGATGTTCGGATCGTCTGTGCGACGAATAAAAACCTCGAGGATGAAGTCTCCAAGCGCACCTTTCGTGAGGATCTCTTTTACCGCCTCAACGTCGTGCGAATCCACATCCCTCCACTCCGTCAGCGCGTTGAGGACATCCGTCTCCTTGCGGAATATTTTCTTCAAAAAATCGCCAACCGAAAACACACTCCGCCACTCAAACTCTCCGAGGAAGCTGCGCGGGTTCTTGAGTCCTATCCATGGCCAGGGAACGTGCGCGAGCTTGAGAATACCTTGCAGCGTGCTGCGGTGCTCTCCACGGCTGACATTCTTTTGCCCAAGGATATTCCCCTTGGCGTCGCTGCTCCTAAGAACGGGCAGCAAGAGGGGGGCACTGCAATCGAACTCCTGCCGAAAGACCGTGCTGTGGAAGTTCTGTTCCAAGCCGCTTCTGAAGATGACTCACTCCGACTCCTGCCATGGATCGAACGGGAATTCACCATCCGTGCCATGCAAAAAACCGGCGACAACCAAGTCCGTGCGGCAAGGCTCCTCGGGATAACTCGTGCGACTCTCCGAAAACGCCTCGACCGCAACAGCGGCGCAGGATTCGAGGATGAGGAGGAGTCAGAATTCATCGAACCCATCCCCAAGTAAAATCTGCCATCCATGAGCGCAGAGAATCCGAGCAATCAATCCGGCGACTTGTTTCAAAGCATCAACTACACGACCCACCCGAAGCCCATTTGATTACTGCGTTTTTTTACGTCCCTAAATGAGAACTTGGCGATTGATTAAAGATAATTGGCGGCCGTGTCGCTCCCTGCCGCTTGCGGATCGGGGTTTTCGTTATGGGATGAGCGTCTTTGAATCCATCGCCGTCGTGGCGGGGCGACCGCTTTTTTTGGCGGAGCATTTGGCGAGGCTTGCTCGGGCTGGGGGCGACTGCGGGGCGCATTTGCCAAGGCTTCCAGATTTCGATTTTTCGGGGCTCACGTCCGGCTTGCTGCGGATTTATTTCACGGCAGGACCGGGAGTCGTGGGGGATTCTTTTGCCGGGAATGTGTATGCATTATTTGATCTGGCAGAGGTCGGATGGGATTTTCCTGGAGCGAGAGTAATGTCTTGCGCTGCCCCGTATTTGCCGAGGCCCGGGGGGTGGAAGTCGGGGAACTATTGGCAGAATATCGAAGCGCTGGGCATGGCTAATCGCGGAGGGTGCGATGAGGCCTTGGTTTTCAATCCAGCGGGAATGCTGGTCGGAGCTGCGATGGCAAATGTTTTTTTGCAGAGGTATGGAAAATGGGTGACGCCTGCGTTGGAGACTGGTGCGCGTGATGGTGTCGTGAGGTCATGGGTTCTGCAGTGCTTGGGAGCTGAAGAAGGCATTTTGGAAAGTCGAGATGTGGCGCAGTGCTCGGCCGCTTTTCTTACCAACAGCCGCGTGGGAATTCGTTCCGTGCGGGAACTTGACGGCCGCCCGCTGGAGGATGGGGAGGGGGGGATTCAGCAAAAATATTGCCATGACATTTACGCCGCTTGAGGAATTTTTAAAACAGGCGGAATCGGGCTCTGCGGTAGCCAAGACGCTGAGGGCTAAGACGGGATCGCTTGTTCCCGAGGTGGCGGAGGCTGCCCAGCCTTTTGTGACTGCGCTATTGGTTGGCAAAATCAAAGGCCGAGTGTGGGTCGTCTGCCGGGATGTGAAGAGCCAGGAGGAATTCGCCTCCGAGCTGGCGGCTTGGTGCGGGCGGGTACGGCTATTCCCTGATCTGGAAGTTCCGAATGCCGAGGCGCTGCCCGACGCGGAGACTGAGTCCGAGCGCTTGGATTTGCTGCGCACGATGGCACGCAGCGAGGGAGATGAGGTGGTGCTGATTCATCAAGGGCAGTGGGAATCTGCCACACCTGCCTTGGGGGCTGTGACGCGCGAAGTTTTTACGTTGGAAAAGGGCCAGAGCATTTCGATCGAGGCTGTCGCCACCCGTCTCGATACGGCCGGTTACCACGCAGCGCCGCAGGTAGTCGCCCGTGGGCAGTATGCTCGGCGGGGGGGGATACTGGATGTGTTCTCTTGGCAGCAGTCGCGCCCGGCACGCATCGAGTGGTTCGATCTCGAGGTTGATTCGTTGCGGGAATTCGACATTGATAGCCAAGGTTCAGTTGGTGAGATCTCGCAAACCGAAATCTACACCGGTCGCTCAGATGGCGCGAGGGGGACGCTGCGTGATTATTTTGGAACCAAGGATCGTGTCATCACCATCGAGCATGAAGGGAAGTTCGAGGGCATCAGTATCTCGAGCGGCGGCGAAAGTCTCAAAGGTGGTGCGGTGTTTTATCCCCCGCCATTCGGCGATCTGGGTGCGGGCGATCTGGTGCTTAATGAAACCAAGCGCGACAGGTTTTTCAATCAGCTCCACAGCTGGGCAGCTGATCGTTGGACGATTGCCTTCGCCTGCGTGAACGAAGGCGAGGGCGAGCGTTTCCGCGAGATGGCCTCGGATTTTGACTTTGATACTTCGAGTTTAATCTTCCTCACTTCGCGTGCGACGAGGGGTTTCGTGTGTCCGCAGGCAAAGTTTGCGCTGCTTGCGGAAGCCGAGGTGCTTGGCCGATCGGCCAGCCAGCGGGCGCACCGGGCGGCTCTCCGCCGAGAGCGAGTTCGCACAGGCCGTGCGGTGATGGATTTTTCAGAATTCGAGGCCGGCGACCTCGTCGTGCATCTCGACCACGGGATCGGTCGCTATGAGGGGCTGGAAAAATCCCCCGATGGTGCGGGCGATGTATTGGTGATCGAATTTGCAAATAGCGCGAGGCTCTACGTGCCGCTCGACCAAGCTTGGCAGGTGGCTCGTTATGTGGGTCTCGGGCGCAAATATCCCGATCTCTCCGAGCTCGGTGGTGCGCGCTGGAAAAAGGCCAAAGAAAAGGCCACGCAGGGGATTTATCAATATGCTGCCCGTATGCTCAAAGTGCAGGCTGAACGCGAAACGGCGGATGGCCACCCCTTTCCTCCTGATTCGCACTGGCAGCAGGAGTTTGAGCGCTCCTTTGTTTTCACCGAGACGCCGGATCAGTTGAAGGCGATCCGTGACGCCAAGTCGGATATGGAGTCGCCTCGGGCGATGGATCGCCTAATCTGTGGCGATGTAGGCTTCGGTAAAACCGAGGTTGCCATTCGCGCCGCTTTCAAGGCCGTGACGAGCGGCAAGCAAGCGGTCATCATCGCTCCCACGACAGTCTTGGCGCAGCAGCACTGGCAGAATTTTCGCGAGCGCATGAGCGAGTATCCCGTAACGATCGAGCTCCTCAGCCGCTATCGCTCTGTGGCGGATCAGAAAAAGGTGATCAAGGCTCTCGGCCAAGGAAGTGTGGATATCGTGATCGGGACGCATCGGGTCATCTCTTCCGATGTGGTGTTCAAGAATCTCGGCCTTGTGGTGGTGGATGAGGAGCAGCGTTTTGGCGTGAAGCACAAGGATGCACTGAAGGAAAAATTCCGCCTTGTAGATGTGCTCACGCTCTCTGCAACGCCGATTCCTCGCACGCTTTACCTCTCGCTCATGGGAGCGCGCGACATGTCGGTGATCGAGACGCCGCCGCCGAATAGGCAGCCCGTCGAAACGATTGTTTGTGGCTACGACGAACGTGTCATACGTGATGCGATTCATCGCGAACTCGCCCGGGGTGGGCAGATTTATTTTTTGCACAACCGTGTGCAAACGATCCAACGCGTGGCTTCGCGGATTCGGGAACTCTGCGAAGGAGCCCGAGTCATTGTTGGCCACGGTCAGATGGACGAAAAGGAACTCGAGGGCGTCATGCAGAGTTTTGTCGGAGGACAAGCGGATGTCCTTGTTTCTACCACTATCATCGAGAGCGGGTTGGATATTCCCAATGCCAATACGATCCTCATCGATCGCGCCGATCGATTTGGACTTGCGGACCTCTACCAATTGCGTGGGCGCGTCGGGCGCTCTGGAACAAAAGCCTACGCCTACCTGCTTCTGCCGCGTGAGTTGATGTCTGTCGGCGCGGCACGCAAGCGCGTTTCTGCGATCAAGCAATACTCGGAGTTGGGCTCGGGTTTTAAAATCGCCATGCGTGACCTAGAGATTCGCGGTGCTGGCAACCTACTTGGCACAGAACAAAGCGGGCACATCATCTCCGTGGGCTTTGATCTCTACTGCAAAATGCTTCGCCGTGCGGTGGATTCCGTGAAGGGGCAAAAGGCTTTTGGATCCACCACCGTATTGCGTTTTGATTTTCTCTCGACGGAGGAAGGAGCTTTCATGACATCGGGTGGCATTCCGTCCTTTGTTCCGAATGCCTACATGTGCGATCCGAAGCAACGTATCGAAGCCTACCGGCGATTGGCGGAGCTTGGCACGCGCGAGGAAGTGGATGCGCTGCGCGCGACTTGGCGCGATCGATTTGGCCCGCTACCTCTCGGGCTTGAAAATTCCTTGATCTGCGCAGCGATCCGTATCGAAGCCTCGCGGCGACGTATCAGCCAAGTGGAAGTCAGGGATGAAAAACTTATGCTCACGCGAGGCGGGAGTTATGTTCTGATTGGCGGACGGTTTCCCCGCTTGACGGTTTCTGACCCTGATTTTAAGCTCCAAGGCGTGTTGAGCTTCCTCGAAACGATGCAAAGCCGATGAAACGACTTTCTTCAATCTTTGCAATTTTCCTTGTCCTACTCCTAGCTGTGCCTTTTCTGCGGGCCCAGCAGGCCGAAGTCATTGATGGTGTCGCTGCGATCGTGAACAGTGACGTCGTCACAATTTCTCAAGTGCGTGAACTCGTTGGTGCGCGTGAGCGCGCCATGCGTGAGGCCTACCGCGGATCGGATCTCGTAGATAAGATAAAGGAAATGAGACTCGCTGCCCTGAAGGATCTCATCGATCGCCAGCTCATTCTCCAAGAGTTTCAAAAAATGCAGGAAAAGGGAGCGAACATTCCAGACTATGTCGTTGATGACCGGGTGCAGACAATCATCCGCGAGGAATTCGGCGGCGACCGGGCGGCCTTCGTGAGGACGCTTCAAGCGCAAGGCTACACGCTCACGCGCTTCAAGGAGATTGAAAAAGAAAAGATCATCGTGCAAGCCATGCGCCAGTCCAAAGTCACCGATAATTTCGTCGTTTCCCCGAAGCAGGTTCAGGATTACTACGACAAAAATCGCCCGGCCTACTCTCTTCCGGAGCAAGTCAAATTACGCATGATCGTGCTGCGTGAGGGAAACAGTGACGACATTGCAGCTGGCGGTGGCGGAGATAAAAAGCAAACGGCCGAGGAAATTCGCCAGAAATTGCTTAGCGGGGCAGAATTCGATCGCATGGCACAAATGTATTCCGAGGATGAAAGCACCAGCGACAGTGGTGGCGACTGGGGATGGATCGAACGCAATACGCTCAATGAGCAACTCACGCAGGCCGCTTTTGCTCTCAAAGCGGGGGGCATCAGCTCAGTCATCCATATTGGGGATTCGTTCTATATTCTTTACGTCGAAGCTCGCAAAAACTCATCGGTGAAGCCGATGGCTGAGGTGCGGGAAGAAATTGAGCGCAACCTCATGCAGCAAGAGCGTATGAAGGTGCAGCAACGCTGGCTCGACACACTGCGGCAAAAAGCCTACATCAAAATCTTAACTTGAACCAACTGCGACCCCCGCCTGTTTAACTCTCAAGGTCAGTGACAATGAAACCTCACAAGCCAGCCACAAAAATCTCAATCCGCGTCGGAGTGAGAAGGTTTACTGCCCAGCGGAAGCTTGAAGACTGGGGTTCTAATGATTTAGTGAAAATTACTTTAGCAGATAAAATCTCTGAGTATATTTTAAGGATAGGCGATGCAAATGCATTTTCCCTTAACATTGTCATTCAATTACTTACCCGAGGCAAGGTGCGTGTTGATTTTCGTGATTCCTCTGAACGCCTTCAACTGACTGATTTTAAGGATATCGTTTCTCGTGTCGAAGCCGTTCACATTTTTGATCACTGGGTTGCAGAAAACCAATTTAAATCCGAGCCGCCTGATGCAACCCAGAGAATCATGATGGAGCCTCCCGGTATCAAACTCCCAACAGCGATTTAGTATGCCTCGTGGAGTCGGATAACGGCGGGCTCTTTCTAAACAAATTTTCCAGGATTCAAGAGGCCGGCCGGGTCGAGAGCTTTTTTTAGGGTTTGGTGCAGGGCGCGAGTTTCGGGTGAGAGGGCCTGTGGCCACCAAGGTTTTTTAGCGAGGCCGATGCCGTGCTCGCCAGTAATGGCTCCCTGCCATGCGAGGACTTGGGCGAAAAGTGCGTCCAGCGCTTCGCCCGATTTTTTTTGAACTGCGGGCTCGTCTGGGTTTTCGACCATTATGTTCACATGAATATTACCGTCTCCCGCATGGCCGAAGCAAGCGAGCGGAAAGCCGTATTTTTTTTGGAGGCGTGCCGCAAATTTCATGAGGTCCACCAAACGGCCTCGGGGGACAACGATGTCCTCGTTGAGTTTTTTCAAGCCGGTGGCTTTGAGGGATTGTGAGTAGAGCCTACGCAGGCCCCAGAGTGCTTCGCAGCTTTCGTGAGTGGTAGCTTTTTGGATGCCTAATGCGCCGGAATTTTTGAGCAGTTTTTGGAGATGCGATGCTTCGGAGCGAACGCTCGATGGCTGGCCATCGACTTCGATAATCACCTGTGCGTTGCCGGGTGGAAACTGAGCGCTTGGGCTGAAGGCGCGGGCGGCGTTCAGCGTGAACGAGTCTGCCACCTCCAGAGCGGCCGGAAGAAAGCCTGCTGCAAAAACGCTCTGGATCGCATTCGAGGCAGCCTCGATCGATACGAAACCGGCAGATAGCACCGCGCTTGCGGGTGGCAGAGGGAGTAAACGGAGCGTGGCTTGTGTGACCACTCCCAGAAGTCCCTCGGATCCTGTAAAAAGCCCAATCAAATCGAAACCGGTTTTATTTTTGTGGGTACGGCCACCGCACTCAATAATTGTTCCGTCCGGCAAAACAACCGTGAGTCCAAGAATGTAGCTGCGGGTGGCTCCATATTTCAAGCAGCGCGGTCCCCCTGCATTGGTGGCGATGTTTCCTCCTATGCTGCAATTTTTGAGACTTGCGGGGTCTGGTGGGTAGAAGAGGTTTTTCTTTCGAACGGCTTGTTGGAGTTTGCCGGTAATGACTCCGGGTTCAACGACGGCGATGAAATCCCGATTGCTGATCTCAATAATCCGCTGCATGCGTTCCATGCAAAGAACGATGCCGCCTTGGACCGGCGTGCAGCCTCCAACGTATCCGTAGCCAGCACCGCGCGGGGTTACAGGAACTCCTGTGCGGTAGGCTTCGCGAAGGACGAAGGATGTTTCTTCCGTGTTCGAGGGAAAAACAACCGCGCAGGCCTTGCCTTTGGTGAACCATTTATCGGATGTGTAAACCGAGTCGGGCTGATCTAGAACCCGGTCGGCGCCCAGCTTTGTTCGGAGTTTTCGAAGGAGTGCAGTGCTCATTTTTGGCGGTCAGAGTAGAAAAAATGCCAAGCCTCTGCCACACCCACCGCTGCGGGTTTTGATGCCAAATACCCGCCGGCAGCTTGAACGATTGAACAAACCTCTGGAATCGCATTTGAAGGGCAGCACGGGTGGGCCGCATAGCGTCCATCGAGCATCGATATGTCGTTGAAGTGGTCTCCGGCGGCTAGAACGTCCAGCGGAGAAATCTGCAAAATTCGACATAGTTCCCCCAGTGCGGAGCCTTTGTCATAGTCGCTGTGAGCGAAGCGGAGATAAATCGTGTTCCTCTGGTAGGAAAATGTCGGCATCGTTTGGCACTCGGGTTCAAGAAAGGCAACAAACTCATGCATGACGTTCTCATCGGAAGTGATGACTCCGGCTGGCTGGCCATTTTCTTCCAGAAGATTGATGCCTGGATGGCCTTCGGCCAGATTGCGAATGCGGTCAAAAATATCGATCGACTGGGCAAAGAGGTCATCGTGTTTTTTATAACACATCTCGTTCCATGCATGCTCTGGCACCCAGCGACCATCTGGAGTTCTGTGAAAAATTTCCCTTTCGTTGGTGAGCAGGAAGTCCGGCTGCACGGGTGGTTGGAATTTTCCTACGCCTTCGATGGCATGCTCAAGACTGCGACCCGTATTCACCGCCCAGAGGCCACCGGATTTTTTGTGTTCGACAAGCACGTTGGCGAAGTCCGGCGCGCACCGGCCATCCGAAAAATGGCTGATCAGCGTTCCATCGAAATCCGTGCTTAAAAGCCTAAAGTGTGACATCACCATTCAGTAAACACCCTGCAGCCTGTCCCCGCAATTTTTCTGTTTAGAGTGTGTGGAATTTGTTACATTGCCTCTGTGAAATCTGCCTACGAACTCGCCATGAGCCGACTTGAGAAGTCATCCCCAGTCATTCATCTCACCCTTGAGCAAAAGCAGCAAATTGCGCAGGTCGACATTTCGATCAACGCCAAGATTGCTGAAAAAAAAATCTTCCTCGAAGACCAAATCAACAAGGCCACCTATCAGGAACGCGAAGCGCTCGAGCGCCAGCTCGTCTCCGAAATCGCCCGCCTCGAAGAAAAACGCGAACGCGACAAAGACAAAATCCGAACCCCCGCGACCTCGGCCGAGAAAAATAATGATTGACGTTTCTGTCGTTTTTTTTACAAAGGTGTACAGCGTCGCTCGTGTAAACCTGCGGAGCTGATTAAAATAATAAACTATGAAAAAACTCACACTCGCACTTCTTACTGTTGCTGTCTCAGTCACAGGCGCCTTCGCTGGTACCTCGGCTAAGACTTTCAAACAGACTGTAGCCCCAGCTCCGGAATGCAAATTCCGCGATCAAGAACTCCAAGTCGACGCATTTGCCGCCGGCGCTTTCTACAACCAAGGCCGTCCAGGCTGGGGTGGTGGACTCGGAGTGAACTACTTCTTCACCAAATTCATCGGTCTCGGTGTCGAACAAGACGTTCTCGGTCATCAAGGAACTCCCGCTGAATGGGTTACCGCAGGTAACCTCTTTCTTCGTTATCCAATCTGCTCGATCAACCTCGCTCCTTACGCCCTCATCGGCGGCGGTGCAGCCTACGGCGAAGGTCGCCGTGGTCATGGTTTCGGCACTGTTGGTGGTGGTCTTGAGTACCGCGTTACCGACAACGTCGGTCTCTTCTCCGACGCTCGTTGGGTTTACTCCTCCGAAGAGCCTAAGAGCGGAATCCTTGGCCGCGCTGGTCTTCGCTTCGCGTTCTAATTAAACACCGAAGTCTTACTTAAAACATGAAGCCGACTCGCAAGAGTCGGCTTCTTTTTTTGTAGAAAAAGAAATCGGTTATATCTGAAACTGATAGGGTGATCACCCTAATTGACGGAGTTTCAAGATTTCTCAGCGTACCATTTCCATTACTTGACCATAAGCTCCTGCATTCCAATTTGCAGAATCAGGCGAACTCATCAAAGGAGTGGCAGTTATTTAAAATGCTCAAATCATCTCGCTTCTTTGTTGAATTTTTTCATTGGGTGAGTCGCTTGGATTTTTTGGATTTGAAGGATCATTTTATGAATGGATCCGGCATACCTGAATTTTAAATTGTACTGCGACTATTCGACAAAGCGTGGCGCGTTGGTATAGAATCGAGCTATGTCGTTCGTTCATCTGCACTGTCACTCCGAATTTTCGCTTCTGGATGGGGCCGTGCGCTTGGATGAGTTGGTCAAAAAGGCGGTAGGTTTTGGGATGCCTGCTGTGGCAGTGACGGATCACGGCAACTTACATGCGGCTGTGCCATTTTATCAACAAGCCGAGAAGGCCGGTATCAAGCCGATTATTGGCTGTGAAATGTACGTTGCACCGGGCTCAATGCTCGATAAAAACGCCTCGTCGGCAAAGGATGTGGCCTTTCATCTCACTCTGTTGGCAACAAATGAAGAGGGTTATCGGAATCTTGTGAAGCTATCCACCGCGGGGTATCTCGAGGGATTTTACTACAAGCCACGTGTGGACCGGCAGCGTCTGGCTCAACATTCACAAGGCATCATTGCCCTCAGCGGATGCTTGAAGGGTGAAGTCGCTTCGCTGCTGGCGTCGGGTCGTTTTGATGAGGCCCAGTCCACAGCTGCGGCGTATCGCGATATTTTCGGTGCTGAAAATTACTTCATCGAGTTGCATGATTTCGGCCTCGATGCGCAAAGAAAAATCAATCCTCAACTTGTAAAAATTGCTCGTAATCTGGATATTGGAATAGTTGCTGCGAACGACGTGCACTTTCTCGAGAAGTCGCACCACGAAGCTCACGACGTGCTTATTTGCATCGGTACGGCCTCCAATGTCGTGGATGAAAAACGGATGCGCTACAGTCCGGAGCTTTATTTCAAGTCGCCCGAGGAGATGCACGCCATTTTTGCCGAGCTTCCCGAGGCATGTGATAACACGCTGCGCATTGCCGAGCGGTGTGAGTTCAAGATGGAGTTTGGCAAGCCAAAATACCCAAATTTTGATTCCCCTGACGAGCGTACCCGTGAGCAATATCTTCGGGATCTCTGCCACCAAGGTCTTTGTAAACGCTTTGGTGCGCGCGTCGATACGGACCCCGAGCTCAACAAGCGGCTCGATTACGAACTTTCCGTGATCGAGAAAACCGGATTCATCAGCTATTTTCTTATCGTGTGGGATTTTATCCGGCACGCCAAAGAAAGGGGCATACCCGTCGGTCCTGGGCGTGGTTCGGCAGCGGGTTCCCTCATCGCTTATGTCCTTGGCATCACGGATATCGACCCGCTTCGATACGGGCTAATTTTTGAAAGGTTTTTGAATCCTGAGCGCGTAAGCCCGCCTGACATCGATGTGGATTTCTGCATGGAGCGTCGAGGCGAAGTGATCGAATATGTGCGTCAAAAATACGGAGAACGCTCTGTTTCGCAAATTGTTACATTTGGAACTCTAGGCGCCAAAAGCGTAATTCGCGATGTGGCTCGAGTGCTTGGGTGGAGCTATGCTGATGGCGACCGTGTGGCAAAAATGATCCCAAACGAGCTCAACATTGACCTCGAGAAGGCGCGCGAAAAAAACCCTGAGTTGCAGACTGCCATCGAAAACGAAGCGCCCGTTCGCCAACTCTGGGACTACGCCACCTTGCTCGAGGGACTCAGCCGCAATACCGGTATCCATGCCGCTGGTGTGGTGATCGGCGACAGGCCGCTCGATGAATTTATACCGCTGTCTCGTGGTAAGGAAAACGAAGTTGTCACCCAGTATGCCATGGGACCGCTCACCGACCTCGGCATGCTCAAGATGGACTTCCTCGGTTTGCGCACTCTCACGATCATGCAGGAGGCCGTGCGACTTATCCATGCCAAGTGCCCGGATTTTAATATTGATCATATCCCAATTGACGACCGCGCCGCGTTTGACATCTACAACCGAGGCGAAACGCTTGGCGTTTTTCAAATGGAAAGCGGTGGTATCACAAATTGTTGTAAGCGTTTTGATGTAAGCTGTATCGAAGATATCATAGCAATCGGGGCGCTCTACCGTCCGGGCCCCATGCAGTTCATTGATGACTACATCGAGCGCAAAAAAGGCATCAAAAAAGTTGAATACCTACATCCGCTACTCGAGAAGGTTTGCTCGGAAACGCATGGCATTATCGTCTATCAGGAGCAGGTTCAGATGGCTGCCAGTGTGCTCGCGGGTTACTCCCTTGGCGAGGCCGACTTGCTCCGCCGCGCGATGGGGAAAAAGGATGCCGAGAAGATGGAAAAAGAACGCAAACGCTTTGTCGAAGGTTGCGGCACACACAATAAAATTCCGCCAAAGGTAGCGGATGCCATTTTCGGCTTTATCGAGAAATTTGCGCAATACGGATTCAATAAGTCCCACAGCGCTGCGTACGGATGGATATCCTACCAAACAGCTTATCTTAAGGCTCATTTTGCCCGTGAGTTCATGTCGGCCATGCTCACCTTTGATGCAAACGATACCGACCGGCTTGCAGTCGTCATCACCGAGTGTCGCCGTATGGAGATTCCCGTCCTACCGCCCGACATCAATGCAAGCGCGCTGAAGTTCTCCCCCGATGCGAGTGGTCCCGGCATTCGTTTCGGTCTTGCTTCCATCAAAAATGTCGGCGCGGGGGCGATGGAATCTGCCATTTCTGAAAGAGAAAAAAGCGGATTCTTCCGCACTTTAGAGGATTTCTGCTCCCGCCTGGATTCGCGCACGGTGAACCGCAAAATTCTCGAGAGCCTTGTCAAGTGCGGGGCGTTTGACGGTTTGGACAGGAACCGGGCTGCATTATTTGCGGAAATCGAACCTGCCATGGGTACCGCCGCATCCATGCAGCGCGACCGCGCGAGTGGGCAGATTTCCCTCTTTGGAGATGCTCCACTAGCAGAACCAAAGAAGTCCGCCCATGCGGCAAAAATCGAACCCTGGTTCCAACTCGAAATGCTCAAGTATGAGAAGGAGCTCCTCGGCTATTACGTGAGCGGGCATCCACTCGACAGCTATGCGGGAAATTTTGACTCTGGAAAATACAACACGATCGCCCAAGCGCGCGAGGCGACCGAGCCGGGAACTTTCAAGCTCGCCGGATTGATCATGTCAGTCGAAAAGCGCTTTTCTAAAAAAGACGGCAAGCCTTTTGGAATTATGATTCTTGAGGACTTCACTGGCTCGCTCGAAATCACGGCTTGGGATGAATCCTTCTCAAAGAATGCCGCTCTATTTGTGGCCGGTTTGGCGGTCGCGATCAACACACGCATCACCCGCCGCGACGAAGCGATCCGCGCCACCGCAGGCGCCGTCGCTGCCCTCAAAGAAAAAACTTCTGTGCGCCCCGTGCGCCTGCGCCTCGCCCGCGAGCGGCTCGATGAACCCGCCTTGCTGAAAATCCTCGCCGCCGTAAAATCCAACTCCGGCCCACGCCCCCTCATCCTGGAATTCATCCTTCCCAACGGCCGCTCACTCGAAATGCCGACCGGCGAAGAATTCGCCATCGGTGATGAACGTGCGCTCGTAGCCGCAGTGAGCGGACTCCTTGTTGCTTGAAGCAGAACCGGACCGCCCTTTCCCAAGTCCGAGCACAAAACATATCAAGACATAATCTGGGTATGCACTTGATGATCTTTCCTCGAAAACACGTGGAGGGGCGCTTATTGTTATTCGGGATTATGGCTCTGGGAGGATTCGAAGTCGAGCTGGGGGATTTACAGCCGAGGGCCGAGTGCAACTGGGTTCGATTCTAGAAGCCTTTGATGTAGTCGAAAATGATGAGTCTGGCCTGCTCCTTGGTATCTGGAAGAGCGCCATTCGGGTTAGTGTTCATTTTCTTTCATTTTAATGTGCTGTGATGCGGGGGCGTGCGTGGAGAAGGGGGCAGATTGGAAAAAGGTGGCGTGATGGCGGTGTTTTGAACACGGTGGACAAAGCGAGCCTCTTTGCCAAGTTGCCTAAAAAAGATTTTGATCTATATTGGTTGAGGTGAGCTAAGCGCTCAATTTTTTTATATGGCAAATGCAATGGTTATAGGAATTGGCGGTGTGGGTTCGGTCATCGGCCAAAAGCTTCATGAATACGACTGTTTTGACCGCATCGTCTTGGCGGATATGGATCCCATTTTTGCCAAACAGTTGGCGGCTAAAACCCCTAAGAGCCGCTTTCTGGTTGTGAAAACAAATGCCATGCACACCGATGCGCTGGCGGCGCTCATGCGCGAGCACGAGGTTACGGTGACTTGCAATGCTTGCGTGTGCCAGACGAACTACTCCGTACTCGAGGCCTGCCTTCGTGCAGGATCCCACTACATCGACATGGCGGCGGATATCTACTCTGCTCCTGGCGTGAAAAAGCCGGGCAAGAATTCCTTCGAAGCCGAAATCGAAAAATTCAACCAACCATTCCTCGATCGAGGACTTGCTGGAATCCTGTGCATGGGTATGGATCCTGGGGCGGTGAATGTTTACGCCCGCTGGGCGATGGATCGTTTGGATACGGCCTCAAGTATCCGGGTATTGGATGCCGACAATGCGGAAGTGCGAGGCTACCGCTTTGCAGTGCTGTTTTCGCCGGAGACATTTTTTGAGGAACTCGGAGCTCCGCCTTACTATGTGAAGGATGGGCGTGTCGTGAGCGGAAAGCCGTTGGAGACCGAGATCGAATGGGTTCGTTTTCCGGAGCCGATTGGACTTCAAAAAACCTATGCCGTCGCGCACGAGGAGGGCGTGAGTTTAGGCATTCATCCCCCCTTTGTAGAGAAAGGTGTGCGCTACTCGGTTTTCAAATACAGCATTCCGGATAAAGTGGTGAATATTTCCAAGAGCCTTCAACTCCTGAATCTCGACACTTGGAAAAAAATACGAGTCGATGGCGTAGAGGTTTCTCCAGTACGCGTAGCCAGTGCCCACCTGCCCAAGCCTGCACAGCTCGGGGCGACGGTGGAGGGCTACTCCTGCGTTGGCACCGAGGTTCGAGGAACAAAGGACCGCAAACGCGTGGAGTATTTTGTGTATTCGATGGATAGCCACCGCGACACTTATGAGAAATATGGTTATTCACTCACTCTTGTGCAGACCGGAATCCCCCCTGCCATCACGGCCCGCCTACTTGCTACTGGAAAAATCACCGAGCGTGGCGTGATGATGCCCGAAGCCCTCGATCCCGAAGAACTCATGAACTGCTTTTCCCGCGAGGGTCTGCCGACTTTTGTGGAGAAAAGGGAAGTCGAGCGCATTTAAAATATCATGAAACCTTTCTACTTGGGCGGGTGCTGGGTGGAAACTCAGGCCTTCGAGCCAATTCACAACCCTTGGTCTGGCGAAATGCTTACCAGTGTCTGCATGGCTGGCTCGCGAGATATCGAATCTGCCGTCGCAAGTGCCCACGAGGCATTTCGGAAAACGCGAAAACTTTCCAGCTCAGTCCGTGCAACGACTCTGGAAAAAATCGCACAGATCATCTCCGATCGTCGCCAGCAGTTCGTTGACGTCATCGTTGCCGAGGCTGGAAAACCTGTGACCTTTGCCGAAGCCGAAGTGGATCGCACCTGCCTGACCTTCCGTTTCGCAGCTGCACTTGCCTTGGGCGACGCGGGGCATGGCGTCAATATGGATGCCAGCGCACCCGGCTTCGGCCACTTTGGCTTGGTGCAACGCTTCCCGCTGGGCCTGATCCTTGGCATCACGCCCTTCAATTTCCCGCTCAATCTCGTTGCCCATAAAGTGGCTCCCTGCATCGCCACGGGAAATACGATGCTGCTGAAACCCGCATTAAAGACCCCTCTCTCGGCGCTCCTGCTCGCCGAGGTCCTCCACGAAGCCGGAGTGCCAGCGGGGCAAATCAACGTCCTGCCTTTCTCTCACGACCTGATTGCTCCGCTGCTCTCCGATCCGAGAGTGAAAATGCTCAGCTTCACCGGCAGCGTGGATGTTGGCTGGAGACTTAAGGGCCGAGGCGCCAAATTAAAAACCGCCCTCGAACTTGGCGGAAATGCCGCCGTCATCGTCGAGCCCGACTCCGATTGGCACGCCGCCATCCCAAAAATTGCTGCAGCTGCCTACGGATTTGCTGGCCAGTCGTGTATCAGCGTGCAACGAATCCTCGTGCATCGTGAGATTTTTACCCAGTTCCGAGGCGCTCTTGTCTCCTTCATTCAGGAAAAAATCCAAACTGGGGATCCCTCCGAGCGCTCGACCCTTGTTGGCCCAATGATCAATGCTGCCGCCCGCGATAAGGTCGTCGAGTGGGTCGAAGAGGCCACTGCGGCAGGAGCCTCACTCCTCACTCCCCTGAATGCCTCAAGCCGCTCTGTCCTTGGCCCCTTACTGCTCGAAAATGTACCCTCCGATTCGCCTGTGCTCTGCGAAGAAGCCTTTGCCCCGCTCGCTGTGCTCCAGCATTACGGCACCTATGAAGAAGCCCTCGCGATGGTTAATGACTCCCGCTTCGGACTCCAAGCGGGGGTTTTCACAAGCAATCTTCAAAAAGCCATCCACGCCTTTGAGGAACTCGAGGTCGTAGGCGTCCTGATTAACCAAGTCCCGACCTTCCGCGTGGAAAACATGCCCTACGGTGGAGTCAAAGAGAGCGGCTCCGGTCGCGAAGGCGTCCGCTACGCAATGGAGGAAATGACCGAGCCCCGCTGCTTGGTGATCAATAAAAGTTGAGCATTCCCAGCAGGGGGTATTTGCAGGCACCGGTAAAAATCCTTTTTTCTGAGATGCTCCTGTCGAGGGAGAAGCGCAAATGTAGTATTTTTGTGTCATGGCCAAAACGGCACTATTACCCGCCTAGGTCGACTGCGGAAAAGCAAGGGCGCCGAGCAGATTTTCTCTAAACTCGGAATCACTGTGGGTGATGCGATTAAAATCTTTCTCTCACAGGTCTGCATCCAAAAAGCCATCCCTTTCGCGCCGACCACTTGCCTTCAACTCATCCTCGACAATTCCAGCCTCGAGGAAATCGAAGCACGTTATACCGATCACACTTTCAATGCGGAAATCTCGGCAGCCTTAATTGAGCGACCGACCCGGAAATTCAAATCTGCCGCCGAGACTCTTCGCGCCCTTAAAACCTGATGTGTGAAATCAAACTCGCGAGCCAGTTCAAGCAGGATTACAAAAAGCTGGATTGCGAGAAAGGTCTGGATGATCTACCCGAAAAAGCCATCGATCTCCCATCGACAGGGCAGTCGTCGAATGCGCGTCTCCGCGATCATCCTTTCAAAGCGGGATATGTGGGATGCCGCGAGTTCCATTTCAAACCGGACTTGCTAGTCATCTATGTCCAAACGGACGAAGAACTCCAATTGGTGAGCTTGGGTAGGCACAGCGATTTGTTCGAGTGGGTGGAATTTACAGCACAAATTGGCGACTATCATTAACCCGGCCTCGCCTGCATTGACCGAGTTCCTCGGTGCTGCTATTTTCCTAAACTATGAAAGTGCACCTTCACCATATTCCGGAAGGGGACACGCTGCACATCGAAGGCGAGGAAACCCCCGCAACTTTGGAACTCGAACAGGGTGGCTTCACCCCAACCACGACTCTGTGGTACTCGCTCGATGTCGGCCTGAGCGGTGGAGGGTTGTTTGCTATAGGGAGCCTTTCCATTCGGGGAAAAATGCAATGCGTCAACTGTCTCGAAGATTTCGAATGGGATCTGATCGTTGATCCCTTTTCGATGCAAATTGATTTACCAAAAGCGGAGTTGATTGACTTGACCCCTGAGGTCAGAGAGGATATGCATCTTGCCCTGCCCGCGCACCCCAAGTGCGACAGCGGCGGTGAAAAGCAATGCCCCGCGCGTCGCGATGACTCCCGAGTTGCCTTTGTGCAGCCGGTCGGAAAGTCCGTGCCGGCATGGGACGCGCTGGACAAGCTAAAACCAAAACTAAAGTAAAATTATGGGAGTTCCCAAACGCAAAACCTCAAAAATGCGCCTTCGCACGCGCAAGGCAGCAAACCGCTGGCAAGCCCCTAAGCTCGCCAAATGCCCTCAATGCAGCGCATCCGTTCCCGGTCATGTCGCCTGCCCGTCCTGCGGATATTACAACAAACGCCAGGTCTTAACAATCGGCGCTGAGTAGTTCCGAGTCTCGGATTTTCTCCGGATGAAAATTGCCCTCGACGCCATGGGAGGGGATTATGCCCCGCAAAATCCCATAGCGGGAGCCATCCAAGCACTGCGCGATTTTCCCGATGTGGAGATTATTTTCGTTGGTGATGAGTCCAAAGTTCGTGCCGAACTCGCGAAGCACGCCACCGCCGATATCCAGTCCCGCTACTCCTGCCTCCATGCCTCACAAGTCGTGGACATGTCCGATAGCGGGCTCGATAGTGTTCGGAGAAAGAAAGACTCATCCGTAAGTCGCGCGGTTGATCTCGTCAAATCGGGTGATGCCGACGCGGTGGTCTCCGCTGGGCATACAGGCGCTCTTGTGGCGGCTTCGACCATCAAGCTTCGTACTTTGCCTGGCATCGAGCGTGCTGCTCTCGGTGTGCTCATTCCAGCCGATAGCGGGGTTTTCCTCTTGATTGACGGCGGAGCGAATATCGACCCGAGTCCCCGGCACATCGTGGGATTTGCTGTGATGGGGGCCGTTTATTACAAGGCCATCGTTGGGACACCCGAGGCGCGTGTCGGACTGCTCAATATCGGCACCGAACCGGGCAAGGGCACCGATTTTTGTCGCGAGTGCCACCAGTTGCTCAGCGAGGCGCCCGTGAACTTTGCAGGAAATGTCGAAGGACACGGCATTTTTAAAAAGCCCGTGGAAGTCGTCGTCTGCGATGGATTCACCGGGAATATCTTTCTGAAAACCGTTGAGGGGCTCGCCAAATCAATGGTCTCGTGGATCAAGGAGGAAATCCAAAAAAACCCGCTTCGAATGCTTGGCGCTCTTCTCTCTCAAGGCGCATTCAAGGCGGTGAAAAAAAGGACAAGCACCGATGAATATGGCGGCACACCCTTGCTTGGAGTCAATGGCATTTGCATCAAGGCACATGGCAACTCCTCCGCTCTCGCTCTGCGCAATGCCATTCGCGCCGCCCGCATGGCAGTCGAACTTCAAATCAACAACCGCATCGTCGAGGCGATGAAACCACTTCATGAAAAACTCCCTTCGCGACATCCAGCCTCGGTCTAATCGCAGCGCCTCTATCATTGGTACCGGCAGCTACGTGCCAGAGCGTGTCATGACCAATTCGGATCTCGAAGCCATGGTGGAGACAAACCACCAGTGGATCGTAGAACGGACCGGAATCTACGAGCGCCGCATCGCAGCGGAAAACGAATTCACCAGTCACATGGCTGCAAAAGCCGCCCAAGCAGCCATGGAAAATGCCGGTGTGACCCCAGAGGAAATCGACATGATCCTCGTTGCCACAATCACTCCGGACATGTTTTTTCCATCAACCGCTTGTCAGGTTCAGCGTCACATCGGGGCGAAAAATGCGACGTGCATGGATGTGAATGCCGCCTGCTCTGGCTTTCTTTATTGCGTCGAAATCGCAAACCAATTTATCTCAAATCACGCCTGCGAAACCGTGCTTGTCATCGGCGCCGATAAGCTCAGCAGCATCGTCAACTGGGAGGATCGTAACACTTGCGTCCTCTTCGGGGATGGCGCCGGAGCCGCGATCCTTCGTCACCGTCCCGGCTCAAAAGGTGTCGTCACAACGTACATGGGCAGTGATGGGAACTATGGAGATATCCTCCACATGCCCGGTGGCGGTTGTGCCAAGCCGATCACCCGCGAAAATGTGGATGACAAACTCAACACCCTCCAAATGAATGGACGCGAAACATTCAAGCAGGCTGTGACTTCCATGATGCGTGCCGCAAATATCGTTCTCGAGCGATGTGGCCTCACCTCGAACGACATCCAATGCGTGATCCCGCATCAAGCAAACATCCGGATTATTGAGGCCATGGCGGGCCGCATGGATCTCACGATGGACCGCTTTCACATCAATCTCGACAAATACGGCAACACCTCTGCTGCGGCAGTTGCTATCGCTCTGGATGAAGCGGCGCGCGTCGGTCGATTCCAGAAGGGCGACCCGATTCTCCTCGTTGTTTTCGGTGGCGGTCTCACCTATGCCAGCTCAGTCATCGAGTGGTAGCCGAAGATTCCACCCGCGAGGCACTCGACTTTCTTGAGGCTTTTGCCCTCGAGAAAAAAATCGATTCCGCCACGCATGCGCAGCGTGCTCAGGCCGCGCGTGAGGAACTCGCTTCCAGAGGAAGCTGGACGCCGACATTTGATGAGCTCGAGCATGGTGCCCGCATGGCTTGGAGAAACAATGCCCGCTGCATTGGTCGTCTGTTCTGGCCCTCCCTCAAAGTCCGTGACCTGCGACACATTTCCGAGCCCAGCGAGGTATATCGAGCCCTTCTCGAGCATCTCGACACCGCGACAAACGCGGGAAAAATTCAGCCATTCCTTACGGTTTTTGCTCCAGCAACGAGCGAGGGTTCCGCCGTGAGAATCTGGAACCACCAACTCCTCAGCTACGCCGGCTACGAACAGCCCGACGGTACCATCCTCGGTGATCCGAAAAATGTGGCATTCACTCGCCATGCCCTTGCCCTCGGCTGGAGAGGCGAGGGGATCCGTTTTGATCTCCTCCCTCTCATCATCCAAAAACGTGGTTGCGAGCCTGTGCTTTTTCCACCTCCCCACACTCAAACCTTGGAAGTTTCTCTGAAGCACCCGAGCCTGCCATGGTTCCCTGATTTGGGACTGAAATGGTACGCTGTTCCCATTCTTTCTGATATGCGCCTGCGTCTCGGAGGACTCGATTTTCCGGCCGCGCCATTCAATGGCTGGTATATGGGAACCGAAATCGGCTCACGGGATTTGGGTGACGAAGCCCGCTATGATATGCTTCCGGCCGTCGCGGAAAAAATGGGCATTGATTGTGGGACGGATTCCCTCTGGAAAGACCGGGCGCTCGTCGAACTCAATGCGGCGGTCATTTTTTCCTTTGAGGAGTCTGGTGTGCGCATTGTGGATCACCACCGCGCGTCCTCCGAATTCATGGAATTTGCCGCGCGCGAAATGAAGGCCGGTCGTGCCGTTTCTGCCGAGTGGAGTTGGATCGTTCCGCCGATGTCTGGGTCCGCCACACCCGTTTTCCATAAACTCTGGGAGAACAGTTTGCAGCTCCCTGACTACCTGCCCCAACCCCACGCCTGGGATTGTTTTTGATTCCACTTTCCATGAGCTTTCTCGGTTTGGTTAAGACCCGCACCGTGCTAATGTAACCACCATGCGCCGACTCATTTTTTCTGCCTTCCTTGCTCTCAGCCTTACGGCGCAAGCCCGCGAGGCCTCGACAGCGGCCACGCCCTCAAAGAATGAAGAATCACCCTACGAACAACTCCAGCTCTTGGCTCGCGCCATACAGCTCATTCGGCAGGATTATGTCGATGAGACAAAAATTGATTACAAAGAACTCACCTACAGTGCCCTTCGTGGCATGCTCGACCATCTTGACCCCCACAGCCAGTTCATGGAGCCCAAAAGCTTCAAAAGCATGCAGGAGGACACTCGTAGCGAATTCGGCGGTCTCGGCGTGGTTGTCACTCAGAAATCCGGCATACTCACCGTCATCAACCCCATGGAAGACACCCCAGGCTTCAAAGCCGGAATCCTGCCAGGGGACCAAATTTTAAAAATCAACGGCGAAAACACAGATAACTTGGCACTCAACGATGCCGTTGAAAAACTCCGAGGCAACCCCGGAGAAAAAGTGAGTCTCACGCTCAGACGCCCATCCACTGGCGAGGTGAAGGATTATGAAATCGCCCGCGAGGTCATCAAGGTGGCAAGTATCAAGGATGTCTGCATTCTTCCCCGGCGCGACCCCGCACAGGCACGCATCGGCTATGCACGCATCACTCAGTTTAACGAGCCCACTGCCGCGGAATTAGGTGCCGCGCTTGACAAATTAGAGGCTCAGGGGATGGATGCTTTGATCCTCGACCTGAGGCACAATCCCGGGGGGCTTCTCGGAAGTGCAGTGGATGTTTGCGGCCACTTTGTCCCTCCGAACACGCTCGTTGTTTCCACGGAAGGCCGCGCTGCTTCGCGGGAATACAGAACCTCTGTAAAAGCTGCTCCTCATCGCAAGTATCCCCTCGTTGTGTTGACCAATTATGCGAGCGCTAGCGGTTCTGAAATTGTTGCGGGCGCACTCAAGGATCTGGACCGCGCACTCATTGTCGGCGAAACCACCTTCGGCAAGGGATCCGTTCAGAGCATCGTCTCGCTACCAGATGGCTCTGCCGCACGTCTCACCACCGCAAAATATTTTACCCCCGGTCGCAAGCTCATCCACGAGCACGGGGTGAGTCCCCACATCCGTGCCACGCTCACTAATGAAGAAGAATCAGAGCTCCTCCGCTCGCGTCGCAAACGTGAGGACCCTGCCACTTCGGAAACTGCAATCTGGGATCCTCAGCTCGAGCGGGCGGTGGATGCCCTGCTCGGCTCGCAGCAGCACGTCAAAAATCAAAACGCAAAAAAGTAATGCCCATACTTCTTGCCATTGAGACTTCGTGTGATGAGACGGCAGCCGCTGTTTTGAGAGACTTCGATGGGATTTTGGCTCACGAAATTTTCAGCCAAGCGGAAATCCACTCCGAGTTTGGGGGTGTCGTTCCAGAAGTGGCATCTCGGAATCATCTCGTTTCGGCTCCCGTGATCATTGACCGGGCACTTGAGAATGCAGGTCTAAAAATCTGCGACCTCGATGCGATTGCAGCTACAACTGGCCCCGGCTTGGCCTCGGCTCTCCTCGTTGGCACAGCTGCTGCAAAGGGACTTTGTATCGGGGTTGGGAGACCTTTTCTCGCGATCAACCACATTGAAGGGCATCTCCTCTCGCCATTTTTTGGCCTCGAAAAAATCCCGCCGCACACGGCGATGGTCGTGAGTGGCGGGCACACGCTGCTGTTGGATGTGGAGGGCTTTGGGCAATATCGCCTGCTTGGCCGCACCCTTGATGACGCTGCCGGTGAGGCGTTTGATAAAGTCGCGAAGCTTCTTGGCCTTGGCTACCCAGGCGGAATCGAGATTGATCGCTTGGCCAAGTCAGGCAACCCTACACGCTTTGATTTTCCACGTGGTATGATTGATTCGGGGGATCTCGACTTCAGCTTCAGTGGTCTTAAAACTGCCGTCCGGTTTTTTCTTGAAAAAAATCGCCCTCCCGAAATTGCCGACCTGCCTGATCTCTGCGCCTCTTTTCAAGCAGCCGTCACGGATGTTCTCCTCGCCAAACTTTTCAAAGCAGCCAAGCAGAACAACCGACGGCTTGTGAGCCTGAGTGGTGGCGTCAGTGCCAACTCCTCGCTTCGCTCGCGGGCCATCCAGCGCGCCGCTGAGTTGGGTTTGGAAATCCACTTTCCGCCCGCCGGTCTGCTTACTGATAATGCTCTGATGATAGCCTTTGCGGCAGCTCACCACCTAGCCGCCGGACGCCGCAGCTCTATCGATGTCGAAATCACCCCAAATTTTCGTGCGGCGGCCCTGTGCGATCCCTGCGCAGCTTTTTCGTAAAAAACGCAACGACTGGATTGTCCGGAGCGTAAAAATTTGCGAAACAATCCTGATCCATGAAATTTTCATTTTCAGACGTCAATTTTTAATTTCTAGTGATCCTGTAGATTTGAAACCTCATTTTTGAAAATGCCAGCCACTACCATCGACGCACCCGTTCAAGAGTCCGCTCCCCACGCTCATCCTGAGCACCCAACTAGCTTTTTCCATAAATATCTTTGGACCTACGATCACAAGATGATCGGTCTTCAGTATCTTTGGACCGCCCTTGCTTTTCTTTTCCTCGGTGGCGCTCTTGCTTTGGGAGTTCGCTGGCAGCTCGGCTTTCCCGGTGCGGAAATTCCCCTAATCGGGCGGCTCCTTCCAGCAACCGTTGCTGTTGACGGCTCCATTATTCCCGGCGGTTACAATATGCTCGTGACGATGCATGCGACTATAATGGTCTTCTTCGTCGTGATGCCTCTTCTGATCGGAGCCTTCGGCAATTACCTGATTCCACTTCAAATTGGCGCGGGTGACATGGCGTTTCCGCTTTTGAACGAGTTAAGTTATTGGCTCTATGTCCTGTCTGGTATCATTCTCCTTGGTGCCTTCTTCGCGCCAGGTGGAGCTCCGGGAACAGGTTGGACGGCCTACGCACCGCTCAGTTCTGTGGCTGCTTACAATGGAACACCGATCGGTCAAAGTCTCTGGGGAGCAGCATTATTCATAAACGGTCTATCGTCCATCGCTGGGGCTACAAATTATATCACGACTGTCGTCAACATGCGCGCCCCCGGCATGACCATGTTTCGCATGCCATTGCCAGTCTGGTCGCTTTTCATCACGGCAATTCTGCTCATCGTGGCCGTGCCAGTCCTCTCTGCTGCCGCTGCGATGCTCTTCGCAGATTTGAACATGGGTACGAGTTTCTTCTCTCCTCAAGGCGGTGGGCAGCCTCTCCTCTGGCAGCACCTCTTCTGGTTCTTCGGGCATCCAGAGGTTTACATCATGATCTTGCCGGCCATGGGCTTGACCTCGGAAATTTTAGCCGTCTTTTCCCGCAAGCCGGTTTTTGGTTACAAGGCGATGGTCTATGCCATGATTGCCATCGGGTTTCTTGGCTTCGTCGTGTGGGGGCACCACATGTTTGTCAGCGGCATGAATCTGACTCTCAGCGCCGCGTTCTCGGTATCCACCATGGTGATTGCAGTGCCCTCCGCTATCAAAACTTTCAACTGGATGGGCACGATTTGGCGTGGTTCGATTGAATTCACAACAGCCATGTGCTTTGCATTGGCTTTTGTGTCCATGTTTGTCATTGGCGGATTGAGTGGCATTTTCATGGCTTCCACACCGGTCGATCTTTTTGTTCACCACACTTATTTCATCGTAGCCCACTTCCACTACGTGCTCTTCGGCGGAAGTATATTCGCCATCTTTGGAGCGATCTATTTCTGGTTCCCCAAAATGTTTGGACGCATGCTCAATGAGTCGCTCGGCAAGGCTCACTTCTTCCTCACACTTCTTTTCTTCAACCTCACTTTCTTCCCGATGCACAATTTGGGCCTCGGTGGGATGATGCGCCGCATCGCAGACCCCACCGTCTATGAGCACCTACGCCAACTTCAGCCGCTCAACCAGCTCTGCACAATTGGCGCGATCGGACTTGGCTTCACCACATTCCTCTTCCTATGGAATGTCGTCATGAGTCTGCGCAATGGAAAAAAAGCTCCGAACAATCCTTGGCATTCCAACACTCTTGAGTGGACGGTGCCATCGCCTCCTGGGCATGGCAATTTTGACAAAACGCCTGTCGTCTACCACGGACCCTACGAATACAGCGTTCCTGGTCTTGACAAGGATTACCTGCCTCAGACCGAGCGTGCGCCCGAAGGTGCTCGCCTTGAGTCCCACTAATTTGTGAGTTCATGGATGGAGCAAACACATCCCTGAGTCTGCGTCGGCTTGCCATTTACGCCTGGGCTTGCATCACGCTGGCCACAACGTTCCTTCTGTTGTGCAGCGGAGGGATTGTGACCTCTAAAGGTGTTGGCATGTCTGTGCCTGACTGGCCGACCACCTATGGCTACAACATGTTCCTCTTCCCTCTCTCGGGCTGGGTCGGTGGAGTTTTTTACGAACACAGCCACCGGCTCATTGCCTCGGGCGTCGGGCTCATGACAATGATTCTCGCCGTAGGGCTTTTGGTCGTGGAGCCGCGTCGCTGGGTCAGAAATCTCGGCATCATTGCCTTCATCGTTGTCTGTATCCAAGGTTTATTGGGAGGGCTCCGCGTTTCGCTTTTTAAAGATGAAATCGGAATCTTCCATGCCATGCTGGCGCAATCATTTTTCTGCTTGCTGGGGATTCTGACGCTGGCGACAAGTCCGAGCTTCATGCGCCGAGCATGGGATGTTTTCTTGCCCGATCCCGTCTTAAAAAACCTTGTCGTCGGAGCCACTGGTCTCATCTTTTTACAACTCAGCCTTGGTGCGACGATGCGGCATGAGCATGCAGGCCTAGCGATTCCTGACTTCCCTCTGGCCTATGGGAAAATCCTGCCTGACACCTCGGCGGCCTCAATCGCTGCAATCAACTCGGCTCGTGTTGCCGATAATAAAATGCCCACCACGGCTGCATACGTCTGGATTCAGATGGCTCACCGGGGGGTGGCCGTTGCAATACTGCTTGCTGTTGTCGCTGCGGCATGGCGTGCCTTCACTAATCCCATCGCCCGCGCGGCGCGCCTGTGGGCAGGCGTGTGGCTTCTGATGATTTTCGCTCAGGTGCTCTTAGGCGCTTGGACAATCTGGTCCGATAAAGCTGCCGATGTTGCAACCGCCCACATGGCGCTTGGAGCCTTGTCTCTCATCGTGGGGGTTGTTCTCTCTTTCCGCCTCTGGCGCGGAGCGGAAGCGGGTCGCTTTGTCATTCCCGACCAACCCCCAGTTTTGAACTTTGCCCGTATCGCATGAAGAGCGCCGCTGTCCTTACGCGGGAACGAAAGAACGCCTTGATCGATGATGTCCTTGAACTGGTAAAGGCCCGCCTTTCTTTTTTAGTTCTCATCACCACGCTTGTTGGATTCTTGCTTGGTTGGCAAGGGCCTTTTGACTGGGTTGTGCTTCTCGCCACGCTGCTTGGCACTGCCCTCTCCGCAGCGGGAGCTGCGGCTCTCAACCAATGGTGGGAACGGGATATTGACAGCCTCATGAAGCGCACGAGGGACCGTCCGCTGCCCGCCCGCCGCATGCAACCGCAAGACGCTCTCCTCTTCGGTTTGTTTTTTTCTCTGAGCGGTATCGCCATCCTCACGCTTTTTGCGAATCCTCGTGCTGCCTTCCTCGCTTTCGCCACCATTGCGATCTACATCCTAGTTTACACACCTATGAAGCGCATCAGCTCGCTGAACACGCTTGTTGGCGCGATACCTGGAGCCCTGCCGCCGCTGATCGGTTGGGTTGCCGCCCGAGGCCAGTACAATACCGAAGGGTGCCTCCTCTTCGCCACGCTCTGGTTTTGGCAGATGCCACATTTCTTAGCCATTGCTTGGATGTATAAAGACGACTACGCCGATGGAGGTTTTGTGATGCTCACCGCTAAGGACCCCGAAGGCAGTGTCACGTCGCGTCAAGCGCTTCTCTATTCCCTCTTTCTCATTCCCGTCACCCTCATGCCCTCAATTCTGGGATTCAATTCCCCCATTTACTTTTTTGGCGCTCTTGCTCTGGGCTTGGCTTTTACGGCTTTTGCGCTGCGATTCATGATGCAACGCAGTCGTGCAGCTGCACGGAATCTTTTCTTTTCCTCCATCATCTACCTGCCTCTTCTCCTCGGCCTTCTTGTCGCCACGCAAAGATGAAAAAAAATCTCTCCCGAAATGCGATTGTTATGATTTTTCTCTGGCTTTTTGCTATTTCCCTCTCTGCATTCGTTCTGATACTTATGAACATTCGTGGTCCCTTGATCAACCCGTGACTCTTTTCTAACTAAAACCAACCATATTCATGTCCACAGCAGTCCTCACCCACGATTCCCAAGAGCACAACGGCGCATCGCCAGCCACAGCCAAATTCGGCATGATCATGTTTCTGATTTCCGAAGGCATGCTCTTCGCTGGGCTTCTTGGCGCTTATTTTGTCCTCCGCTGGTCGGGGAACGGCTTCCCATGGCAGGCAGGCCACGCTTGGCCACCGAGTCCTGACATCGCCCACCTCCCGCTTTTGCTCACTTCGATCAATACCGTCTTCCTCATCGCGAGCAGTTGCACCTTCCACATGGGTGAGGTTGCGGTTCTCAAAGGAAAATCCGGCCTCGGCTGGCTTTTTGTGACGATCGCCCTCGGCTCCCTGTTCGTCGGCCTCCAATGCTACGAATGGTGGCATCTTCACCACGAAGGACTCTGGTTCAACACAGGCGGTGTTTATGGCTCCAGCTTTTTTGTCATCACCGGTTTCCACGGACTCCATGTGGCCATCGGCGTTCTGCTGATCCTCTGGTGCTTTCTCCGCCAACTTTTTACTCGCTGCTTCACACCTACCCGCCATATCGCGCTCAACAACGTCGCTCTCTACTGGCACTTCGTGGATGTCGTCTGGCTGTTTGTTCTCGCACTGCTCTACTATGTCTGAAATCCACGCGCGGCCCGGAATACCGCGCATCGGATGGATCGTGGCATTTCTCGTGGCGGCGGCCCTCATCGGCCTCGCCTATGTGAGCCTCAAATCCACCCGTCCGCCTGCACTTCCCTCAAATCTTGAGAAAATTTCCAAGGTTCCCGGATTCGAACTCACCGACCAGACTGGCAACCGCGTCACGCTCGACGATCTCAAGGGAAAAATTTGGGCTGCAAATTTTATCTTCACCCGCTGCAAAGGCCCGTGCCCGATCACCGTGCTCCGGATGCAAGAACTCAACACAAAGCTCAAAAAGACGCGAGGCAATGTGCAACTCGTTACTTTCACAGTCGATCCAGAATACGATACTCCCGAGGTTCTCAAGGCCTTTGGCGAGCAACAAGGTGCTGACCCCGCCTCCTGGAAATTCCTCACCGGCATGCCCGACGCCATTCAAAAAATCGTCGTCACTGGTCTCCTCCAACCGATTGCCAAGGAACCTGATGGTACCCCAGCCCACTCAACCCGAATCGTGCTTGTGGATGCCGACGGCTGGCTACGTGGGTACCAAGACGGTCTCGATCCCGAAGCTGTCCAAAAGCTCATGCTGGACATCGGCGAACTCCTACGCGAAGTTTCCAAAGCGACTAAAAAAAACTGACTCCATGGTTAAAAAATCCGCCATCAATACAATGAAACACTTCATCACCTTGTTCGTTTGCTTTTTTTTGACCCGTCTGCCCGAAGCCGCTGCATGCGTGGGTTGCAGGCAGCCCGGCACCGGGGGGCCCGACGAACCCCAAACCGTCACCGCAGGTATTGCCCTCTCTTGGGGAGTCGTTGGGATGCTCGCAATCGTCGGTCTGATCCTTGCGGGTCTCACCTACTACATCGCGGATACCTGCCGCAAACTCGACCGCAGCAATAAGGTGCCATGAGCGTTTCTGACCTGCCGCCTCTCAACGCCAGCCTCAACGCCATCTCCACCGTCCTCCTCGCTGCCGGTTTCATCTTCATCAAAACCGAGCGAAAAATTGCGCACCGCAACTGCATGCTCGCCGCGTTTTCCGTCTCCTGCGTCTTCCTCATCACCTACGTGCTTCACAAGATTTTAGTCCACGGCGTTCATACCCCCTTTGGCGGCGAAGGTTTCTGGCGCACCTTCTATTACAGCATGCTCATCTCGCACATCATTCTGGCCATCGTCATCGTCCCTCTCATCTTGGTGACTATGACGCATGCCATCAAAGGCCGCTTTGAAAAACACCGCGCTTGGGCCCGGTGGACATTCCCGCTCTGGTTCTATGTCTCCGTCACCGGCGTGCTTGTTTACTTCATGCTCTACCAGTGGTTTCCTAAAATCGCCTGACACCACTCGCTCGCCCGAAAATCTGTCAAAAAAAACACATCCGCTTTGAGCACTCAATCCACCGCCGCCCGTCGCCCTATGGGGCTCGAACACCCTGCCGTCCTCGATGCTTTTGCTCACGATAAGCGCCGTGATGCTCTTATCCTCGCCATGTACGA
>VFJO01000044.1 GCA_009886045.1 Verrucomicrobiota bacterium
CTCACGGAGCCACAAAGACGCGGAGAAAAGTTCTCGACCGGAACGCCGACGTCCTCGTCGGCATCAGCACCTCATAGCAATGACACTCCGGCAACTCCACCAAACCCAGTGCGTCAAAATGCGAGGCCAATGCTTGCGTTTGATGGATTCAAACGCGTGCTTAACGCAACTAAATATCAATAATTTGCTGGCCTCTCTGACTCTTCCCCAAGTAGTAGGCCCTTCAAGTTTTCACCGCTTGGGCGCGTAGCTTCAAGCCGAGTGCGCCAACAACCTTGAGAATCGTTTCAAATGCAGGACTCCGATCCCCCGAAAGCGCCTTGTAAAGGCTCTCGCGTGAGACTCCCGCATCACGTGCGACTTGCGTCATTCCCTTTGCCCGGGCGATGTCCCCAAGCGCTTTGGCGATGAAACCGGCATCGTTGCCGCCCTCTTCAAAGCATGCTTCCAAGTAGACTGCCATCTCTTCGGGAGTCCTCAGATGCTCCGCAACATCGTAGCGTGTGATTTTAGTTTTTTTCATGATAAAAATGAATCGGGAAGGTTCTTGGCAAGACGCAGTGCGATTTTGATATCCCGAGATTGGGATCCCTTGTCCCCGCCGGCCAAGAGGATTACCAACTCGCTCCCCCGCTGTTTGTAATAAACGCGGTAACCGGGTCCGTAGTGGATTCGTAGTTCCGAAACGCCCTCGCCGACGGCTTTTAGATCGCCAAGGTTTCCCATCGCGAGCCTTTCGATCCTGACCAGTACGCGGCCCCTTGCCTGAATATCAGTTAGGCCATCGAGCCATTTTGAGAACTCCTCGGTTTTGCGAGTATCCATTCGCAAGCAGTGTATCCAGAAGGATACATATCGTCAAGGTAAAATTCAGACAACGCCTTGAAAGCAACCCTTACCGCGTTTCCACCACATCGCCTGCGGCGCAAGCCTCTCACGGAGACACCAAGACACGGAGAACAGTTCTCGACTGGGACGCCGAAGATCTCCTCGGCATCAGCACCTCAGAGCGATGACACTGTGGCAACTCGGAAACTCGGCTAAAAAATGCGTCATTACGCGGGACCGACCTCCTCTCATAAGTTTCTTACGGCTGAATCGTTCTTTGATATGTGAATGTGTGGGACTGACCCCGCTCATGTGCGTGGGGCTGACCCCGCTTACGGCTGAATCGTTCTTTGATATGTGAATGCGTGGGACTGACCCCGCTCACTCGCTCACCGACCGCCATGGTGCTGAAGAAAAAAACCGACCTGCCCTCGAGGGCGGTTTTTTTTAGCTATCAGTCGTGGGTTTTCGTAATCGAAGAAAAGAGGGAATGCCTGCCGACAGCTTCCACGGCGTATAGAGGAAGGGACAGAAGTTCGAAATGGACCACCGCCGTTGTTGATGCCTCGCGAGTCTTGAAGGCGACTTGAAAACGGCTGGGCTTGTTCAGGTCGAATCGCAGAGCCATCACGCAATTTTTTTCGTGGCAGAATTGATGGATCGACTTGAGCGAGCCAGCCGCTCCCGCTTTCACCTCGATTGGCAGGATTTTTCCATCCTCCGCGACCACATAGTCCACTTCCGCGTTTTCGGATTTTCCCTCGCGAAGCCAGTAGTGGAGCGATGGCTTGCCCGGATCGAGAAATGCCAAATGCTGCCCAATGAATTGTTCCGCCAAGGCTCCCTCGTTCACGAGAGTTTGCGATGTGGCTTGAGAGAGGCTTTCCCATCGCCCTCCGCACAGAAAATTCACGATACCCACATCCATGGAAATGAGTTTGAAGGCCCTTGGGTTCTCACCCGCAGCAAGTGGCAAGCCCGAGCAATGGGATGCCGACACCCGGTGACAAACCTGTGCACGAATCAAAAGATCCACACAACCTTTCGTGTCGCGCGCCAGATCCTCACGGGACAGGTTCACATATTTGATCTTGCGGCCAATGTTCACCGGAATCCGTTGGAAGACGCCGTGCAATCTCGCCAAGTCCTCCCTCCGCGCATACTTGGCGAAGTCATCCTGATAAGTCTCTACGATCGAGCGCTGGACCTCCCGCACCCCGGTCAGTGAACCGTTTTCCAGAAATTCACACACTGCTTCGGGCATCCCTCCTACAAAGAAAAATTCCCTGAGACGCTCCACAAGTCTCGCGTGAGCAGTATCGGGAATCTCCTCGAATCTCCCCGCAGCCTCCAAATAGGAAACCAGCCCCGTATCCACCGCAGCAAGAAACTCCGAAAATACCAGAGGTCCGAGGTGGAGATATTCGACTCTCCCGACCGGCATCGAGAATTCATGATCCGCCAAGGTGAACTCCAAAAGCGACCCCGCCGCCACCACCGGTAACTCTGGCATCTCCTCATAAAAATAACGCAGGGCCGCCAATGCATGGGGCGTGGCTTGGATTTCATCCAGAAACAGAAGCGAATTCGCCGCCTCGATCCGTCGACCCAGTAGCCCCTCGATCTCCCGACAGATTCGCACCACATCAAGGCTTCGGAAAACCGTGTCCAAAACGGGGTGTCTTTCCAAATTTATTTCCAAAAGCTCGAGTCCAGCCGACTTGGCGAATTCACGAACCAAGGTCGACTTGCCCACCTGCCTGGCTCCACGTAAAATCAAAGGCTTGCGGCGTGATTTTTTTAGCCAATCATTCAAATAAAGGGCGGCATTACGATTGATCATATACAAAAGACGGGGGTGTTTATTAACCAGACGCTCTTTTATCGACAAGTTGTTTTTTGCTATCCAGCAAACTGGGGACACTTGACACTGAAGGCAGACCTCCAAGTAAAAAACCGTCCTGCTCTCGATGGCGGTTTTTTTAGCTACTGGAGTAGTGTTTTTTCCAATACCGATGCAACGGCCATTCGTTGTTTGAAAAATATATTTCAAAATTCCCTCATAATAGAATTTTGAATCAAAACCTAAACATGCATTGACAGATTGTTTAGAAAATGCATTATTATTTGCTCATGAAGAGAACTGAAAGACATTCTCTAATCAAAAACCTCTACGCGGCCATACCCCACGGGGCTCCTTTCGATTTGGAGGCGCTGGCTGCTCAGAAGATTTCCCCCAAGCAGGCCGCCCAATATGTGAAAAGCGGTTGGCTCGTCAGGTTGGGTCAGGGAGTCTATGCCTATCCCTCCGACTCGCTGGACGCACCGAACTGCATTCGCCTCCTCCAAACAAAATCCCCCGGCCTGCATGTAGGTGGCAAAAGCGCGCTCGATTTGCATGGGGTTCGTCACAACCTCGCATTCCGTCAAAACTGGATTCTCTGGGGTGAGAGCCGCTTCCTCCTGCCTGAGTGGTTCACATCTCGTTTCCGCGCTCGATTTGTTCACACCCAGCTTTTTGATTGGAAGCCTTCCTCGTTGAATGACGAGACCATTTCGACTCCAGCTGGAGCTTTGGAAAACCTTAAGGTCTCCGTGCCGGAACGCGCCGTCCTTGAGCTTCTGTCTCAGGTCGGCATTCATCAGGATTTGGAAGAAGCCCGCAATTTGTTCGATGGTCTGCGCAACCTCCGCACTGAACTTTTAGGGCGGCTCCTTGCCTGCTGCACCAGTGTAAAGGCGGTTCGACTTTTTCTCACATGGTCACGAGAAACCGCCGTTGTGGATGTCGATCAACTTCTCAAGGACCACAAAATAAAGACCGGCAGCAAAAGTCGCTGGATCACCCGACTGAAGGACGGCACCCTGTTGACTCTCAAAAATGGATAAAGCTTACATCGAGGCCGTGAAGTTGATGCTCCGCATTGCTCCGGATGTTTTTGAAGAAACCCCCTTCGCGCTCAAAGGAGGCACGGCCATCAACCTCTTCGTCCGTGAAATGCCGCGCCTATCGGTCGATCTCGATCTCGTCTATGTGAACCACGCGACCCCGAGGCAAACGGCCTTGGAGGAAATCACGGCAAGTCTCCAAATCATTGCCAGGCGTCTCGAAAAAGCCGGACTCTCCACGCGCAAAGTGGGCAACAAGGAAATGGGCGATACCAAACTGCTAATCGATGAGGGTTCCACGATGGTCAAAATCGAGGTCAACACTGTGCTTCGAGGCACCGTCCACCCGATCAAAAACCGTCCACTCGTGCACACAGCTGCCAGGCACTTCATGGCGGAGTTGGCCGTTCCCGTCCTTTCCGAAGCGGAGTTATACGGTGGCAAGCTCGTGGCGGCTCTGGACCGCCAGCACCCGAGGGATCTTTTCGATGTCCATTGCTTGTTCGAAGCCGAGGGACTCACGGACGCCATGATCGAATGCTTCGTCATTTATCTGTCCGGACATGATAAACCGCCCTACGAGGTTCTTGACGCGCGCGAAAAGGACATCTCAGCGACCTACGAGGAGCAGTTCGCCGGGATGGCAGCGGTTCCCGTGCCCTTGCAGCAATTGATAGAAACCCGTTCCCGCTTTCGATCCGAATTGATGAAGCGGCTCACCAGCGACCATAAAAACTTTCTTTTGAGCCTGCTTTGCGCCCAGCCAGACTGGAGCCTGCTGCATTGCCCCCATGTATCGGAATTGCCAGGCATCCAATGGAAGTTGATAAACCTCCGAAAATTTCAAGAGCGCCAACCCAAAGCCTTCGATGAACAAATCCGCAGGATGGAAATGGTGTTCGAATAGAACTCAGTCCTCGGAACTCGCAAGGCATTTTGGGGAGTAGTCGCGGCCATAGAGCCATACGAAATTTTTTAGGAAAACTTTCCCTCCCCCAGCGGATGTCTGACCGGGGCTGTTAGGGTTGCTGGTGAAATGATCACCAAAATCCTACACATCATCGAGACAGTAAATCGTATTCACCCGCAGAACCCCTTGCAGCCTTGTTTTGCAAAGCAGGAGGAGTTTGCCTTTGTGCATGACAAATCGAAATCTCTATTTACTCAATAGCAAAAGCCGATTTTTTTCAATGCAGACTCGACCCGCTATGGTTTTCTTTACTATTGTCTGACTTCTTCAGGCGACTCCCATGGCTTTCTACTACCGCAAATCCGTTAATCTCGGTCCGTTCCGATTGAACCTGAGCAAGTCTGGATTGGGCTATTCAGTCGGTGGTCGCGGATTCCGCGTTGGCACAACGGCTCGTGGGAAAAATATTGCCTCGCCCGCTCCCAGCGGGTCTCGCCCGTTGGGCTGCTCTTCGAGCAGGCTACCGAGCGGCCGCCCAGCCGCCTGGTTCCAGCTTCAGCATTCCTGGAACAGGAGTCGGCTATCGCAAATCTGGTGTTGGTTGCCTTATTCTTCTTGCTGCTGTTCCAGTTGGGATCGCCGCCACAAAACTTCTCCTCACTTCATGAATCTCTCTTGGAAACGCACCCTCCGCACAGGCTGCGAAATTTTGAATGAGCAATTTTGAATTCTGAATGAATCCACCATCCAACATCCAACATCCAACATTCAACATCCATCATTGACCGTCTTCCTGCCCGAGTTCCGCTAATCCTGTTAATTCTGAGTTTTGAATAAACCCAAAATCCATCATCCAAAATCTAAAATTAAAACACCCCATGATCTCTTGGAAACGCACACTCCGCACGGGCTGCGAAATTTTGAATGAGCAATTTTGAATTCTGAATGAATCCACCATCCAACATTCAACATCCATCATTGACCGTCTTCCTGCCCGAGTCGCTGCTTGGCGTCTATCTGAACCCCGATGAAATTGAAGCTGGGATCAAAAAGTCAGGCTACGCGGACATTCATCGTTTTGGCATCCAAACAACACAGGAAGAGGTTTTGCCTGCTTTTACTGGATCGAAATTTCTTCAAGAAAAGGGATTTTCCGATGCAGCCAGAAGTTTGAGTTTTGAGGACGGGCGGCTTTTTTTCACTTCCGTTGCTGGCAACTCCTATTTCGCCAGCGTGCTTGTAGACTTCATTCGTGGGAAACTTCTGAAAGTTCGCCAGACCTTTACATTTGAAACCGTGATGTCCCACCCGGGCAACGTAGCTCTACTTCAGCAGGCCCAGCAGGCCGGCTATCGGACTTATCTCTACTATGTGGCCACAGACGACCCGGAGATCAATGTCTCCCGTGTCGCAAACCGTGTCGCGATGAGCGGGCACGATGTGCTGATCGCAGATTTGAGCGCTGCGGGCGACAACTATTCGGCGTTATCGAATAGTTCAAACTGAAGGGAGACGATGCAATGAAGAAGAAACCAGAGCCAGATTCAGACTTGATCCTCTATCTGACCGAGGATGGCCGGACGCGCCTGCAAGTCCGACTGGAGGGCGAGACGGTGTGGCTTTCGCTCAATCAGATGGTGGACCTGTTCCAGCGGGACAAGTCGGTCATTTCCCGTCACATCAAAAATGCTTTTGAAGAGGGGGAGCTGGTGAGGGATTCAGTTGTTGCAGAATCTGCAACAACTGCCGCCGACGGGAAGACTTACCAGGTCGAGTTCTACAATCTGGATGTCATCATCTCCGTGGGCTACCGGGTAAAGTCCCGGCGAGGGACGCAGTTCCGCATCTGGGCCACACAGCGCCTGCGGGAATACATCGTGAAGGGCTTCGCGATGGACGATGAGCGGCTCAAAAATCCGCCGGGCAAAGGTCACATTGATTATTTCGACGAATTGCTGGAGCGCATCCGGGACATCCGTTCCAGTGAGCGGCGGGTGTATTTGCGGGTGAGGGAGATTCTCGCACTGGCGGCGGACTACGAACCTACGGAGCCCGAGACGCAGGTGTTCTTCCAGACCATCCAGAACAAGCTGCACTTCGCGGCCACGGGGAAGACGGCGGCGGAGCTGATTGCTGAGCGGGCGGATTCCTCCCAGCAAAACATGGGGCTTATGGCGTGGCGCACCGGCGTGGTGCGGAAGGGAGATGTGACCATTGCCAAGAACTATCTACGCGAGGACGAGATCGAGGAGCTGAACAGGATCGTCGTGATGTTCCTGGATTTTGCCGAGGATCAGGCACGGCGGAAGAATCAAGTCTTCCTCCAGAATTGGGTGACGCGGATGCATGATTTTCTGAATCTGAACGAACGCGCGATTTTGCCTGACGCCGGGAAGGTGAGCCGCGAGGAGGCGCACGCTCTGGCCGAAGCGGAATACGAACGCTACGCCGCCCGTCGACGCGCCGCACTGGAAGCGCAAGGGGAGGCTGATCTGCTCGGACTGCTCGATGCCGAAGTGAAGAAGCTCCCGAAATCAAATAAGCCAAAGCCATGAGCCCACTCACCACACAATGCGAAATCTTGAATGAGCAATGCTGAATGCTGCATCCAACCCAAAATCCATCATCCAAAATTCACCCCACTCGCCACCAGTTACTCGTTACCCGCCACAGCGGCTCCGCCGCAATCCACCAACCCAAAATCCAAAAGCCAAAATTAAAACACCCCATGATCTCTTGGAAACGCACACTCCGCACAGGCTGCGAAATTTTGAGTGAGCAATTTTGAATTCTGAATGAATCCACCATCCAACATTCAACATCCATCATTGACCGTCTTCCTGCCCACATTTGAACCTGCTCATGGCAGAAATGCCCACTTGAAACAACCCAACCAACAAGCTTAATGTCATTCCATGTGGACCACGCAAACCCTGAGCGAATCCCGCTCGAAGCATGTATTGAAACGCTCCGTGGACGCCTTGAAGCAGTTAGCCGCATTCAAGGCGGTCATACCTATTACCAAGAAGAACTCCGCATATTCAACGAAGTCGCCAACGAGCAAGGTTGGTTCCTCCCTTCCGCTCCAGCAGAGCTGAGCCTCCCACCTTCGGACGAAGGCAACGAACACCAAGTTTGGTTTCGTGAAGCGCACGGAACTTTTCTCAAAGCAACATGGCCGGGCTTTTTCGGCCTGCGTGTGGTCTATCGTCCAGACGAGGAATCAAAGGCCTCGCCCATTGACTATCTGGAGCGATGGCTGCTTCACAACGCATTCTTCGCCGATCAGGTCCGTTTCCTCGGCGTTGTGCCAACCCCAGATGGCAACAGATTGATCATTGAGCAGCCTGCCATTGCAGGCATACCCGCAACGAGTGAGGCCCAGATTAGGGATTTTTTCATTGGCAACGGCTGGAAAGCCTTCACCTCGGATGGAGAGACAGCTTTTTTCGATCCTAAAAATGGTCTCGCCATTTCCGACACCCACAGAGGCAACCTCATTCTCATGGCGGACGGTCTACTTGCTCCCATAGACCTCCGAATTCAAAAACTCTCCGGAAGCATCCTCGATATCGTGAAATCACTCACAGCAGCGCCATCGACCGCGCCACAGCCTACGAATTTTGAATGATCAATTTTGAATTTTGAATTCTGAATTAAATCCAAAATCCAAAATCCAACATCGAAAATCCAACATTCAACATCCCTCTTCATTCCAACATCGGCCGAAGGCCAATTTCCCATTCCGCCTTTCGAATTTCACTAATTCTAATTAGCTTTCAAGTTGAGATGTATTATGCTTTCTTTTCGGGATGGCACGAAAACCCACCATCGATCCGACTCTCGTCAATAAAGCCCAAGAAATCGCCAGCGATACCAAGTGCGCCAGCACCCTCCGCCTATGCCAGTCTGTTTTGCTTCCCTCGCGGATCGGAGCCACGCTGGAACAAGTCGCATCCATCCTTGGCGTGAGCCGCGCCACCGTTCCACGCATGCAAAAGACTTTTCGCACTCAATTCGGCGCAGCCACCCCTGCACCGCCTCAAAACTGGGGCGGACGCCGTCGCCAACTCATGAGTCCGGAAGAAGAAAAAGCCTTCCTTCAACCCTGGCTTGAGCAGGCAGCTTCGGGTGGCATGGTCGTCGTCTCTCCCATTCGTGCTGCGCTCGCTCAGCACCTGAAAAAACCTGTCGCCGCCTCGGTCGTCTACAAACTCCTTGCCCGCCACGGATGGCGCAAAGTCGCCCCCGACACCCGCCACCCCAAAAGCGACCCCAAAGTCCAAGAGGACTGGAAAAAAAACTCCCGGAAGAGCTGGCAACTATCCTTCAACCCGAAGTTGTCCAGGGCCGTAAGGTAAAACTCCTCTTTCAGGACGAAGCCCGCTTCGGTCGCATGGTGCGAATCCGCCGCTGCTGGGCCCCTGCACCCATGCGCCCCGTCGTCGATAACGGCTACGAACGCCAATTCACCTATGTTTACGGAGCCGTTAGCCCTTTCGATGGAGGATTGGACTGGATGCTCGCCGAGAAAATGAACACCGAAACCTTCAGCGCCTTCCTTGCGCAAGTCTCCGAGGCGCACCCCAACGACTTTCTCGTGATGATCGTCGATGGAGCCAGTTCCCATGTTTCTAAAGAACTCAAAATCCCTGAAAATATCCGGCTCCACCGCCTTCCTCCCTACTCGCCGGAACTCAATCCAACAGAACACCTCTGGGATGAAATCCGGGAGAAATCCTTCCCAAACCGCGTTTTCTCCGAAATGAAAGCCGTCATTGCACAACTCGCAAACGACCTTCCCACCCTGGCTTCAGACACAGCTCGCGTGAAAAGCATTACCGCATGGCCGTGGATTATTAGTCTCAACTTGAAAGAGAATTAGAATAA
>VFJO01000167.1 GCA_009886045.1 Verrucomicrobiota bacterium
CATGCGACGCATGATGGCACAGCGTGCGGGCGGGTCCAAGGTGCGAGACAATGAGGAACATGGCCATGACCCGAACTGAAACCGACACCATGGGCGAAATCAGTGTGCGCGCGGACCGGTACTGGGGCGCGCAGACCGAGCGGTCGCTTCACCACTTCAGCATCGGCCGGGAGCACTTTCCGCGGCCCATGATTCGCGCGCTCGGCATCCTCAAGAAGGCCGCCGCGCTCGTCAACGGCGACCTGAAGACACTGACACCCGAACAGGTTGGCCTCGTCGTGCGCGCGGCCGACGAGGTCATCGACGGCCGGCTCGACGACCACTTCCCGCTGTTCGTCTGGCAGACCGGCTCCGGCACACAGAGCAACATGAACGCCAACGAGGTCATCTCGAATCGCGCCATCGAAATCGCAGGCGGCGAGAAAGGCTCCAAAAAGCCCGTGCATCCAAATGACGATGTGAACATGTCGCAATCCTCGAACGACACCTTCCCGACGGCGATGTCCATCGCCTCGGCCTCCATGGTCGTTGAGACCCTCATGCCCGCGGTCAAGAAACTCCGTGACACGCTGGGTGCCAAGGCGAATGACTTTGCCGACATCGTAAAAATCGGCCGCACACACCTCCAAGATGCCACCCCACTCACTCTGGGACAGGAGTTTTCCGGCTACGTCTGTCTGCTGGATCAATCCTTACGCGACATCGAATTCTCACTCACCGGTCTCTACCAACTCGCCATCGGTGGCACTGCGGTTGGCACCGGGCTCAACGCCCACCCCGAGTTCGGCGACCGCGCCGCCGCGCACATCGCGAAACTGACCGGCTTCCCATTCCAATCCGCGCCCAACAAATTCGCCGCCCTCTCAGGCCATAACGAATTCGTCATTGCCAGCGGCGCTGTGAAATCCCTCGCCTGCGCGCTCATGAAGATCGCCAACGACATCCGCTGGCTCGCCTCCGGACCCCGCTGCGGCCTCGGCGAACTCAACATTCCCGAAAACGAGCCCGGCTCATCGATCATGCCCGGCAAGGTGAACCCAACCCAGTCCGAGGCACTGACTATGATTTGTATCCAAGTCATGGGCAACGACACCGCCATAGGCATCGCCGCCTCGCAGGGCAATTTTGAACTGAATGTCTTCAAGCCGGTCATCGTCCACAATTTTCTGCACTCCGTCCGCCTCCTCGCCGAGGGATGCCATTCCTTCAACGACCACTGCGCCATCGGCATCGAGCCGAACCTCCCAGTCATCGAAGGCTATGTAAAAAATTCCCTCATGCTCGTCACCGCGCTGAACCCCCACATCGGCTACGACAAGGCCGCACAGATCGCAAAAAAAGCCCACAAGGAAGCCTCCAGCCTCAAAGAAGCCGCCGTGGCCCTCGGCTTCGTAACCCCCGAGCAATTCGACCAGTGGGTCGTGGCAAAAAACATGACCCACGCTTGAAAATAGAGTCCCTCAGAGAGCGAGAAGTTTTTTAATCATGGGTTCGTCGGGGTTGGGGCCGACGACGGCGATATTGAGGCGCGAGGGGATGAGGATGTCTCGGGCTACGGCGAGGATATCGTCTGGGGTGATGGCGCGGAGGCGTTCGTTGACGACTTCGGGGTCAACGATTTGACCTTGGGCAAGGATTGATCCACCGAGGCGGGCGTTTTGGCTCGAGGTGCGCTCGAGGGCCATTCGGTTTGAGCCGATCGTGTATTCCTTGGCTCGGCGGAGTTCGGCTGCCCCGATGGGTTTTTTGCAGAGCAGATCGAACTGAGAAAGGATGAGGCGGAGGGATTTCTCAAGGTTGCGGCGGTCGAGTCCGGCAGAGATGCCGAGCGCGCCTCCATCGTTAAGGCTGAGCCAGTGGCTACTTACGGAGTAGCAAAGTCCCCGCTTCTCTCGCATTTCCTGGAAAAGGCGGGAGCTGGCGTTCGCACCTAGGATGACATTGAGCAAGTGGAGAGCGAAGCGGCGTTGGTCGCGGTGGCTGAAAGCTGGCACGGATAGGGCGAGCTGGGTTTGCTGGATGTCGCGAGCCTCGGTAACAAGGCGAGGAGATTTCTGCACTGGAGGAAAGGATTTGGCAGCGGGGGATTTTCCTTTCGGCAGATCGGCGAGGAGTCGGCTTACTTTATCGACCACCTCGTCATGTTGTACCTTGCCCGCAGCAGTGACGACGGTACTGGGCGCATGGTAATGGCTGGTACGATAGGAGCGGAAGGCATCGGCATCCATCGCTTCAATGGTTTCGACTGTTCCAGTAATCGGCCTGCCGAGGGGGTGGCCAGCCCACTGAGTGTTTTCAAGGAGTTCCTGCACGCGGGAGGAGGGTTCGTCTTCGTACATCAGAATCTCCTCGGCAATGACGCCGCGCTCGCGATCGATATCCCGCCGTGAGAAGCGAGGGTTCATGTAGATGTCGCAGAGGACATCGCAGACTCTGGGAAAAAACTCTGCGGCGGCGGTTGCGTAGTAGCAGGTGCGCTCCTCGGCGGTGAAGGCGTTCATATCTCCGCCTACGCCTTCGACCTCTTCCATAATGCGGCGTGCGGAGCGGCGCTGGGTGCCTTTGAAGAGCATGTGCTCGATGAAGTGCGAGATGCCGTTGAGCGGAGCGGGTTCGTGGCGTCCCCCGACTGAGGCCCAGATGCCCATGGCCGCAGTTTGGGCGTGGGGCATTTCGCAGGTTGCGATGCGAAGGCCGTTGGGGAGGTTGGTGAGTCGCGACTTATTCGCCATGAGGTGAGGTGTGTTTTTTCAAAAAAGCAATGATGCGGTCTTCGGCGATGGAGGCCCCACGGCCAAGGAAAACTAGGTGTCCATCGTCGGGAAAGAGGAGAAGCTCGGAATTCGGAAGTTGAGACTTGGCGGCCTCCACCGGTGCAACCGGAATGGCTTTATCCATGCCGCCATGAATGAGAAGAACGGGCGTGGTGATCGTCTTGAGCGGAATCTCAGGGAGTGCGCGTACTTGGAGGAGGTCGTTTCGGAGGCCCGACTCGCGAGGGTCCACTGGGGAGAGCGAGAGGACGAGGTCGCGGAAGAGAGCAAGCCGGTCCGGGTTGTCCAGAACGAGGCCCGTCCACGACTCGCAGGCGGGGTCGTTGCCAAGAGTGGTCGCAGAAAAAGCTGCACGGAGCGCGCGGGCGG
>VFJO01000301.1 GCA_009886045.1 Verrucomicrobiota bacterium
CCGGATAAAAAAATGGCGGGTGCGGTTGGTTTCTCTCCGTTGGGCATTGGCTCGGCAAGGTCATCCAAAAACGGCTCATGCGCGATTTGCAAACCCACGAAGGTCTTCCCCGCCCCTGGCACTCCACTGATCAAGATGAGCTTGCGTCGCTTCTCTGCGTGTGTCCGATGAATTTCAGTGACAACTCGCAAGAGGGCTGGAGCGGTGATTTCGTCGATGCGCTTGATACGTGGCAGTGCGTTTTTGGCGTAGTATTCGCGAACTGCACGGACCAAGGAGGGGGAAGGTTGGCAAAGATCGGGGCGAATGAATTTTTCGACCGGTATCGGTCGCGATGTTTCGGGGTTGTCAAACTTCGACACGACCGACTTGAGTTCATCGATATTGATCAGTGTGATCCAGTCGGTTTCTTTGGACGCGCCTCGAACCCCGTAGGACACCACAAGCGTGTGAACCCTTGTTCCCTCTTCGCCGCACAATTGGTGATACCAATACAGCCGCCGGGCATAATCAGCGACCTGCTCGAGATATTCCTCGTCTTGGTTACCATCCCCCTTGAGTTCAATGACAAGGACTGATCCGGAAAGCAAAAGGATCGCATCCGCCCGCTTCAAACTGTCGGGCAAATAATACTCCAACACCGCACCATAAGTGGCGGCAGAGCGGTTTTCCTTGGAAAAATCCCCACACTCCTTCTGCAAAGGAGGCACGGAACGCCTCCATGCTTGGATTTGCTGCGGGGTCGAGGTGTCTACGGATGCTGTGAGGGAATTGACAATTTCATCCAAGCTTGCGGCGCTGAAAAATCTCAGGTTGCTGGCCCAACCGCACTGCGAGTTTGCGAGATTTTGTGACGTATTCATCTTAGAAACCCTCATCCGCCCTTGCGGCAGTTTTCGAACATCTCGGCGGGCATGGAGTGGTCAAGTTGCCAGACCATTTTGATCGGGCGGTCGCTTTCGTGAGTGGTGTGGTTGGCTTGGCCCAGGTAAGTAAAGGTCTGCCCCTTCCTCTGTCTGGCAAAAATCAAAATGCGATAACCGAGACTTGAATGGTTAATTAAGTTTTTTCCAGTTGGAGATGATCGAGATGTTTGATTTTGCGAGTCCCACTTAATTAGCAGGTTACTTATGGGATAATTCTCATACATCGTTGTTGGAGAGAAATCCTTCTCCGTTTTATTGAAAGTCATAAGCAACGCATAGGCCTTGTGATCTTTGAAATGCAAGACACCGACACCTTGTTGGCCGGGGCTGGTCATCGACGTCGCGCCCATGAGGGACTGGATGTTGGAGTTGGTGTAATTGGCGTGGACTTCGAAAGGCGTGTTGTCGTGGAGACTCAGGATGCGGGTGCGGTCGACGGCGAGGTCGAGAATCTCGATGCAGTCCGAAATGCAAGCGGGGTTCGCTGCGAGTTTTTGGAAGGATTCCTCGATGGTTGTCACCCCGATCTCAGAACCTTTTTTGGCCCAGAGTTGGTAGTGGATGGCGAGGGCCGAATCACCTGCTACGGCGAGCGCCTGTGAGATATTTCCAGCCTGCAGATTAGCCAGCACGTTTCTAAGACGCGCGATGCCTTTGCGGCCCGACATGCTGGCGACTTTTGTCAGCGCAGCGCTCAACCGGGCGAGATCGGGATCGGTGGTCTCTTCTTGCAAACGCGCGGAGGATTTGAGCTCGGACCAGGTTTTGTTTTCGCCCAAAATTTCATGGGCCTCGTAGCCGTGGTGGTTGGCGAAATTTTTAAATGTCGGTTCGGTTTGTGTATCGGAGCGGAAGGTTTCGAGGTGCTCGATGATTTGAGCGCGAAGGTTGGCGAGATTCGATTTGATGTTTCGCACCACATGCTCGCGGGCAACGTGCTCGAAGCGGATGCTGCAGCCGGCTGGCAGATGAGGGAATCCCGACTCGAGTTCGCGGAGGATGTTGAAGCGGTCTTTGCGGAGGAGAGCCTTGAACTTGCGATCGATGCGGTAGCGTTTGTGGAGATGCCCGACAAAATCCAAAACGGTGAGGCACTCCTTGCCAGGATGCAGGCGCAGACCGCGGCCGAGTTGTTGGAGAAAAACAGTCATGCTGTCCGTTGGCCGGAGAAACAAAACAGTATCCACCTCGGGAATGTCAGCGCCTTCACTGAGCACATCGACGGTGAACAAAAAATTTAATTCTCCGTCGCGGAATTTTTTCAAAATTTCCGCGCGCTCCTGGTCGATGGTTTCACCAACGAAACACGCCGCCGGCAGGCCTTGCTCACAGAATTGCTCGGCCATGAATTCTGCGTGGCCAACGCTGGCACAAAATCCAATGCATCGAACGCTGCGAATGTCGGCCTGGTATCTTTGCAGGGCATCGACGATGGCGCACAGCCGTTGCTGGGCGAGCGCATGCGCGCCGGTGTAAACGTTGGTCAACTCGGTTTGATTGAATCGCCCTTGCGTCCAGTATTTATCGGCATCGAGCGACACCGGATCCTCGACAACAAAATAGTGGAACGGAGCGAGAAGTTTTTCATCGAGGGCTTCGGGAAGCCGGATCTCGGCGGCAAAGCGGTTGTGGAATTCCGCCACCACGCTGCTGCCATCCATGCGCTCGGGCGTGGCGGTGAGAGCCAGCAAAATTTCCGGTTCGAATTCCTGCGTGAGCACACGGTAGCTCGGGGCCGTGCTGTGGTGGGCTTCGTCGATGACGATGATTTTGTAAAAATCTTTCCCGAGATTTTTGAGAAGCTCCCTGTTTTCAAGCATGCCGATCGAGCAGAAGAGATGGTCGAAACGACTCGGCTCGTGATTTCCGACCAATAATTGCCCGAAGTTCGGATCCTTGAGAACGGTGCGGTAGGTGTAGAGCGACTGCTGGAGGATTTGTTCACGGTGCGCCGCAAAAATAAGGCGCGGGCGATGGCCACGTCGATCGCACTCACGCTTGTAATCGAACGCAGCGACCACCGTTTTGCCGGTGCCTGTGGCGGCAACGACAAGATTGCGCCGATATCCGGCAGCGCGCTCAGCCTTCAGTGCTTCAAGGATCCGCTCCTGGAAAGCATGCGGCTTGATTTCGAAAAAAAACATTGGCAGCGCGGAGTTGCTCTTTTGCTTCGCATAGGTGATGGCTTCGCGAAGCACTTCGGGCTGCTCGGGATCGAAAGGAATGAACTCCCGGCTGTTCCAGTAGGTCTCAAATTCCACCCGGAATTTTTCGATAATGTGAGGCTGATCCTGCGCCGTGACTTTCAGGTTCCACTCGAGACCCTGCGTCATCGCGGCGTCCGACATGTTCGACGAGCCGATGTAGGCGGTCGAAAATCCGGAGTGGCGATGAAAATGGTAGGCCTTGGCGTGAAGGCGCGTGCGCTTGGTGTCGTAGGAGATGCGAACTTGCGCAGAAGAAAGTTTGGCGATCCATTCGACGGCGCGAGCGTCCGAGGCACCCATGTAGGATGTGGTGATCAACCGGATTGGCACGCCTCGGTCCGAAAGCTCGCGCAGTCCATCCATGAGCAGTCGCAGGCCGGACCATTTGATGAAGGATACCAGGATGTCCACTCCATCGGCGGAGGCCATTTCGAGAGCCAGCTCGTTGGCGAGTGGCGGATCGGTCTGGGCACCGGTGAACAAACTGCTCTCGGCGAGTGGAGTGAGAGGCCGTGGAAGCCCGGAGCGCGCGAGGTAACCCGGCGTGATCTCGGTGAGCAATTGCGGCCCGGATGCAGGCAACAAATCCCCGCTGGCGTGTTGCATTTCGCTGAGTGAAAAAATCCGCTCCAGAAGGTCATTGCAAAGGGCGAGCCGCTCGGAGGTGGTGGTCTTTTGTCGCAGCGCCGCCTCGACGAGACGCGAAACAAACGCGGCGTATTTCGCCGGCTCCTCTTCGGGATCGATCTTCTCAAA
>VFJO01000142.1 GCA_009886045.1 Verrucomicrobiota bacterium
CATGACGGTTTCGTGACTCAAGCCCGAGTCCATCCAGACGTCGAGCGTGTCGTGGCGGCGGGTCGTGCCAGCGGGTAATCCCACCAGATCGCACCATGCGGCGTCATCCATTTCGAACCAAGAGTTCGTCCCCTTCTCGGCGAAAATATCCGCTACTTTGCGGATCGCGGCGGGATCGAGGACAGGCTCGCCTTGCGCATCGTAGAAGACTGGGAGTGGAACCCCCCATGTGCGCTGGCGCGAGATGCACCAGTCGGGGCGGGACTCCACCGTTCCGCGAATGCGGTTGCGTCCCCAATGGGGAAGCCAAGTGGTGGCATCAACCTCTTCGAGAGCTTTGGCGCGGATGTTTTCGATGCGAATGAAAAACTGTTCGACGGCACGGAAGATCACCGGCGTCTTGGAACGCCAGCAGTGCGGATAGGAATGCTCATGAGCGCCCTGTCCGGCCAAGGCTCCTTTGGCCTTGAGGAGGGAGATAATATCGGCGTTCGCTTCGAACACGTTTTTGCCAACGAAATCAGGCAAGCCGCATTCCTCGGTGTAGCGCCCGTAGTCATCAACCGGAGAAAGAAGGTCAAGTCCGCGCTCCATCCCAAGATGGTAATCGTCCTCACCATGGCCAGGCGCAATGTGGACGCACCCGGTGCCGGTATCCAACGTGACAAATGCGGCGGAAAAAATCGGCGCATTGCGATCGAGAAAAGGGTGGCGTGCCTCCAGACCGTCTAGCTCGGCGCCAGAAATTGTTTTTTCAACAGCGACCAGTTCGGCTGCGGTGGACGTGCAAAATGATTCGAGGAGAGCCTCGGCAAGAACGAGCGTTTTCTCATCTCCGTCCAAACGAACACGTGCAACGGCATATCGGTGGCCGGCATTCACCGCAATGGCGAGGTTCGCGGGAAGTGTCCACGGCGTAGTGGTCCAGATGACGATAGAAGCTTTCTCGGCAAGCTCTCCGCTTACGAATGGGAACATGACATAGGCGGCGGGCGAGGTTTTATCCTGATACTCGACTTCAGCCTCAGCTAGCGCGGTTTGTGCGCCGGTGCTCCAGAGGACGGGCTTTTTCTTACGATAGACGAGACCTTTTTCAACAAAGCGCGAAAAGGACCGAATCATACCGGCCTCGTAGGAGGGGTCCAGAGTGAGGTAGGGGTGATCCCAATCGCCGAGGACGCCTAAGCGGCGGAATTGACGGCGCTGGA
>VFJO01000166.1 GCA_009886045.1 Verrucomicrobiota bacterium
CACTGGCAATACCACAGCATCCATCCCTCGGGCGTAGAGGAATTCTCGGTCGGCGCGGTGAACGACGAGAACTCGATCGTCGGGATCAAGCCGGGTGACCCGAAATCCACCGATCCCGAGGGTTTGATCAAACAGGAATTTATCTACGCCGAGTCAACGGGGGGATTTTTGCATGTGACGGCGAATCCAGATTCCACCTTGAGAATGCAATTCTGGGATGATCAAGGAGTTCTTCTTCACGAGGTATTCCATAGTTTGCCACGGCCCTCCGGTCACTCGGGCTATTCAAGCACACATTAGGCTCCTATGGGTTATTTCCTCTTGTCATCGTACCATGTCGTGTTCTATTGTCACCGGCAGATAATTATTATTATAATTCTCCCTATTTCAAATGCTCCCAACATTCCCCCCCGGTTCTGAACCAGCCAGAAAGCACTCTTCGATTTCTCTTGGGCGCCATTCTTTGAAGCTTGAGGGATTCAGCCTCATTGAGGTCGTTGTAGCCTTAGGCATTGTGAGTTTTGCTGTCATCGCGATCCTTGGATTGATTCCAACAGGCTTGAATACGCTCAAGGACTCGAACGGGGAAACAGTACGGGCGCAAATCGTCCGAAGTATCGCAGGGTCTGCCTTGACAGCGAATTTTAGCAGTCTCAATACCAACGCATCATTTGATAGCGATGGACAACCGATCCCTTCAACGGACGAGACGACCTATCCACGCTACACTGTGAATGCCACCACGAATACTCCATCTTTCCCAGGCAGCGCGAACGGTGCCTTTACCGATTCCCTCACAGCTTTGAAGATCGAGATCGTTTTAAAGCCTGCCTCCGGAGCGTCATCGAACACCAACAATTACACGCTGCAAATCGCCAATTCCGGCAAATGAAGAGTCTGTTTTTTTCAAAATCGCGGGCTGGTTTTACGATCTTGGAGGTCATGGTGGCCTCTGCAGTTTTTATCATGCTGCTGGGATTGCTCATGAGCACGATCAGCCAGACAAGCACGGTGACGCGACGCGCCACGGAGAAGGTCTCCGCTTTTCAAGGAGCACGGAGTGCTTTTGAGTTGATAACGTCCAAGCTCAGTCAAGCTACCATGAATAGTTACTGGGACTACGATAGCCCCACGACTCCCACAAAATACATCAGAAAATCCGAGCTCCACTTTTTGGTTGCGAAAGCAGGGGAAGTTCTCCCAGCAGGACAAGACCCTCTCCCAGGGACAAGTGGTACTGGGCAAGCCTTCTTTTTTCAGGCTCCGGGGGGAGCGACCGCAGACAAGACTTACAACGGCATGGATAACCTTCTCAATGCTTATGGGTATTACATCGAGTATAAAGAAGAGCCTGGGCTTCCGTTCCAGCCTCCATCGTTAAAGACATCCCGATACCGATTGATGCAGTCCATTGTAAAAACCGAGGATTTAAAAGTATACACCGACAATAGTACCTCAGGGGGCACTTGGATATCAGGAGACAACTCCGCAGTCGTCGCAGAAAATATCGTTTACATGGCCATCTGGCCACGAAAAGCGACTTCTGAGGACAAAGACGGAAACGCGCTGACGAAGTCCTTTGAATACAATTCCCGTCTTAATTCCACCACCACTCCTAAATCTCAGACTGAGGAGACTGAGAATCAACTTCCGCCAATGGTCCAAGTGACTCTTGTTGCGATCGATGAGACCTCTGCCGTGCGTTTTTGCACCTCATCCACCGCGCCGACGCAGATCAGCGGTGCTTTCAGTGGGCTTTTCAGCACTTCTAGTGTCACGCAATTCGACGCCGACCTTGATACCCTCTCGCAGAGATTGACGGCAAATGGAGTCAACTTTCGAGTTTTCACCATGATTGTTCCGATGAGGGAGTCCAAGATGCAATGAACCTCCTGCGCAAACTTAACCTATTTGTAATGAATGCACCGCGCCCATTCCGGAAATCTGCCTTTTCTCTCATCGAGTTGCTTGTCGTAGTTGCCATCATTGGCATCATGGCAGCTCTCGCCGTGCCGGCCTTTTCGAGCATCTCGGCAGCAAGTGGCATTACGCGCGGTGGACAGTTGGTTGGAGACCAGATTATTTTGGCCCGCCAAGAGGCCGTCAGCAAAAATCGCGATATCGAAGTGCGCCTCATCGATATGACGAATGGAGTCTGGTCGGGCTACACAGCGCTGCAATTATGGATCAAGGACGAAGCTGGGGTCTTGTCCCCCCTGGGAAAGTTACAGAGACTTCCTGAGGGTGTGCTGATTTTATCAAACGCCGTTTATTCTCCACTTCTCACTGCGGACTCCACAGTGAGTGCTGGACCAATGCCTAACTCCGGCCCTGCGGCACTTAGGCCCTACAAAGGCTTTCGCATTCGCGCCAATGGTTCGCCTAGTAGCTCCATCGCCGCGAATAATAACTTCCTCACCGTGGTCCTGGCTCGCGAAGCCAGCCAGACGCCCCCAGCCAACTACTATTCGGTTAGTGTGAATCCCATCACTTCCAAAGTTAAAATCTACAGACCATGAGGAAAATACAGAATCAGAAAGGCGCCGCGCTCGTCATTGTTTTGGCATTGCTCATTGTCATTCTTGGGCTTGCGATCACATTTCTCAACCGCGTCTCGATCGAGCGCACTTCCTCGGCGTCCTACGCGTCCGCAGCAAACACGCGCCAACTCGCAGACACTGCCGTGAACCTCGTGCAAGGCCAGATCCGCGCCGCCACCACGCAGGGCGACAACATTGCTTGGGCTTCCCAGCCCGGCATGATCCGCACTTATGGCAATGGTAGTGGAAACTCAAGCACCGCGAGCTCGGCTTTCTTGACGGCCTTCAAACTCTACTCAGCGACTAACATGCTCCAGACTTCCAGCGCGACTCTGACGACCGAAGACGCTCCCGCTTCTACTTGGGCCGCAGACAAAGCTGTTTGGACTGATCTCAATGCACCGGTTGCAGTTACCTACAATGGCACAGACACAGTTACCTACAATGGCACAGACACAGTCCAATTTCCGATTATTGACCCAGCTGTGATCGGTGGTGTCACTGGCTTTTCCGCAAACTCAACCACTGGTCTTACTGTGGTTACCGGAAACACAACCACCCGCCGCCTGCCCATGCCCGTCCGCTGGCTCTATGTCACTCAAAATGGATCGATTATCGCGGCGTCGGGAACCGGCAACACCACCACCATTTCTGGTGCAAACGCCACCACCAACCCTATCGTCGGTCGCATTGCCTTCTGGACGGATGACGAAACCAGTAAAATCAACATCAACACCGCTGCGGGTGATGAACAAGGCCTTGGAAACAGCACCGCCGGGGCATTTTGGGATATTCCTCGGATGTCCAGCACATTTGATAAGACTCTGGCCAAAAATCAACCCGTAAAAAATGAGTTTCAGCGCTACCCTGGGCATCCGGCTACCGTTTCCCTCACAAGCGTTATGGGTAACCTGACAAGGGCTCAAATCGCAGATATCGCACCGAGGATCGTCTTTGGAGGGTCGGAGGGCGGCAACAAAACGACCGTCAGCACGAATGGAAGCACGGCCTCAGTAGGGAACCTCACTATCGACAGCAACCGTCTTTACAGCTCAGTCGATGAACTTGCGTTTACGCAAAACCGCGCATCAAGTATTCTCACCCCTTCCTCTATTTCGACATACGGATTTTTGTTAACTACTGCCAGTCGCGCTCCGGAGTTAAACTTATTCGGAAAACCAAGGATCGCACTCTGGCCGCTCAACGCAACTGCCACCAACCGAACACCAGTGGACAAACTCATCGCGTTTTGCTCGTCCATGAACGCAACGACGCCTTACTTTTTTCAGCGTTCAAATTCCCAAAACTCTACGACTGACGCTTCCATTACGCGCAACACGCAACTCTATGGCTACCTGCAGAATTTCAGTTCCAAGCTCATTCCTGGATTTGGTGGTCAATCGTTTACGGCCAAGTATGGCGCGAGCGATACCAATCAAATCCTCACCGAAATTCAGGACTATATCCGTTGCGTTAACATGCGGGACGCGCAGAGCACCGCTCCTTTTACGCTGAAGCCAGTAATTAAATCTGATGGTAATGCCACAAATACTCCGACCGCAGGTCAAGTCACGCCCCTTCAGAATTCCAATGGAACGATGGGGTTTGGTCGCAGTTATACGATTTCCGAGGCCGCTCTCGTCTTTATGGCTACAAGTAGCACGACCGTATCCAACACCACCACCCTTCCCGTGGCTAATTCGATGAAAGCCCTTCTTGTGTTTGAACTTTTTAGCCCTTCCTTGGGCTATCCTTACATCAACCCAGGCCTCAAGTTCGCGCTTACGGTGACGAATCCATTAAAAGTGAATGGCATCGATTATAATTTCTGCGCAAACGAGGAATATATTACGGAGTTCTCCTCAACCCAACTGAGACCGATGGGTGGGGGCAATGGCGTCGGGGTGAGCTTGAAATATTATCGATCGGGAAAGACCGATAAAAATAAGGAAATACTCACTGCGGCTGGACCTGGAAGTATCGACAAATTCGGCTTCATCACCGTTGACATTCCACTCACGGGAAACTCAACAATAACAGCTAATGGCACTCACTTAGGAGAGACTTTCAACTTTGAGGGCATGAATGCCACATTAACCATTTCTCCATATGATGGTTCGAGCACAGGAAGTGCTTTCCAAACTATCGAACTGAGCTTCCCCGGGAACGCGACATTTGCACTCCCTGCTCCTTTGCTAAGCCCAGAGAAGAACCCAGATACCCGCATTGTGCTTGCAAGTGGCAACTCTACAACCTCTTCAACATGGCAGTTTCTTATTATGCCCGAGGATACTGTCATCAGTCTTGAGCCTTCTGGAGCTGGCTACCGCGGTGATTTTCGGCAAGTGGCGATGAGACAAAGCGTCCCTGTAACTGCTTTCCAACCGCAGCAACGATATTACATCCTGACGCCTCCCGTTCTTTCCAACGCCACTGTGAGTGTAAGTGGTGAAACCATCTCATCGGGTAGCATTACTACTATTAGAGAGGAATACAATAACAAGGCCCATAGTTTGCGTCTCGGTAATAGTTTTGGATATCTCGGAGCACAAAACGGGAACCCTGTGCCTCTAAATTACGACGACACCAGTCCCAGTGCCTATGGTAGCTGGAATGCTACTAGCACTGTCCCTTACGGGGGCGGAAACCTCACATTTGAAGGTTTTTCCTACGCAAACGGAGTTTCCTATGCACATCCTGATTATCCAACCTATCCAACCAGCCTCTCGCTCAACATTGCAAATATGGATGCCGATACGGGAGTTGGCGTTATCCGAGATGGTCCTTATATAAACATGGCAGATGCCAGCTGCGCCTACAATCCGACTGCTAGTAAAAACGAAGGCCTTCCTTATTATACCTATAACTCGTCGGAAGATACAGACTTCTCCTTCTCTGCGAATCGGCAGATTGCTTCCGCTGTGCAACTGGGATCGCTGCCCGCCGGATTTAAACCATGGCAAACCTTGCTCTTTCGTCCACCGAATACGACATCCTCAGTGACTCATCCGTCGGCCGCGAGCCTTCCTCGTGACTACCTGCTGCTCGATCTTTTTTGGATGCCCGTGGTGGAGCCATATGCCATCAGTGAACCTTCCTCTACCGCAGGTCGGGTCAACCTGAATTATCAAATCATGCCGTTCTCTTACATAGAACGATCTACCGCAGTGAGGGCCGCGATGGATTCCACCATGGTGACAGCTATTCCTGAGACCCTAATAAATACGATGAAAGGTTTCGAAAAAAACGTCGGCACGCAGCGCTTCCGGATCAACACGAGTGAGACGGACGGCACGCTGGCGTATTTTAAGGATCGCTTTAACGCCGGGGACATCTTTCGCTCGGCTTCGGAAATCTGCGACATTCCGCTGGTTCCAATCGGTAAAACAAAAGCGAATATGGCAACATACTGGGATGATAAGCGAATCACCGGCGACAATGTTCGAGAGACTCCCTATAATCATCTTTTCCCGTTATTTACGACAAAATCGAACACCTACACTGTCCATTTCCGCGTGCAGGCATTGAAGAAAGTGCCATCGACATCGGCGACTGTCTGGGATGAAACCAAAGACAAAGTCGTGGGCGAGTATCGTGGGTCCACCACGATCGAACGCTACATTAACCCAAATGAATCAAGTATTCCTGACTATGCGTCCAATCCTACTGCTAACAACCTCGAGCGCTTCTACAAGTGGCGAGTGCTGAACAACCGCCAGTTCGCGCCATGATTACGCACACAGCAAAAAAAGTATATTATTCCTCACCACTAGTCGTGATAATAATGGAAAGTGGTGTGGAGGTGCGATTTCCCATAACAGAAAATCCGCGCCTCGCCAGAGGGACTCCTGCTCAATTGAACAATGTGGAGGTCTCTCCTTTTGGCCTGCATTGGCCCGATCTTGATGAAGATTTATCTTTTGAGGGGCTTTGGCGTGGAGATTTTGGCCAAGCACAGAAATTAAGCGAATGTTAGTCGACGGGGAGTCGAGCGGGAGCGAGCGAGTCAAAGCGCGCAGAGAGCCCAGAGAATGAGTTATTTACACTTTCATATTCATCCAATATTTTCTGTAATCATACCTCCCCTCATGTATTCCTGTGAATCCTACCTCGTCCCGCCGGAGTTGCCTTTCCGTAGGCGGATCATCCTGTAGTCCTGTCTAAAATTCCCTTTCGGTCAGTCATTCACTTTCTAGTATTCTCCACTCGTTTAACAAAACCACATGGTCTCAAGCGCTATCTTATACCCAAAGCTGAATGCTTTTAGACCTACTGTAGCGGCGGTCTATGACCGCCGATGGTTAACGACTCCGGCGCTCATAGAGACGCCGCTACAAGTTAAAAAGTTCAAAACCTAATAGATGCTGGCATTACACGATTCTGTGCTCTCTGTGTCCTTTGACTCGCTCGCTCCCGCTCGTCTCGCCCTTCGGGCCAACCTTCGGTTGCTCTATCTCAAAGGCCCCGCCTTTTCGATTGTGGTTAAACTCTTCTCTTTCACCCTATGAACTCCCCCCACACGACCGAACACTCGACTCCCCGATACACCGTTGGCACGCTTGTCTATAGCAAGCTGGAGCTTTTTCGCGTTGTTTTTTGGATGCTGCTTGCGGTGTTCATGCTGCAGTTGATGCAGCAACTGCCGATTGCGCTGGTGCCGTTGCAATTGAGGTGGGTGTCGGCGTCTGACGCTTTGATTGGTTTTCTCACGGGCAGTCTGCCGGCGTTTTTGGGTATTCTTTTGAATCCCTTCGTGGGAGTGCAGAGTGATCGTCACCGGGGTCCACTTGGGCGGCGGCGTCCGTTTCTTCTCTGGGCGACGCCAGCGATTGTTTGTTCTCTCATCGGCCTCGGCTGCGCCAAGCCGCTGGCAGAATGGTTTGTGGCCGCTTGGCATTTGGGATCGGTGCCGGACTTCACCATCGGGTGGATCGCTGGGTGCATGCTCGTATTTGTGGTGGCGAACACCTATGTGTTGCAGGTCTATCAGTTCATGTATGTGGATGTGATTCCGATGTCCGTCATGGGCAAATTTATCGGCTTCTACCGTGCCCTGGGTGCGCTTGGCACTTTCGCTTTCCACTACTTTCTTTTCGGCATGGCGGAATCTCATATGACGCTCATCTACGCTGGATGCGCGCTGGTTTTTGCGGCCTGTTTTTTTCTTCTCGTGTGGCAGGTCAATGAGGGTGGCTATCCCGAGCCGGCTGCAAAAAACTCTGCGAGTCTCTGGAGTCACGCGGGCGAGTATTTTCGGGAATGCTTCGGCCATTCGTTTTTCTGGAAGGTTTATTCGATGAGCTTTTTCTTCTGGAGCGCGCTCGTGCCGCTCTGGGCGTTCGTCGTTTTCTTCGGAACCAAGCCTGGCGGTGGCCTCGAGGGCTACGAGCCAACGATCGGGCTCAACTTGCAGGAATTTGGGAAAATACGCGGTTGGGGGTCCTTGGTATCGGTTCCTGTATTTTTTGCGGTCGGTCCGCTGATTGATAAATTCCATCCCATTCGCATCTGCATGGTCGGACTGGTGCTGACCACTCTGGCGTTCCTCGGGTGTTTCGTCTTCGCCCAAACTTCGCTGACTTTCACAATCTGGTGGCTCGTTTTGATGTGCGCGGTGGCGGTATACATGGGCGGCGTCGGCGCGCTTTTTCCCCGGCTCATGGATCGCGCCAAATACGGTCAGTTTGCCTCGGCGAACCAGATTTTTGGCTTCAGTGGCGTCGTGATGGCTCCGGTGCTCTGCGGATGGATGATCGCAGCCCTGCGCGACTACCGGTATGTTTTCCTCTGGTGTGCTGTCTGCAGTTTACTCTGCGGCGTCGCCTCCGTGCTTGTTTACTTCCACTGGAAAAAACTTGGCGGGGATAAGGATTACAAGCCCATAGAAATCCAATGATCGACCGGTCCCGCATCACCAACCCCATCCTCCGTCTCACGGACAACCTCCGCGACCCCTCAGTCTTCAAGGGCCCGGATGGCTACACGCTCTTCTATACCCGCTATGAAGTGGGGGATTGGAATTCTGCGCAGAACTGGTCTGTCGCCTGCTGCACAACGTGCGACTTCGTGACCTTCACTGACCACCGCGACATCACGGCAAAAAACCACGCCTCGCCGGGTGATGTCGTTTGGTGGCACGGGCGCTGGGTTTTGCCATTCCAGTCCTACCCGCAGCGCCCGCAGCAGCTTTTTTTCATGGAGTCGAAAGATGTCATCCACTGGTCGGACCTACGTCCATTTTTGGATGGAGTTTTGGCTCTGCGATGGAATACTGACGCCCGTGCGATTGATCCGACCTTTGTCGTCGATGGCGAGGAACTCCACTGCTTCTTCGTCGGCTCGGATGGCTTGGGGACCCCCCGCCGAGCTAACTTGCTCGGCCATGCCGTGACACGCGATCCCGCGTTGCAGGAGTGGAAAATCCTCAGCGTCGATGCGCCACTCATGGGACGCGACCGCGCACCCGACGGCGTCGAAAATGTCGTCATCTACCGCCTCGGCGGGCGATGGATCATGATGCTCAGCGAGGGCATGGAGGACCAGCACCTGGCCACAGCCGAATCCAACGACCTCATCCATTGGAAGCCGCTTGGCACCGTCGAGATCGCCGAGCAACCGTGGTTTGCGTTCCGTCACGGAGCGCCGTTCGTCTGGGAGGAGGATGGGCTTTTTTACATGGTCCTCATGGGTGAGGAAAACTCCGACCACCGATCGAGCCTGGGGTTTTTATCTTCGAGCGACGGACTGTCTTGGAGAACCGCTCCTTGTTAAGCCCGAAAACGGATTCATAAATAGGATGATCCGCCTACGGAAAAGCAACTCCGGCGGGACGATGCAGGATTTGCAGGATAAACCACGGATTTCCGAATGAACTCGAATAATACCGGCCATGAAATTCTCCGGCAAAGCCGCTTCCTATTCGTGAAAATTCGTCTTATTTATTGTAGATCTTTGAATGCCTGTAGCTTTCTGGGCAAAACCGGGATCATCGGTTTCCCCGTGATGCGGAAGCCGATGGGCAGAACTCAGGATGTCTGAGCATAGTGCCATTCACCACCGCTTTCACCTTCCACCGAACCACAAAATGGCGGGAGCTTGACATTCAAAGCCCTATCTGGAAGCATCTGCGCACGGAAATCACCGCTTTCAACTTCAACCTCCAGTCCAACTTTCAGTAGAGGGGAAAGTAGTTTTCTATCAGTAGAGATTAGGATGAAAAATCGACTTAACAAATGCGTTTTGATGCTGCTGGGTGTCCTGTTGGCGTTCTGGGTGGGCGGGTCCGCATTAGCCCAGCCGTCGGAGGTCGTGATCGGCACCTATATCAACAAAATCGAGGACCTGAACTTTCGCGAAAACAAATACACGATCGACTTCTATGTTTGGTTTCGCTGGAAGGCCGAAGGACCGCTGGCCGACTACAATCCAATCGAGAACTTCGAGATCATGAACGGCAAGATCGAGAGCAAGACCGGACTCTACGAGAAGAAGATCGATGATCTGAACTACGCCACGGTGCGAGTCTCGGCCAGGATATCCGAGCCATGGAACCTTACACATTTCCCCTTTGACTCGCACACCATAACGGTGAGCATCGAGGACAGCGCCTACGACGCCAATACTGTCGTGTTCGTGGCTGACAAAAAAAACTCCAACCTCGGCGACGAGATCAAGATCGCCGGATGGAGCGTGTCTAATTTTGTCGCCGAGGTGATGAACAAAGTATACAACACCAACTTAGGTGACAGCTCACTGCCATCTGACGCGCAGGCAAATTTCTCGCGTTTCATGTTCACCATGGACATCGATCGCACAAGTTTGGGCTTGGCGCTGAAGTTGCTGAGCACCGTGCTATTAGCCACGGCAGTGGCCTTCGTTACTTTCATGGTCAAGCCGTCCCATCTGGACGCGCGTTTCGGCATGGGGGTTGGTTCGTTGTTCGCCGTGGCGGCCAGCGCCTTTATATCGGCGTCGCTGGTCCCCGATTCCGGTGACATGACGACATCTGACAAAATGCACATCGTGGCGCTGGCGTTCATCTTTTTCACGCTGCTGATGTCCACGGTGTGCTTAAAATTCGATGCCACCGGGCGCGAAAAAGTCGCCTACAAGATCGACTGCTGCTGCTTGGTGCTGTTGCCGCTGCTGTTTTACGGCTGGGTCTTATGGGAGTTCTGGCGCAGCTATCAATGGGACTGAGCCGCAGTTGGTCAGGTTCCACATTGATATCATGGAGTCATCCAAAAAACTGGGGGGCAGGGTTCATTTCCTTTCATTTTTTTCCGAGATAAAACACCACATCGTTGCAGGAACCTTTTTCTCGATCTGCGATGAATCAAGGCGTCCAAAGGGGCATGGCTACGACCCTTTTTACACCAGAAATCAGTATCAAAAGGAGCGACGATAATCCTGCAGATTTGCAAAATGTCTTACCTCTGCGAGGTTGCACGCATGAGATTTTTTCAGCTTGTTCCTTTCGCTTGCACCCTATTTGCAATTTTCTCTCCACTCCAAGCTGAGGATAAGGAATCCAAAGGTCAGAAACCCGCAGCACCACTTGTCATTCCGGTGACCGCCACAGGCCAGTCCACCACGAGCAAGCTCGGCAACTCTTACATTACCCGCTCCCCCGGCGGTCAATCTTTCACCACCTCGCAACTCGGCTCCTCGACAGTGACTCGCGATTCCAAGGGCAATACTTGGACGACCAGCAAGATTGGTAATAGCTATGTAACGCGTGGCCCCAACGGTCAGCAGCAGACCACGAGCAAACTCGGCAATTCTTTCGTGACCCGCGACACCACGACCGGTTCCACACTCACCACCTCACCGCTTGGAAATTCGTTCCAAACGCGCAGCAACTCCGGATCATCCTGGTCCACCTCGCGGCTCGGCTCCTCGCTCATCACTCGCAGCGGCGCGACCTCTGACAAAAAGGACGGGAAAGCCACGCAGGTGATCGTGATTCCGGGAGCGAGGTAGGCCTTCGCAGCGACTCCTCAAGCACTCCGCCACCCCCACGACGACAAGATGTCGGTTGTTTCATACCAGCAAACGGCGCGGTCGTGCGCCCAATCCAGCAAATCCCTTGCGGCATCGGTGCAGAGTCGCTGACGGCTGGGCTTGATCCCCACGCGCCCGAGGTCCAGCCGATCCGCATCCCAACAAGCCTGCAAGGTGGGATCCCCGACAACAAGCCCATCAGTATGGAATTTGCACGCCTCAAAGAGCAGATCGAAACGGGCATCATCCAAGTGCACCAGTTTTCCGCGCAGCGACTCTGCGAAGAGCGCGCCGCGCAAACCATGCCCATCGTCGATACACTCGTTCACCCGGCGCGAGTCATGGAACAGCGCAAACAAGGCCACCACCTCGATATCAGCCCCATTCGATTCGGCGATCGTCAATCCGTTTTCAAACACTCGGGCCCAATGGTGAATTCCATGCTCTCCCAAGGGAGGCAGCGCGTAGCCCTCAAACACAGCTTTCAATATGGCAGAGTGGTTGTGCATGTTTCGAATCAAGAGCGTAGCAAACTCCCCGCCCAACTCCAAACCGGATTCGCCTCCATGTCGGCAATAGCAATCCACCTTACCCTGCAACTCATCCGAATTCTTCGCTGTCATGATTTCGGCAAATCACCCCTGTATCCGTTGGACTCAGGCAAAATCGCAACGCTCTGGAGGGCTCCAATAGCGTTGTGCCCGATACTCAAAACTCCTCGCAGACGGCGCTGCGCGCCTGAATCTTGGGACGGCGGCGGCGCGCCATCCCTACCATTTAGAACGACAAGGGGCGCCGAACGCGTAGTCGGCGCGGCAGCGCCCATCGAAAATAAATGGTAGGGACGCCGCGCCGTCGGGGTCCCATATTTGCGGCGGGAGCCGCCCTTATCTGGAACTCACATTCGAATTCGCACGCTCCGCGGACGGCGCTGCGCGCCTGAATCTTGGGACGACACGCAGCCCAACCCAGCCTACGATCCCACCAACCTGACAATTTCCAAATGATGAAAAAAACAACCACCCTCGCGCTGGCAGGCTTCATTTCCGCCGCCGCCATTTTCTTCGCCCTTCAAGCGAACGCAGCGGAGAAAGCCTTCCACCCCTACACCACCGAGCCGACGGACAATCCGCTCAAAGCCAAGATGGGTCTGCCGCTCCGCGACGGAGGCTTCCAGCGCGAGGGATTCCACCTCTGGGACCCCTCCATCATCAAAGTCGGAGACACTTACCACATGTTCGCCTCTTGCTGGACGAGCGAAAATTTCAGCGCATGGAAAACCAGCTTCATCGTCCGCGCCACCTCGAAAAACCTCCTCGGCCCCTACACATTTGCCGGCGAGGTCTTTCGCCCGCGCCCGGGGGATTTTTTCGACTCCGAGGGTTGCCACAATCCGAAGATCGCCTTCCACGGCGGAAAATATTACCTCTACCACCTCGGCATCCCCGCCTAGAAAAGCGGCGTGGCGGTGAGCGATTCGGTCGAGGGACCCTGGGAACGCCGCAAAGATTGGTGGATCCCCGCGAACAACCCGGGGCTTTGGATTCACAAAGACGGCTCCGTTTACGGCGTCGGCAAAGTGAAGGTGGAAAACCCCAAATTCCCCGGCAGCAAAGAATTCGACGAACTCCTGCACCACATCCACGCCTTCCGCGCCGACTCCATCTTCGCGCCCTACACCATGCTGCACAAAGGCAGCGACAACGCCCTCCCAAGCGGTTTCCAAAACGAAGACCCCTGCCTCTGGCACGATGGCGAGCGCTACCACATGCTCCTCACCGACCTCCACGGCTTCGCCACAGGTTTCCACAAAAGCTTCGCCTACTACACCTCCCAAGACGGCCTCTCCTACGAATTGGTTTCGAAAGACCCGCTCTTCACCAACCAAATACCCATCCGATTCTCTGACGGCAGCGAGGAGAAATTTCTGCGTATCGAGCAGCCGAATATCGTCCTCGACGAACAAGGCGCCGTCATCGCCATCCTCGCCGCCTGCACACCCGAAAATCAAAAAGACGGCTCCCGCATCCTCGTCTTCCCAGTAGACCGCTTCGGCTCGAGGCCTCCCAACCCAAACCCGTAGCCGCGCGCACACGAGAAAATGACGATTCTCGTCATTCACACCGGCATCGTTTCACACACCTCCGTGACTTGGTGCCCCCGTGAGAGAAAACTCCGGCTCAAATGATTTTCATTTCCACCGACTCTTGACACCGCGATCGATCGGGATACCGTATGACGCATGGAAACCGTTACCATTTCTCCAAAGTTCCAAGTTGTTATTCCGCAAAAAATTCGTGAAGGCATGGGACTGCGGTCCGGAGAAAAAGCCAAGGTGTTTTCCTTCAAAAATCGGATCGAAATCATTCCCGTGCGCGAAATTCGAAAACTTCGCGGATATCTGAAGGGCATGGACACGACACTTCTTCGGGATGGCGACCGCCTATGAATCTGGTCGACTCCTCAGCCTGGCTGGCCTACTTCGCGGACGAGCCGACGGCCGATTTCTTTGCCGAGGCGATTGAGGACACGGATCTTCTCGTGGTTCCCTCGGTTTGTATCTACGAGGTTTTCAAGGTCGTTTTGAGGGAGCGAGGGGAAGATGCAGCTTTCTCCGCTGTGGCAGCGATGCACCAGGGCACTTTGGTGGATTTGGATTCTGATCTCGCGATGCAGGCTGCCGCTTTGGGGCTGGAAGAGGGGTTGGCGTTTGCGGATTCCGTCATCTACGCAGTCGCAAAGAAGCACGACGCCATGTTGTGGACTCAAGATGCCCACTTTGAGGGTAAGCCCGGCGTCCGGTTCAAAGCAAAGGCGGCTGGGAAATAAAAAGAGCCTCAAGTTGCGTCAAGCTGTCGGGCTCGCCGCGCGAGAGCGTTGCATTCTCGCAGTTGACAAATTGTCGGCGGGGTGCTTTTATCGAGATCTTCAGATCAATGTGCTGTTAAATTATGAAGATTCAATTATCCATCGTTATTACATCGCTCTTAGGAGCTTTCTCCTTTGCCACGCAGGCAGCTTCCGTCCCGCAAACATTCAACTTTCCGTTTACCTTCAGTGATGTGACTACCAGTTCGTCCTCGCAAAGTATCTATTTACCCAACTCTGGAAATAACGAGGCAACGGTGCTCCCTTTCGATACCACTCTGGGCACACTCGATAGTGTCGATGTCAATTGGACTTGGGGTGTTTCCTTCAGTGGCGTCACGGGGGCCAACGCTGGCGGCGTGTCGTTAAGCATGTCGGGGTCCGTTTCTCTGCTCGGGTCTGTCTATAGTGGCAGTGGAACAGGGGGAGGCAACAGTGCCGCCCCAAACACCTCATTTTCGACAGTGGTCTCCCCCGCATCCGTGAACAAGAACTTCACGGCCGCAGGCGCGGGCGTCACTTACGACCCAGCAATCTGGGCCGCGTTCAGTGGGAATTCTTCCTACACCGCCAAACTTGCGCTCGGAAACTCTTCCCTAAGTTATGTAAATCTTGCAAGCGGCACCTTCACGAGCAATGCCGACTTGGTCGTCACCTACAACTACACGGCCGCCGCGGTTCCAGAGCCTTCCGCCTTTGCGCTGCTGGGCGTAGGTGCCCTCTACCTCGCCGCCCGCCGCCGCCGCCACACGGCTTGATCCACGATCTCACTCGACCCAAAACCGTCTCCCCCCCACGGGCGAGGCGGTTTTTTTTGAGACTGGTTAAAGCGGCAGCGCCCATCGGTCTTCTGGAGGGCGATGCTCCGTCGGCGCCCACTTTTGCGGCGAAGCCGCCCTTATCTGGAACTCGCGTTCGAATTTGCACGCTCCGCGCACGGCGCTTCGCGCCTGAATCTTGGGACGACACGGAGGTCATCCCTCCATTGGGAACGAAAGAGTCAGCCGAACGCGCAATCGGCGCGGCAGCGCCTTTCGATCTTCTGGAGGGCGATGCTCCGTCGGCGCCCACTTTTGCGGCGGGGGCCGCCCCTATCCTCTTTGCCGGTGCAGCACGGGCTTCACGCAGGCCTCGACTTTTGGGCTGAGTAGGAATTGTTCGCCGAGGAATTCCTTGAGTTGCTCGAGAATCGACTGCGGGTTGGCGATGAGGGCGGGGTAGTCGATTTCGAGCATCTCGACGCGGTCGCTTTTTTTGAGGACTTCGCGGATTTGCCGGCTGTGGCTCTCTTGGGCTTCGATGAGGTGGGGTTTCTCGGACTTCGGCAGTTTGCCTTGGCGGGCGAGCATGGCCCACTGGGAATCAACGACCTGCGCGACGGGTCGCAGCATGTAGATGATCTTGTAGCGGTGCTTGCCAGGCAGGCTGGGGAGCAGGGCGGAGATCACTTTCACGGCTTTGCCGGTGGCGGGCTCGATGAGGCGGGGATTTTTGGCGAGTTTTTTGATTTCCTCCCATTCGTAGTAGCCCTCGGGATTGTCCTCGTCGGCGAGGCGTTTGGCATCGGTCATGAGAGGCAGGCCGCCGGCTTGGAGGATTTGCATCATCAGGCTGGTGCCGGAGCGGGGCAGGCCGGAGACGATGAGAAAATCGAGGGGCTCGATGGCGTCGTATTCGGCTTTGAGGCGTTCGGTCTCGGCGAGTTTGATGGCATCCTCCGCCGCGCGGACTGCGGCGCGGGCATCGGTGGCCTTGCGGAGGGCGGCCAATTGATCGCGGACTTGGATTTTTTCATCGAGCAAGTCCTTGTGGCTCTGCATCTCGCAGATCGAGGCTTTGTCGGGCTGGCCGAGGTGGCGGTAGACGCGGGCGAGGAGGCGCTGGGCGCGGACGAATTTCGGCGCGAGGCGCAGGCAGTTCAGGAGTGGGCGCTCGGCTTGGGCGAAGTTCTCGAGTTGGACGAGCGCGGCTCCGAGGAGGAAATGCCCGAGCGGGTTGCCGTATTGGAAACCAATGGCTTCCAGAGCGGACTGTAGGGCTTCGGCAGGGCGGTCGCTGTGGAGCTGGATGCGGGCGAGTGTGAGGAAGGCTTGGGGATTGTGGAAATCGATGGTGAGGACCTGCCGAGCGGCGGCTTCGGCATTTTCCCATTGGCGGAGGGCGAGATAACTCTGGGCGAGCATGAGTTGGAGCTGCAGCTCGGCGGGGTTCTTCTCCCGCACACGCTCGAGCGCGCCCAGAGCGGCGGGGAAGTCTTTTTTCTGGATGGCGATCGAGGCCTTGATGAGATCGGCTTGCTCGGTGCGATTGAAGGTCTCGGAAGCTCGGGCGATGGTGGCATCCGCCTCGTCGAGGAGGCCGAGTTGGAGTTGGCAGGTGGCCAACACCTGGGCGTAGTCGGTGCGGGCGGGCTGGGCGTGGTAGCAGGCCTCGAGGAGCGGCAGGGCCATTTCGTAGCGTTGCCCATACATGCAGGCGCGGGCCATGTTCCAATCGTTCTCGCGCTCGGTCTCGGCTTTGGCTTGGCCGGGATCGTCGGGAATCTCGTCGATGTAGCCGAGGGCGACGAATTGCTCGAGCAGGGCCTTATCCGCATCGGGGCCGGATTCCGCGCGTGTCTGGCGGGGAGCGTCCGGGTTTTCCCATGTGGGCAGGGTTGCGACAGGGCGCCGCTCGGTGAAGGTATCTTCGAGCACGCGCCCTTCCATATCCTCGCCGACGGGTAACCCAAAGTAATGCAGCACAGTAGGTGCGATATCGAGCAGGCGGGCGCCGAAGACCAATTCGTCCGCCTTGAAGCCGGGCCCGCAGGCGGCGATGACTCCTTGCGGGCGGTGCCACACCGTGATGCCTGCCGGCACGCGGGGCGTGAATTTCGGCCGCAGGTGGTCGCTGTGGAAGCCGTGGTCCGAGACGAGCAGGATGGCGGCATCCGGACCGGCGAGCTGCATAAGTCGCTGGAGGAAGAGGTCGTGCAGGCGGTAGGTGCTATTCACCACATCGCGATACATTGCAAAGTCGGCCTCGGGGATACCCTCCATGCGCGGCGCGTGGTAGGGCATGAACTGGTGGCTGATCTCATCCACCGCCCGGTAGTAAACCGCCATGAAGTCCCACTCGGGATCGGTCTCCATGAGATGCGTGGCGGCATTGTGCGTGGAGAAGGCCTCGGCGAGCTTCTGCGCGAGCATCCAGAGGCGTTTATCCTTCGCCTGATCGACCTCCGGGGCGTTGGGCACAAAAAGCCGGATCACCTCGTCGGGGTCGATCTCGTGGGGGCTCACGCGCAGGTCATCCATCGTCTCCGCCAACTCGGGCGGCCAGTAGGTGCCGGGCGGTGGCGCAGGCCACTCGGAGGGATCTTGATCCTTTTGGGTGCCGCTGAGGTGGCAGAACATGTTCGACACCATCTTGCCAGCGAGATGCTGCTCGCCCTGGGTGGCAAACCAACTCACGACATGGCTGCGCAGACCGCGCTCGCCCAGCATTTCCCAGAGCGTGCGGCATGTCCGCGTGGCGGCGGAGACCGGCACCACCGCGCCACTCCGGGGGTCCACCTCGGTAAACCCCGGCACGCCGTGGTGATACGCCATCTTGCCCGTGGCGATAGAGGTCCAGAGCATCGGCGAGAGCTGCGGCTCGAGCGTGGTGAGGTTGCCACTCACCCCGCTCTCGACCAGACGCGCCAGCCCAGGCAGCTCGCCCGCATCGAGAAGCGGGTGGATGATTTTCCAATCCGCAGAATCCCAGCCAACAAGGAGGAGTTTTTTTCGCAAGAGGTGTTTTGTGCTTTAAAGGTGAAAGAAGCCTGGCTTTACGATAGGGAAACCGCTTCGGCTTGCTGCTTCTTCTTGGCCCGCAGGCGCTGAATGGCCACACCTGCCGCGCCGAGGGCAAGGACTAACAACGAAGAGGCCACTTGCCCAGGCTCGGGAACCGCGCTGGTGCCCGTGTCTCCAGCGAGGATGGCCACATTTGCAACGCTCTCGTAGGCTCCGGAGTAGATTTGGAATGTGTCGGTTGCGCCAGCCCAAGTCACCTCCAGCCAGCCGTAGTTCCCTTGGTTTGTTTTGAATCCCATGTAGCTTCCTGCTCCGAAATCGGGAGATTCAGTTCCACCGTTGGAAAAAACATTGCTAATCCCCGACTTCCAATTGGCCGAAGAGTCAATGGATTGGTATGGCGTGAACTTTACTGGACTTGCAGTGCTTGAGCCTGCTGCAAAAGAAAGGCCACCGCTGCCATAGAGACCCTTTGGTGCGAACCCATTCATGTTAAAGACTCGCATTGTTCCTCCAACAAAAAACGGGAAGTGATTCTTGTCAGTAAAGCTGCCAGGGCTCACCCCGGCATTCGGCCCATCGAGATCAAAGCCGGTGCTGGTGATGTCAATAGTGACGATCGCCGCGTCAGCCGAAGGCGTGGCGACTAAGCCAGCCCCGATGCCAGTGGCAAGGTAGGCGGCGAGGCGGTTGGAATTTTGTTTGGTTGAGCGCTTGTTAGAATGAGTTGTTTCCATCGGAACTTTTGATACGAACGCCGCCCTAAAACGCATAGAAAAAAATGAAAAAATGCGACGAACAGGTCATAATCCGCGACGAACAGGCCAGAGGGGTGGGAATGGAGGGGAAAATGAGAGCGGATTTTTTAGACAGGAGGACAGGATTTGCAGGATTTACAGGAGTTGGTGGGAAAGGATTTGATCTGACCTGAACTCTTCCTTCCCTTGAGCCGAGTGGCTCAATTGCATTTTGTTAATTTTGTCTAAAGGTCCCTCGCAGACACCGTGCCTGTAGATTCCCATTTGACAAACGCATCATTTTTGATACGATTAAAGACATGCCCGCCGCTCCGCGACCTCTTGCCACCCGCTTTTTTGCGACCGAATCGGGCAATGAGCCGGTGCGAGAGTGGCTCAAAAGCTTACCAGTCGAGGATCGGAAGCAAATTGGTTCGGATATTCTGGCCGTGCAGTGGACTTGGCCCGTTGGAAAGCCTCTTGTGGACTCGCTGGGTGGCGGGCTTTGGGAAATTCGATCCTCGCTTGGCAACCGCATCGCCCGCACATTTTTTCTGATCGAGAAACAAGAAATTATCCTATTGCACGGTTTTTTGAAAAAATCCCGGACTGCACCCAAGCATGATATCGATTTGGCCCGAAAGCGGCGGACCCAATACCTAAAGGACACCACATGAAAACAAAACCAAACAACAAACACCGCGGCGCCGATCTGCGGGATTTTCTCGCGGAGGAAAATATCCTGCCTGAGGTCGAAGCTCTTGCGATGAAAAAGGCGATCGCCTTGCAACTACAACGCATCGTTGATGAGGAAAGCATTTCCAAAACCCAACTCGCGAAGCGTATGAAAACCAGCCGTGCCGCACTCGACCGAATTTTGGACGCATCGACTCCTTCCCTGACCATCGGCACTCTGGCGAAAGCCGCCGCCGCACTTGGGCGGAGAGTGAGTTTTGAGATTCTGCCAGCTTGAAGCAGAATACGATTTTTTAGACAGGATGACAGGATTTGCAGGATTTACAGGAGGATTTACGGGGTGTTGGAGGAAAAACAAAACATGCTTATCGAATTGCAAATAACTCATTCTCCGTGTTCTCCATGGTTAAATAAATGATTTTGCTGTCCATGATTTTGCCAACTTTTCCGGAGACGGCGCTGCGCGCCTGAGGCTTGGGACGCCAAGGGCCTGGCGTGCCCTACCTTGTGATACGAACGCGCTGCCGCGCGACAGCGCGCTTCAAAACCTGGAGGGATGACCGCCGTGTCGTCCCATTTTTGCGGCGGAGCCGCCATCGTCTGGGATTCGCACGCTCCGCGGAGACGGCGCTGCGCGCCTGAGGCTTGGGACGACACGGCGGTCATCCCTCCATTTGGAACGAAGGAGGCGCCGAACGCGCAATCGGCGCGGCAGCGCCCTACCCTACCTTGGGTTACAAATGATCCTCGGTCTCGTCGGCTTCGTGCCATTCGACCGGGGCAGGTTGCTCTTGAGGTTGCTCCGTGGGCGTTTCCAGAATTGGCTCGGGTGGCTTTTCTATGAATGCTCTTCCTTCGGGGCTGAGTTGAGATTGATCGATCGTTGCGGCAAGGATCTCAGCTTCTTCGGGGCGGTTTATTTTTTGCAGGATGGCGACCCGAATGGCTTGATTGGCAGCGGGGGCGTTTTTGAGGAGTGGGAGCGTATCGTAGAGGGCGTCGGCCTGGGCGATCTCGCCTTGGCGCAGGAGGGCGAGCGCAGCGATGTGGCGGGTGCTCCGCTTGTTGGGAGATTTTTTATGGGCATCGAGTGCGATCTCGGCGGCTTCGGAGATGTTTTCTTCAGCGAGGAGTTGTTGGTAGGCGAGTTCCCTGCGGGCCGAGGCTGAGTCTGGTAAAAACTCGAGCATTTCCTGATAAATCGGGATTAAGTCCCGGGCCGGAGTGGCAGCGGGCAACTGGCTGAGAACGAGCTGAAATCCATCCTCAGAGGTTTCCTTGTTGCGTGCCAGCGCCCAAGCAAGCCGCTTGGCTTCATCGGCATGCCCGAACTTCGCCGCTGTTTCGACCAGGAGCTTGGCAAATGGGGCGGGCTCATTGATGCAGCGGATTTCCAACTCCCCCCACAAGCCCTTGGCGCTCTCCACATCACCATTTTTCGCGGCGGCATGCGCCAGAAAGAGCAGACGCAGCGATGGCGCGGTGAGGGGCAGATTCCAGCTACGGAGGAAGGATTTCATTTCCTCCCAATCCTCCAAGCGTGCCAGCGCAACGAGATACGGGAAAAACCAGACATCCTCCGAAACGGCGCGCTTTTCTCGGATGTAGTCGATGGCGCTCTGGTATTCCTTATGCGAGATCAGCCAATACGCGAGGGACAAGGCATCGGGCTTTTCGGCCGCAGCACGCTCCAGCATGAGACTTTCAACAAGTGCTTTTTGCTGCGAGGGATCGCTGGCGAGTTCCAGATTTGCGGCGGATAAAAGATCGTTGCCATCGCGCAGTGGGTGGGCCTTGATCTGCTCTGCCAGTTCGTGGGGTGGTAGCGCGGCGTCTTGCGGTTTTTTCAACGCCTGCGCCGCGAGAAGACGCAGCGCGGCCAAGCCGGTGACGGTTGTTTTTTTCGAGAGCGGGAGCAGGATCTCACGGCTGGCTTCCGCATTCTCTGCCAGGGCAGCCAATCCACCTTCGAGCAGAATTTTGTCGGCATCCTCACTGTCGCCGCAGGCGGCGGCGGCGGATTTTGCGAGTTCTATGGCCTCGGCATTCTCCCCGTCGAGGCGCTTGAGGCGGATCTCGAGGATGGTCCGTCGTGTGGAGGGCGCTTGGGCGAGTTTCGCCAGGGCGCGGCGGGCGATCTCTGGCATATTGCGATTCAGCGCCTGCTCGCCCAGAATGAGGAGTTCGTCCGGTGTTGCGGCATTCAGCGCCATGAGCCTTTGCGTGTCCTCGAGAGCGGCGGGCACTCCCAGTGTGGCATTCAGGAGCCGAACACCCCGGTGCACAGCCGGCGACTCGGGGCGAAGCATTTGGGCCACCTGGAGAAATTGCGAGGCTTCCTCGATTTGGCCCGCAGCCATCGCCGCATCAAATTTCGTCATCTGCTCCCGCGCACGCAGTGTTTTGAGCTTGCTGTAAACCTTGGGAACCACGACCAGGCCCATGATGGCCAAAAAAGCCAAAAGCAAAGCCCAGCGCACCCAGATGTATCCCAGGAAACGCAGGCATCTTTTGAAAAATGACCTGCGCGATTTGCCGTGTGTAAAACCAGGCAGCGGTGTGCTCGGAAGCGGATCACTCATAAGTCATGACTTTTAGAAATTTACTCAAACAAGAGGGATTAACCACAACCGAAAAGGCGGGGCCTTTGAGATAGAACAACCGAAGGTTGGCCCGAAGGGTGAGCCGAGTGGGAACGAGCGAATCAAAGGACACGGAGGACACGGAGTAGAAAATGAGGTTTTGCAGCAAATGGAAAATGAGGTGGACCCGATTTTTAGACCAGTAGCCGGTTAAAATAAGCGATGGTTGGCAAGAGTTGGTTGGTTGTTACAGGGG
>VFJO01000316.1 GCA_009886045.1 Verrucomicrobiota bacterium
AGCAGATTAGGTTCTTGTTCTGGCGAATTCACGGGCTACGAGTTTTTGATGTTCTTCTTCGGTGAGATCGGGATTGGCGCGACGGCTCGCCGCCAGACGTGCATCACGGGCCATGAGCCACAATCCTTGGGCCACGGCCCACTTTTCGGCGAATGTCATTTCGCGGAATCGCTGGATTTGAATGGGATGGAGTGGCTCGAGTTGCATGGGTGCAGGTGGGGAGTTTTAGACAAAATGATCCACCTTTGCACTATGCTACTCCGGCGTGACGGGTCACTGGTGGCTGGTATCTGTAGCGGCGGTCTATGACCGCCGGGGTTGGAGCGGCTTTCGGCGGTCATAGACGCGCCGCTACAGGGATGGGCGTTGGAATGTGAACCATACGTGTGTGAGGGCGTGAGTGATTATGGCGTTGTCGAGGAAATCTTGATGTGGAAGAACAGGTTGAGTTTCTTAACCTCCGTGTCCTCTGTGCTCTTTGACTCGCTCGCTCCCGCTCGGCTCGGCCTTCGGGCCAACCTTTGGTTGCTTTATCTCAAAGGGTCCGTCTTTTCGATTGTGGTGAAATCTCCTCGTATCACGCTGCGGACTTTTGGTTTTCAGCAGGTAATACAGGAAAAGGGAGTTCCACTTGAGATAGCGGGCGGCAAGGCGGTGGGGTTCGGTGGCGAGGCGGTAGGTCCATGTGAGGCCTGCGCGTTGCATCCAGGCTGGGGCGTCGGGTTTGGTGCCGGCATTGACATCGAAGGCGAAGCCAACGGCGAGAAGGATGCCGCTGGGGATGAGGGGTTTAAGGCGTTGGAGGAGGTGGTATTGCTTGGGTGTGCCGAGACCGATCCAGAGAAAATCGGGGCGCAGTGATTGAAGCTCCTGGATGACTTTAGAATTATCTTCCAGTGTGCCTTCGGCGGTGCAGTTTCCATGGTAGGAGCCAACGATATTCAGTTGGGGATTTTTTTCGAGCAGGCGCTCGTGGAGTTTTTTTCCGCATTCTGGACTGCCGCCGAGGAAGTAATGAGAAAATTCGGGGGGGCAGGTGGCGAGGAATTTTCGCAGAAAGGTGGGGCCATAGACGCGGTCTTGAAGCGCGGCGCCTTGGCGGTTCAGGCACCAGATGAGCGGCATTCCATCGGGGACGAAGAGGTCTATACTGGCTGTGGTGGAGGCGAATGCGGGGTCGTGCCGCCGCATGGTGACGATGTGGGTATTGGAAAAATCGACGGCGTAGGGGTCGGGTTGTCGGCAGCGGGTGAGGAGGTGCGCGCCGAGGGACTCGTAATTGGTGCAGGCGAGGTCGGTGGAAAGGACGCGGCAGGTTAAGGGCATTCGGGGAATAGGTTTTCTCGCGGAGGCGCGGAGAACGCGGAGATTTCGGAAGAGGCAACGGGTGGAGATCCTCCTTCGCGCTGCGCGGCTATGGACTGATGCAGTGGCGAGTTTGTCGCGGCGTCTCTGTGAGCGCTGTGAGTTGGTATTAGCACTTCGACACTTGTCTCTTGCCTCTTTTTGACAAAATCATGGATAGCAAAATCATTGGGGAGGTCGGATTGAGCGCTGCGCGTGGGGATTTCACTCTTTCTGGTTTTGGTGGATCAGTAGTGTAGCTTTGAGGTGCTAGGCGAAGAGGCCGGGGGGGGCTGATTATTTTATCCCATGCTGCCGCCTTTGGTTGCGGCTTTTGTGAGCGGCCGCTCCATGGGGTGAGAGGTTTCGGGTGGTGGCGCTTCCAGAACGCGTTTTTCTTATGCGATGGATGCGGGGAACTTTGAAGCGGTCTCGAGGAGCTTTTGGGCAAACGGGAGGAAGCGCAGGGCCCGGTCGTGCCATTGTGTGACCCGCTTGAGCCGGAGTTGGTAATCAGCGCCGTGCTGGGCAGGGAGATTTGAGAGTAGGGGCTTGAGCGTGGCGAGTTGGGTTTTGCTGGAGTCGAGGCGTGGTAGGAGGCGTTGGCGGACGAACCCCGAAATGAGGACCTTCAGCTCGAGCTTTGCGGCGTAGGTGGAGGTGCGGGTGCTCGCGTCTCGCTCGATGGCGCCGAGCGCCTCTAAGGCGCGCAGGCCTTGGCTTGCCGAGCCTTTGCTAATGCCGAGTTGCTCGGCAATGTCATCCATCGTCAGCGGCTCGGGCGAGGCGAAAAGAATGCCGTAGATTTGACCATGGGAGCGGGGGTTGCCAAAGAGATCCGCCAGCTCGGAAAAGACCTCTACGAGGGTGCGTACGAATTGCTCTTGGGAAGCTGTATCGGCAACTTGCGTTTCATCAAGATTCGGTGAAGCGGCGCTCATCGAAATAACCCTGCCATGACTTGCTAGGAAGTTCAATTCAAAATGAATTTTATTTTTAAGGCGGAGATGAGATGCGCTTCCACGATTGAATCGGAAAAAGCGGTAGGCTGCCAGTATGGAGCCGGAGGCGGCCCCCTGCGGCAAGCGAGAGGTTGTACTCTTGGAGATCGATGCCCACAACGCGACTGCTCCGCGTGTCGAAGTGCTTGCGCAGATCGCGAATGAGCCAGCGCGAGGTGCCATCGGGCCGAATGTCTTGCCACTTGGGCTCGCCAATGCGCCAGCCCGCATCCGTCATGGATTGGGGCAAGGAGACAATGCGCCCGGTGAAATCTGCGCCGGTCCTTTCGATATGGATAACGCAACCCGCAAAGGCATCGTCCAAACGCTCCCAGTCACCTTCGAGCGGCTCATCTGTGCCAATGAGAAAGAGCAGAAAATCCATGACTCACGATCAGATCAGCCTCAGCCGAAAAACAAAAGACTTCGTGCGGGCTTTGCAGAATGAATATGTTCTGTGAATGAAAGGCTATGGCCATCTGGTATATTTCACTCCAATTTGTTAGCTTGTAAACTGAGCCATGGATTTCATTGACCTTAAGACCCAGTATCTCAAATTCCAGCCAGCCATCCACGAAGCCATCGACCGTGTCCTTCAGCACGGGCGTTTCATTATGGGGCCGGAGGTCGAGGCGCTGGAAAATACTCTCGCGGCCTACGTCGGATGCCGTCATGCCATCACGGTGGCCAGTGGCACGGACAGCCTGGAAATCGCTCTGCGCGCGCTGGAGATCGGTCCTGGAGATGAAGTCGTCACAGTTCCATTCACTTGGATCAGTACGGCGGAAGTCATCGCCCAAGTTGGCGCAAAGCCTGTCTTCATCGACATCGATCCCTTGGATTTCAATATCGCTGTCGAGCAAATCGAGGCAGCGATCACGCCTGCCACCAAAGCGCTTTTGCCTGTGAGCCTTTTTGGTCAGATGCCCGATTACAATGCCATTAACGCCATCGCCGAAAAACACAACATCACCGTCATCGAAGACGCCGCGCAGAGTTTTGGAGCGACACGCCATGGTAAGAAGAGTTGTAACGTTACGCAAATAGCGAGTACGAGCTTCTACCCCGCTAAACCGCTCGGATGCTACGGCGAGGGCGGCGCGCTTTTTACAAACGACGACGACCTTGCCGTGAAAATGAAAGCCATCCGCACGCACGGCGGCATTCGTCGCCATTACCACGACCTCGTCGGAATGAACGGTCGCTTCGACACGCTGCAGGCGGCCATCATGCTCGCCAAGTGGCCTGGATTTGAAGAGGAGGTCGAGTCGCGCAACCGCATCGGAGCTCGGTATTCGGAAAAGCTTCGCGATGTCTGTACCACGCCGGCCATCCGAGAAGGAAACACCCATGTTTACGCTCAATACACGATCCGTGTGCCAGACCGTGATGTCCTCGCCGAGAAGCTCAAAGCGCTCGGAATCCCAACCGCTGTTTACTACCCGAAGTGCCTGCACGAGCAACCTGTCTTCGCTCCGCTCGGCTACAAATACGGCGACTTCCCCGCAGCCGAATCCGCCTCCCGCGAAGTCCTCAGCCTCCCGCTCAATCCCTACCTCAGCGAAGAAGACCAAGATCGCGTCATCGCCGCCGTCAGGCAAGCTTTGCGGGTTTGAAGTATCGCCTGAAAAAGAAACCCCGGACCCTACACCGTCGCAAAGGACGGGAGAAGGGCACCCGGGGTGCACTCGATTACCCTTCCTCAATTATTCTTTTAAGCAAGAATGAACACGGTTTTTTTTGAAAATCTTAAACCCGCTCTGGCTGCGGAAAGACTCGAGGCCTATCGTCAGGATCAAGACGAGCCGCACATCACGCGTGCACGCTATCTTTGGAATATGGCGCTCTGCGAGTCTCTTTACTCGCCGCTGCAAATGGTGGAGGTGGGACTGCGTAACGCACTTCAAAGGGCTCTGGAAAACCATTTCCTCACCGTGTAGTGGTATGACAAGAGTGCCTGCTACGAATTGCTTACCAAGACCCAGAAAATTCAAATTTCCAATGCTAAAGAGAACCTTCAACGCCTGAGCAAACCCGTATCTCCGGGGAGGATGGTTGCGGAGCTGACCTTTGGATTTTGGACCGCCTTTTTCAACAAGCATTATGCACAGAGCCGGGACATCGTTCACATCGCCACTCTCACCTTTTGTGCAGCACCCAAGTCCCAGCGAGACCTCCAGACGCTGAACCGCCGCTTGACTCGTCTGCGTGAACTCCGCAACCGCGTCTTCCACCACGAGCGCATCATTCACTGGATAAATCTTGATGAACAACACTCATCGCTTTTGGAAGTAATCGGCTGGATCGCACCCGAACTGCGCGAGTTAGCCGAGGCACTGGACCGCTATTCCCAGACACGCGCTGACGGGCTGGATCCTTGGATCGAAAAACTCCGGCACCATTGGCCAGCCAAATAATTATTCCTCCTCCTTGTTGTTTTCAGTCAAACTGTGAGAGTATTATATTCAAAGTTTGCAACGCTGGTTCCCCCGCTTCAACGCCAACCAAAGAATCAAAACCACCCGCGCTCGCCTTTCTCGCCAAACCAAAGAATTGGAAGATCGTCCAATTTTTTAGTTCGCCGCTTTTGGAGGCTGTGAGGCAGCGGGTGCAGTGGGTAGTGGTGTTTTGCAGTTCGTTGCGGTAGGACTTGCGGATCTGGCTCAAGGATTTTTTTGGGCCTGCGCACCATGCTTGCTGCCCTACTCAAACGCCTTGTTTCACTGCTTGTGGTTTTGTTTTGCGTTGTCTCGATCACCTTTCTTTTGATCCGGGCTTCGCCGGGCGGGCCGTTTGACGGGGAGCGGAAAATTCCGGAGGCGATTGAGAAGCAGCTTCTGGCGAAATACAAACTCGACGGATCGCTTTGGCAACAATACGCGGGTTACATCGGTGACCTGCTACAAGGAGATTTGCGACTTTCCACGAAGTACCGCAACCGCTCGGTGAATGAAATTCTGGCGCAAACCCTGCCGGTCACGTTGGTCCTCGGGGGCTCAGCTTTTTTGCTCGCCACGTTTGCTGGCATTTGGCTCGGCACGCTGGCTGCGATGCATCGTCAGAGTTGGAGGGACTTTGGTGCGATGTTTCTGGCTCTAGCTGCGATTTCGCTACCCTCGTACATCATTGGTCCGATGTTGATTCTGGTCTTTGCGCTCACGCTTGGCTGGCTGCCAGCGGGCGGATGGGGTGGATTTTCGCATTTGATTCTTCCCGCGCTCACGTTGGCTGCCCCAGCGGCAGCGGTGATCGCGCGTCTCATGCGCGGGAGCATGGTCGAGGCACTCGAGATGGATTTTGTTCGAACGGCGCGGGCCAAGGGGCTGAAGGAATCGGCCGTGGTTTACCGGCACGCTTTGCGCATCGCGATCCTGCCGGTGGTATCCTACCTCGGTCCCCTCGCCGCACATTTGCTCACAGGATCCATCGTCGTCGAGACCGTCTTCAACATCCCTGGCGCTGGTGGATTTTTTGTTCATTCGATTCTAAATCGCGATGGGTTCCTTCTTGGCGGAATGGTGATCGTCTATTGCGCGATGTTGGTGCTTTTTAACTTTCTTGTGGATCTGGCCTACGGGTTTCTCGATCCGAGAATCAAAGCCCATGCTTGATCCAAGAGTCCTCCATCGGGTGAAAAAAAATCCGGCCGCTGTTGTTTCTGCCGTATTCCTGACCGCCATTGTGGCCGCGTGTGTGGTGGTGCCATTTTTTCTGCCCTCTGCTCTGGGTGACCCAAGCGCGATTCAATATGCACCGCCTTCGTGGGAGCATCCCTTCGGCACCGATCTTAATGGGCGCGACCTTCTCTACCGCGTGCTCACCGGAGGGCGTGTTTCACTCCTGGTCGGTCTCTGCGGCGCTCTGGTGAGTCTTTTTATTGGAACCGCCTGGGGACTGGTGGCGGGCTATGCCGGAGGGCGTATCGATTCGTTTATGATGCGTGTGGTCGATGTTCTCTACTCTGTGCCACGGCTTATTTTCCTGCTGATTGCCATCAATGCCTTCAATGCCGGGCTCCAAGAGTGGGCCTCGCGCGAGGGCTGGATGTGGCTCGTACAGTCCTCGCGCATCGCGATCCTCATCGTTACCCTTGGGCTGATCGAGTGGCTTACTATGGCTCGAATCATTCGCGGCCAAGTGCTCTCGCTCAAGGAGCGCCAGTTCGTTACTGCAGCCCGCGCGCTCGGGCAGTCGCACGTTAAAATCCTCACACGCCACCTGCTGCCAAATCTTGCTGGGATGATTTTTGTTTACCTCACACTCACGATTCCGGCGGTGATCATCGATGAATCGTTCCTGAGTTTTCTCGGGCTTGGAATTCAGGCCCCGCAGGCGAGTTGGGGATCTCTTCTTGCCGATGGCGCCGGGGCGATCAACCCGGTTCGCAGCTTCTGGTGGCTTCTCGTTTTCCCGGCGTCGGCCATGGCTCTCACACTTCTGGCACTGAATTTCCTCGGCGACGCCTTGCGGGATGCGTTCGACAGCAAGGCGCGGTGATTTGCGGACGGCTATTCGATGACGAGAATATCCACGCTCTTGGGTGTCGTGGCATTTTTTTCGGAGAGGACGAGGGACTGTGACGGATTTCCATCTAACTCGCGTTTGGCGATCCAGCAGTAGTTTTCGGTTTCGGTCGCGCTGATTTTTTGGGCGAAGACGAGCACGATGTATTTACCCGGTTTGAGTCCGCTCACAGAGGCTACCCCGCTGGTGTCGGTGATCGTCTCGCGCCAGGGTGGGGGTAATGAAGATTGGAGACCTGCTAGCAGATCGGGGGCGCTTCCTTGAGTGAGATTCTGCAACGCGCCTGCGACCATTTCCTCTGGATAAATCAAAACATTTGCACGGGAAATCGCCGTAGGCCTCCGAGTCGAGGCATCCTCATAGGTCGCCCAAACCCGGATTTCATCGGCCAACTGCGGCCCTCGAAGATTTGCGCTGGCTTCCAAAATAGCCTGCTCGAGAGTGGCGCGGGATACCGCTGGCTCGGTTTGATGCTCCATGTGGGAGTAAGAGTCCAGAAGCAGAACGGCAAGAACGATGCAAAGAGCTGCAAGCATCAAAAGGCCCACCAACAAGACGATCACGCTTTTATTAAAGTTCCTGGGACGTGAGGGTTGCCAATCCACCGGAGGTCTTAGCTTTTTTTTATTTTTGCGAGATTCGGGCTCATCGGAGGCGGATTGGTCCTCTCCTTCAGAGGATTTGGCGACTAAACCGATGACCGAAGAGAGTGGGCGCCAGTCATCCCAACCTTGTCGCCAGCACAGAGTCTCCGGGCCATAGCGGCCCTCGCGGAGATGGCGCTTCACGTCCGACGTGGCGAATGGGCCTTCTTGTGCATTATTGTGGAAAACAAAAAAATCCATGATACAGGCAACTGTGTTTTCTATTTAAACACAGCGTCTCCCTCGCCGCCAATCCGAATTGCAGTCTTCGTCGAGCGGTGCCTGCCGCCACATTTCTCGCTCGAATTCGGAATGATCATTCGGGTTCTTTTTTCACAGGGTCTCCCGTCTGGCTTGCACAGCTCTGCCGATTCTTTACCTTGATGAGATATGAGTGAAAAGAACTACGCATTTCCTGAAGCGCTTGTCTCGACAGAGTGGGTCGCTGGTCATTTGGCTGATCCTCATCTGAGAATCGTCGAGAGTAATGAAGACATTCTTCTCTATGACACCGGCCATATCCAAGGTTCTGTCCACATTGATTGGCGCTCGGATCTGCAGGATCAGACGATCCGTGACTACATAAACCCGCAACAGTTCGCCGCGTTGTGCGAGCGAAATGGCATCTCCAATGACACGACAGTGATTTTCTACGGCGACAAGTCAAACTGGTGGGCCTGCTACGCTCTTTGGGTATTCCGGTTGTTCGGGCACACGAAAGTCAAAATCATGGATGGGGGCCGTGAAAAATGGGTTGCGGAGCAACGTCACCTAACCCGCGCTGTGCCGCATTTCGTGCACGGGCACTACACACCACCGGAGACGCGCAGTGACTCCGAAATCCGCGCTTTTTACGATCAAGCCCTTGCCCAGAGCCGTGCCGGTATGGCGCTCATTGATGTGCGTTCGCCGGCGGAATTCCGAGGCGAGGTCACGCACATGCCAGAGTATCCGCAAGAAGGTGTTTTGCGTGGCGGTCACATTCCCGGGGCAGCCAGCGTGCCTTGGAAGATGGCTGTGAAGGATGATTCCACGTTTAAAGACATCAGCGAACTTCGACAAATCTATGAAGACGAGGCGGGCCTCAAGCCCGGTCAGGATGTCGTTGCGTACTGCCGTATTGGCGAGCGTTCGAGCCACACGTGGTTTGTGCTCACGTATCTTCTCGGTTACAAAAAGGTCCGTAACTACGACGGCTCATGGACCGAGTGGGGTAATCGTGTCGGGGCACCAATCGAGAGGAGTTGATATCGCCGTGTACCCGGAAAAGCTGAATCAGATTATCGATCTATTCGAATCTCTGCCTGATGCAGAGAAGCGCGAACTTCTAATTTCCTATGCCTCAGCTGCCATGAAACAGGGGCCGCGTGATGGTGACGCATTTGATCTTGAGGATGAACGCAAAGATGAGGAATGCACCGACACAGTGGGTGTGTTTCTCCAAGTCTCTCCCCAGCGAGCTTGTGCATTCCGCATCAAGCTTGGGCCGCAAGTGCAGACGCTCACAAAGGCTATGACGGCGATTCTTTGCAAGGGGCTCGAAGGTCTCAGTCCAGAGCAAATCATGGAAGTGCCAGCGGACTTTGTGCCGAAAATCGTGGGTGCTGATCTTGTCCGCCAGCGGAGTCAGACGGTTTATTACATCCTTACCCGTATGAAGGGTATCGCCCGTGTTTGGCTGAATCGTGAGCGTGCCTCGGCTCAGCTGTCCTTGTGAAGCGGGCTTTTTGAAATTTGTTGTCAGCTGATTTCCGACAGGAAGCAAATAAGCTTACGTGCTGTATTCCTTTGGCGCCTTTCTTCAGTTATCCACTTGTGACGTGTGAAGTTGTCGGCACATTTTTGCGACAAGTGCGGTCCAGCCTGTTTGGTGACTCGCTCCGACACCTGCTCCATTATCGCCGTTGAAGTACTCATTGAAGAGCAGTAGGTCTCGCCAGTTGGGATCTTTCTGGAAGAACTCGACGCCGCCGTTGAAGGGTCGGCGGCCATCCGTACCGCGCGTGAAGATGCCAACGAGGCGCTTCTCGAGTTCGAGTGAGATTTGCCAGAGGTTCATCTGCACTCCGCTGCCGGTGGGAAATTCCACCTTGAATGTGTCGCCAAAGTAGAAGCCAAATTTTTGAAGAGATTCGATGATGAGGTAGTTCATCGGCATCCAGACCGGGCCGCGCCAGTTTGAGTTGCCGCCAAACATCGCCACTGGGCTATCGGCTGGACTGTAACTGAGGGTCTCGGTTTTTTCGCCTTCGGTAAATGTGTAGGGATGGTCCCTGTAAATTCGCGAAAGCGCTCGGATGCCGTGTGGTGAGAGGAATTCCGACTCGTCAAAAAGGCGTGCGCAGATGCGACGAAGGCGATCGGGCGGCACGAGCGAGACGAGTGTGCGGCCGTCCACCGTTTGAGAGATGTGGTGGAGTTTTTCGAGTAATTCCGGGCGGTTTTTTACAAACCAATTGTAGCGCTTCCGCAGAAGCGGAAATTTGAGAGCTGTCTCGGCGTCGAAGCTCTCTACTGCAAAGAGCGGCGTGAGGCCAGCGACAGAGCGCGTTCGCAGATAATCGGAGGAACCATCTGGACGGCGTAGGACATCGTAGTAAAAGCCATCTTCGTCGTCCCAGAGCGCTATTCCAGCTTGTCCCGGCGCGTTAATCGCGGCCGCAAGGTAGATAAAATCGTTGAGAAATTTGTCGGCGATGTCCTCGTATTCCGGTTCCTCTCGTGCCAGTTCGATGGCGATGTTGAGCATGCTGAGCGAGAAAGTGGCCATCCATGCTGTGCCGTCACTTTGAGCAATGCGAGATCCGTCGGGCAGAGGGTAGCGGCGGTCGAAGACGCCGATGTTGTCCAAGCCGAGAAAACCGCCTTCGAAGACGTTGTCTCCTGTCTGATCTACGCGATTTGCCCACCACCCGTAATTGAGAGTGAGCTTGTTGAAGATTTTTTTGAGATAAGTGCGGTCGCCGCATCCTTTCATACCGCGCTCGATCGAGTAGATCCGCCAGGCTGCCCAGCCACCAATTGGAGGGTTGGCGTCTGAGAGTGCCCACTCGTAGGCCGGTTGCTGTGCGCTCGGCGAGGTGTAGCGCTCGCCTTGTAGAAGCATGTTTTGACGCTTTGCCGTGGAGGGATCCACAACAGCAAAAGCCACAGATTGAAACATAAGGTCCCAAGCGCAGAAGTACGGGTATTCCCAGGAGTCGGGCATGGAAATGACGTCGTTTGCGAATAAATCGTTCCAGAAGACATTGCGGCCCTTCCGGCGCTCGGCAGGAGGTGCTGGCATCGTCGGATCGCCATCAAGCCAGCGGTTCACATGGTAGCTGTAGAATTTCTTGCCCCATAGGAGGCCTGCGATGGCGCTACGCATGACGTGCGAAAGGTTCTCAGGAATGCCTGGTGCGATGAACTCAAAATAAGCGAGCTGTTCCTTTTCACGTTCGGCAAAAAGTTTTTCGAACGCGGCATCGAATGGTTTTTCCTGAGAACCGGCGCTGAGCCTGAGTCGGATGACCCACTCTTCGCCTGGTGCCAGTGTGCGATGATAAATCGCGGCAGCCTTAGTGCCGATTTTAGCTGGATTGGCTGCACGAGTTATGCCGTCCACCACATAATCATGAAAGGCATCCTTCACATAAGGCGTGCGATTTGGGGCGTCGTAGAGTCGGCGGTCGTTAGTTTCGTTATCCGTAAAAATCCAATCTGGCGCGCCTTCGCCTTGGAGTCTGTATTCCTCTTGGTCCAGGCAATGAGCACTTACGCCCAGCCTATCTGGCAGCAGCTGAATTTCTGGCTTGGATGCAGGAGCAATTTCCCATGTCCAGGTATTGCGGAACCAAAGTGTCGGAAGCACGGTGAGCGGGGCCGAATCGGGGCCGCGGTTCACGATGCGTAGGCGAATGGCTATGTCATCCGGGCCAGCTTTTGCATATTCGAAAAAAACGTCGAAATATCGGTTCTCATGGAAAATCCCAGTATCAACGAGCTCATACTCCGATTCTAAGCGCGAGCGGCGGCCATTTTCCTCGATGAGGTGGCTGTAAGGAAATTCCTGTTGAGGGTACTTGTAGAGGCCTCGCATGAACGAGTGCGTGGGCGTGTTCGCGAGGTGGTAGAAGTAATCTTTGACGTCTTCTCCGTGGTTGCCCTGTGGGTTTGAGAGACCAAACGGGCGCTCTTTTAAAATAGGATCCTTGCCGTTCCAAAGTGCGGCTGAGAAGCAAAGAAGGCCGCTTTTATCTGAGATGCCGAGAAGACCGTCCTCACCCCAGCGGTACGCCCGCGAGCGGGATTGATCAAAGGAAAACGAAGTCCAAGCGTCGCCGTCGGCTGAGTAATCTTCGCGCACCGTCCCCCACTGGCGGTCGCTTAGGTAGGGCCCCCACAAATGCCAGTCTTCTTTGCCGGAATCACGCGCTTCGATGCGGAGGAGTTCTTGGTCTATAGGCATATATAAATATAGGGGATTGGGGCGGGAAGTCAATCGTGGCGGGTTATGAGAAACGCGAGAATAGTGAGGGCGATCGCTGGGAGTGCCGAGGTGGCGAAGATGTGGTTGAGAGCGAGCGAGGCCATGCTCTCAAGCGGGCCGACGCCGAATGCGGCAAGGCCATAGCCGAGTTGGTAGAAGGCAATCATGCCGCCAGCCACTGAGGCCGCGATGGAGGGCATTTGTTTTTGTCCGAAGCTGATGATGAGCGGCAGGATGGCCGAGCAGCCAAGACCCGCGAGCGCAAAGGCCGCTAGGCCCGGAAACGCGGCTTTTGCAGGCAGCAGGGGAATGAGAAAAAACGACGCCGCAATCACGATCGGAAGGCCCATGAAAACCCGGCGCTCGGGAATCCATCGGTCGATTGACGCAAACAGCAATCGCCCGCCCGTGACAGAGGCCCAGAAAATTGCAAGTGCGAGTGAGGCCGTAGCGGGCTGGTTGCCGAGTGTGGTGGACATGAGGATCGAAGCCCAGTTGCCGTTCATCGTTTCGCAGATGCCGTAAAGAAACGCCGCAGCAGCAAAGAGCGGAAAAAGTGGTGGCATGCCGGATTTTGCGGGGGCCGCTCCAGAGTTGCTCACCGAGATATCCAGCGGCCATGCGAAAAGCAGGAGCGCACCGCAGAGGGCGGCGGTCAGAATCGGAAGTCCCCACCAGATTCCGAGGCTCACGAAGACAGCGACAAAAGCTGGTGCCAGCGCGGTGCCGAGGCCGAGCAGGGTGTTTAATGCGAGAACAGCGCGATCCGCAGTGGCTGGAAAAAATGCGGCGGCGCACGTGTTGATGACCGGCACAGTGAGGCCGAAGGCCAATCCCATAAAGGTCGTGGCCAGCATGAGCGCGGCATAGGCAGCCATCCGCTCACCGATCAGAAATTGGCTTCCGATCAGAAGTGCCATGGAAAGGAGGTTTGCAGCCAAACCCGCTATGAAGACCTTTTTCGCGCCAGCTCCTCGGGCAATGGTCGGCCCGAGGAGGGAGCTGACAATGGCCAGCACTGCTTGTGGAATGAACAGGGCTCCGTATTGAGTGGTGGTAAGTCCGTAGTGCTGCGGGCTCGTAAAAATAGCCCCCGCTGCAGGAAATGTGACGAGGGCGATGCCCTGCGCCACACCCGCGCCGAAGACCGCGCCGATAGCGGCGCGGGAGGGTTTTCCGGCTTGCGAGGAATCCGCCATATCGAGCTGCGAATTTTTTATTTTAGACGCTCGAGGAGGTGGTCGCCTACACGGATGGCGTTCGCCATTGCCGTCAGGGCGGGGTTCACCGCGCCGATACTCGGAAAGAACGAGGTGTCCACCACATAGAGGTTGTCGAGTTCGTGGGCCTTGCAATGGGTATCCAGCACGGAAGTCGCAGGGTCGGTGCCGAAGCGGCAGGTGCCGGACTGGTGGGCAACACCACCGATACCAATCTCATTTTTCATGTAGAGATTTCGTGGGATGAGGTGCTGGTGCATGCCGAGGTGGTTGAGCATCGACTTGAGCTTCTCGTAGAGGCGTTGCTTAGCGACTTGGTTGTTTGGCGTATAGCTGAGCGTGATGTTGCCCTCGCGGTCGATCGTAACTCGGTTGTCAGGCGAGGGGAGGTCCTCGGTGGAGAGCCAGAAATCGACGGCGTGCTTGGCTACGAAGTCGAGTGTGAACTCCGGTGCAAGACCAGCCTCGATCGGCTTCTCGCCTTTATACATCGGGCCTTGGGATTTCCCGACCATCTGGATATTTCCCATCGGAAACTCGAAGTCTTTCATACCAAAATAAAAATCATTCAAGCCAAGGGTCTTTTGGTATTTCGTCGGATTTGGCTCCTTGGAAATCGCCAGCACGGCCTGGCTATTGTGATACATGTAGTTCCGGCCGACCTGCCCAGAGCCGTTCGCGAGTCCGTTCGGGTGTTTGTCGTTGGCCGACATGAGGAGGAGGCGCGCGGAGTTTGCCGCACCTGCGGAAACGACGACGATGCTGGCGCGGAAGGTCTCGGTCTTTCCCTCACGATCGACAACGACTTCGCTCACCGAGTTGCCTGTGGCGTTGGTGTCCAGTTTCAGCACTTGGGAATTTGTGAGGAGCGTCACATTTGAGTGCTCGAGGGCGGGACGAACGCCAAGGACTTCGGCGTCGGATTTGGCATGGACCAGACAGGGAAATCCGTCGCAATCCTCGCAGCGCACGCAGTGGCTGTAGGGCATATTTGCCTCGTTGAGCATGATGCCGCAGGGGGAGTGGAAGGGATGATAGCCCGCGCGCTTCAGGTCCTCGGCGAGTTGTTGGATGCGGGGTTCGTGGGATACAGCGGGAAAGGGGTACGGCTCGCTGCAGGGCGGCTCGGTGGGATCCTCGCCGCGTGCGCCATGGACTTGATACATGCGCTCGGCCTGCGTGTAGTAGGTCTCGAAATCCTCGTAACCCAGCGGCCATGCAGGCGAGATACCATCTTGGTGCTTGAGAACGCCAAAATCTTCCTTGCGCAAGCGGTAGAGGGCTGCGCCATAGAGCTTCGTCGCACCGCCAACAAAGTAATGCACACCTGGCTGGAAGGCCGTGCCATGCTTGTCGTGCCAAGTATCCTTCGAGGTGTAGCGGTTCGCGATGAAAACCTCCGAGGCGGACCAGTTCTCCGGTTCGCGGGG
>VFJO01000205.1 GCA_009886045.1 Verrucomicrobiota bacterium
GACTGGAAACTGGAGAGGAAGTGGCGAGTGGCTGGTAACGGGTGGCTGGTGAAGGAAGCGGAGATTTTGGATTTTGGATGGTGGATTTTGGGTGAATTTTAGACAGGATTTGCAGGAAGGAGGTGAAGAAAAAGCTGAAACCGGAGACTGGAAACTGGAGAGGAAGTGGCGAGTGGCTGGTAACTGGTAACTGGTAACTGGTGGCGGAGACCGGAAAATAAAAATCGCAGGCGGACGCCCTCACTACGAAGTGCGCTCGACGCTGGCTGTCGTCTCTCGACCCTCGACCCTCGACGCTGGTCGATTGATGGCTGGCGGTCGTTTAGCATCATTCGTTGTCTTTCTTTTCGAGATCATCGGATAACTCCGCCTCGATGGTTTCAATGCTGGGGAGACTTGAGGCGAGTTCGGCAGGGAGGGCGCGCGTGAGTTCATAGTCGGCCACGCCAATGGGCTTGTGGATGTCTTTGAGCGAATATTCGGCAAGGATGCGGTCTTTGGTCTGGCAGAGGATCAGGCCGATGGTGGGGGCATCGCCGGCGTGGCGGAGTTGGGCGTCCACCGCCGAGCAGTAGAAATTCATTTTGCCGGCATACTCGGGTTTGAAATCGCCTTTTTTCAAATCGACGACGATGTAGCAGCGGAGGTGCAGATGGTAGAAGAGGAGGTCGATGAAAAACTCGCGGTCGCTGACGGTGAGCGGGCATTGGCGTCCGACGAAGGCAAAGCCGCGCCCGAGTTCGATGAGGAATTTCTGGATGTGGGCGACGAGGCCAGTCTCCAACTCGCGCTCCAGGAAGGGTTCGGTGAGGGTGAAGAAGTCGAAGAGGTATGGGTCTTTCAGTAAACCCTGCGCGATGTTGGCGTGGATCGAGGGCAGGGTGCTGCTGAAGTTTGTGATTGCGGCCCCTTGGCGTTCATGGGCTCGATTTTTGATCTGGAGACTGAGTGTGTCGCGGGACCAACCCTGCTCCAGAGTCTGGCAGGCATACCAATAGCGTGTGGGGAGGTCTTTGATTTTCTCAATCAGAATCACATTGTGAAACCATGGGATGCCGAAAAGGAGATTCGGGGGTAGATTCGATGCGGTGGCGGGTGGCTGGACCAATTGTGCCGCAGGCTGCGGCACAATTCCATCCGACTGGTTTTGATCGCCCTGCAAAAGTGACGCGGGTTGCGGCACTTTCCCGGCCATGGCGGGATACTCCCGGAAAAATCGCAACATCCGCTTGAGATTCCGCTCGGAGAATCCTTTTTCTTTGGGGAGTTCGTTTTTCAAATCTACAGCGAGCTTTGGAATGACTCCAGCGCCCCAGCCCTCGCGTTCCTGCCTCGCAGCGATCATGCGGCCGATGTCCCAGTAGAGGAGAATCATTTCGGCATTGGCAGAGAGTGCCGCACGGTTCTGGGCGGCCCGGATGCGGCTTTTGATCTCGGCGAGAAGATCGCGATAGAGCGAGAGTTGCGGGGTGAGTGCCGACATCAGTTCTTGGCCTTGCATCTCACCCCTGCAATTTCGAGTATAAAATTTTTAAGACAAATTGATTATAGCGCAAATGAGTCACTTTAGCGGGTAACGGGTAACAGGCGGTGGCGGGGCAATTTTGGATTTTGAATCGTGAGTTCATGCTGCATTTATACCCTTATTATGAAAGAGGTGTCGCAGGAGCTGCAACAGGGGGAATGGAGGGATAAGAAAATTTTGGATTTTGAATGTTGGATTGGGACGGATGTTGAATTTTGGATGGTGAATGATGAATTGAATTCGGAATTCGTGGGGTTTCGGGTGCCGACGAGGACGGCGGCGTTCCGGTGGGGGTGAAGAAGGAGATGCCGTGGATTCTTCCGATCCAAGCGGGTGGGTTGCGACTGGAAGAGGGAGGAAGGAAAAAAAATTTTGGATTTTGGATTCTGGATTTGGGGTGAATTTTTGACAGGAGGACAGGATTTGCAGGAAGGAGGGGTGAAGAAAAAGCTGAAACCGGAGACTGGAAACTGGAGAGGAAGTGGCGAGTGGCTGGTAACGGGTGGCTGGTGAAGGAAGCGGAGATTTTGGATTTTGGATTTTGGATTTTGGGTGAATTTTAGACAGGAGGACAGGATTTGCAGGATGGGAGATTGCGGCGCAGCCGCTGTGGCGGGTAACGAGTAACTGGTGACGGGTGGGGCAAATTTTGGATTATGGATTGGCGACTCTGCTGCCGTAGCGGTCGACTTGATTTCCACGGCGTATCGCCCTACAGGGTTTTTTTGAGTGATCATGGTAGGTCTTCCGGGTTCGGGAGTTGCTTTATGGCTTGCTCGAAGTCGGCGTCCACGGGGCGGGAGGCGCCTGCGTGGAGTGTTTTGTATTTGTCGTATTCCAACTCGGCCTTGGACTGGGCCATTTCATGGGAAATGCGACCGGCATGCTTGAGGATATCGCGTTCGTTGAGGGCGAGAAAGGCGTCGAGCTTGGCAATCCAAGCGGCCATGTGCATGGGGATGCGGCGCATGGCCTGGCCTTGTGCAAAAATGAGGTATTGCTCGACGAGGTTGTTCAGGGCAGCGAGTTCCGGCTCGGTGAGGTAGTTTTTGGCAATCGCGACATCGGGCTTGCGGATCAAGGCGCCGCGCCAGTTGGTGAGGCCAAGGTGAGGCTTGGCGGCATCCACACGGCCGTGGACGATCTCGGCGGCGGTCTGGCCAGTGATGGCCCAGTGGACTTTGTTTTGAACGGTCTTGAAGAAGGCGAGGCTGGCCTCGTGGGTGGGATCGTAGTCGATGCTTGTCGCGTAGATATCCGTGATTTTTTGGTAAAACCGCCGCTCGGAGGTGCGGATGTCTTGGATCCGCTGTGCGAGTTCTTCGAAGTAATCGAAGGGTTGGTCGGGGTTTTTCAAGCGTTCGTCGTCGAGTGTGAATCCTTTGACGATGAATTCCCGGAGCCGCTGCGTGGCCCAGATGCGAAAACGGGTGGCCACTGCGCTTTTGACGCGATAGCCGACCGAAATGATGGCGTCGAGGTTGTAGAAGCGGGTCGCGTAGTTCTTCCCGTCGGCGGCAGTAGTAAAGGAATCCTTTACTACTGAGTTTTGCAGGAGCTCACCCTCGGCAAAAATGCTCTTCAGATGCTGCCCGATGTTTTGCTTTGTTGTCTGGAAAAGCTCGGCCATGTGCTGCTGGGTGAGCCACACGGTCTCTCCTTCAAAGCGCACTTCGAGCTTCAATTTTCCATCCTCGGCTTGGTAAACGAGGAATTGCCCCTCGGGCGGCGGTGAAGAATTCGGTTCACTCATGCTAAATGAAAGGTTTCAAGCGAAAGAGGGGGCAGGATTGGCGGTCTGCCTTCGTGCTTCGCAGCTACGGCGTTCCGGTGGGGGTGAAGAAGGTGATGCCGTGGATTAAGCGGGTGGGTTGCGACTGGAGGGATAAAGCACGGCGATTTCGTGACATTTGGCGAGGCCTTTGTCAAGCCATTCCTTGGCGATCTGGGCGCATTTATTTGAAGGATGAAGGAGGAAGGAGGTGAAGAAAAACCTGAAACTGGAAACTGGAAACCGGAGAGGAAGTGGCGAGTTGCTGGTAACGGGTGGCTGGTAACGAGGCAAAACGGAAAAGTGAAAGGTGAAAAGTGGGGGTCCTCCTACGCGCTTTGCGGCTCCGGCGTGATGCAGTGGCGAAAGCGGTGATGTTGGATTTTATTTCGATGCCTTATTGGATTTTGGCTTGGCTCCGCCGACTGCGGATTCATTTCGGACATGGAAGCCGATTTCCTTTTTGGGTGGAAGAGATGCTGGAGTCACCAATGGCTGAAGTTCCTGCCAGATCACGCGGAGGGCTTCGTCATGCTTCATTAGCTTGGCATCCATTTTGGCGAGTTTTTTGAGCACATCCGCATGGGCCATGAGGAGTTCCCGTTGCTTGATGAAAGCGCGCACGACATGGACGCTCATTTTCACGGCTTGCGGGCTGTTTAGCACATTGGCGGCCATCAGGGCCCCGTGCTCGGTGAAGGCGTAGGGGCAGGTCTTGGAGAACTTGAGGCGGGAGAGGTGGTCGCAATTTGCGACCACATCAGCCTTTTCCTCCGAGGAAAGCTGAAAAACGAAGTCTGACGGGAAACGCTCTGCGTTGCGCTTGATCTGTTCATTGAGGCGTTTGGTCGGCACGCCGTAGAGGGAAGCAAGGTCGGCATCCAAAACAACCTTCTGTCCTCGAATGGAGAGGATGAGCGGATCGAGTCCAGCACGGCGGGCCTGGAGAGAATTCATCATTCAAAGAGAGAAGAAAATGTTCCAATGGAGCTGGAAGATTTCGGGTTTTTCAACTGGATCATATCGAGGGAGTCTTGGCTGGATGGTGTCGCAGGAGCTGCAACAGGGTGAATTGGGGGGATAAGAAAATTTTGGATTTTGAATGTTGAATTAGCAGCGGATGAAGAAAAGCATGAAGTATTAAGGTAGAAGGATGAACACCCGCGCGATAGCGCATGGGCTGCGGGAAAGTCGAATGTGTAGGCTGGGAGCCAACCGTAGCGAAGCGGAGAAGGCGGCTTCGCCGCTGTGGCGCTCGGCTCTCGAGTCTGGACTCTCGACGCTTCCTCGGTCCGGCCCGAGGTGTCCACGAAGGAGATGCCGTGGATTCTTCCGATCCAAGCGGGTGGGTTGCGACTGGA
>VFJO01000075.1 GCA_009886045.1 Verrucomicrobiota bacterium
CTTGACTCTCAAAGCCCCATCTGGCAGCATGCGGGCATGGAAATCAAGGCTTCCAGCTTCAAACTCCGGGCCAACGCCCCGAAGGGCCAAAAGCGATTTCCTATCAGCTCCACCACCTTCTCAAAACCGTCCCCATCGCTTCCCTTCTTATGAGCATGATTTCACCCTCCACCCAAGCCGCCGAAACACCCTACACCGTGGATCGCGTGGATACCAAAACCCTCGCCGCCTCCGACAAGAATTGGATGGCCCATACCCGCTTCGGCATGTTCGTCCATTTCGGTCTCTACTCCATCCCCGCCGGCGTCTGGCAGGGCGAGGAAATGGGGCGCAATCACTACGCCGAGTGGATCCGCACCCAATGGGGCTGGCCTCGGCCCGATGGCGGCATCCCCAAAGCCGATTACGACACGCTCTTGTCTCAGTTTAACCCCACCCGCTTCGACGCCGACGAGTGGATCCGCCTCGCTGCCGAGGCCGGCATGCGCTACTTCGTCATCACCAGCAAACACCACGATGGCTTCGCCCTCTGGAACTCCGCCGTCTCCGACTACGATATCGCCGCCACCCCTTTCGGCGCCAATGGCCGCGATCCCCTCGGCGAACTCGCCGCCGCCTGCCGCAAATACGATGTCAAACTCGGCTTCTACTACTCGCACTGGCAGGATTGGGAGCACTCGGGCGGCGCGCTCCCGCCCTGGCCCGAGGCCAAGGGCGATCCGGCGCTGAAGCAGCCCACCGACGCCGAGTTTGGGCGCTACTGGGAGGGCAAGTGCCTTCCCCAAGTCGCCGAGTTGATCGAGCGCTACCAGCCCGTGATGTTCTGGTTCGACACCTGGGGCAAGGGCGCCCGCAACCAGGTCACCGCCGCCCGTCGCGATCAGTTGATCAAACTCATCCGCGATAAAGCCCCCAAGTGCATGATCAATGGCCGCATCGCCTCCCACGATCCCGCCGGCGCCGACTTCATCTCCATGGGCGACAACCAATTTCCCACCGCCGCCAATGCCCCCAAGGTTCCGTGGGAAACCCCCGCCACCATGAACCACGCCTGGGGTTACCACCGCCTCGATTACCAATGGCGCTCCTTCGATGACCTCCTCAATTCGCTCCTCACCAATGCCCATTACGGCGGCGCGATCACCCTCAACGTCGGCCCGCTGCCCGACGGCTCTTTCCAAAAAGCCGCCACCCGCCGCTTGAAGGAATTCGCCGCTTGGATGGCCATCAACGAGTCCGCCCTCCAACCCTCTTCGCGTAGTCCATTCGCCGATACAGACTTGCCTAAAAACGTCCGCGCCACCCTCGGCACCGACGCCTCCGGCCCTCACTTCAACCTCTTCGTGCTCTCGCCGCTGCCCGCAGGCGAGCTCACGCTTCCCCAGCCGCTGCAACTCGCCACCCCGACCACCGAGTTCCGCGCCCAAGTCCTTGAGACCCGCGAACTCCTCAACGTAAAACTCAACGCCGAGGGCCGGCTCGTGATCACCATCCCCAAGGAGTTAGCGGGCATTGACCACCCCGTCATCCGCGTCGGCCCGGCCAGCTCCATCCCGGCTCTCTACGAGGACGGCACTCCGGTCGTGCCCATCACTGGAGCCCGATTCTATCATTAAGAGCCCCCCCTAAACTCTACCTAGTTCTTGCTACCGCGCCAAGCGGCAGCCCCTTGGCTATGCCTCCCGCTCCGTGCCACCCAAGTGGCCGGAGTTTTTTCGCCCACCTCTTATGAACTCATCCCGTATTCGATTCGGCTATTCTGCCCTGCTCGCGCTTGCCTTGGCCTCCCAGCCTGGCTTCGCGGCTGCTGAGTCAAAGGCTGCACTCCCCCTCCCTGCCATGCACAGCCAGTCTAAACCCAGCTCTTCCACACCCGAATCGGCCCAGCCCGCGCCCACCCCGGGTCAGCCCGCCAAAGCCGCTAAAGCCACCGCAACCTTCGAAATCGGCCCTGATGCGTTTCTCCTCAACGGCCAGCCTTTCGTGATTCGTATTGGTGAAATTCACTCCGCCCGCGTGCCGCGCGAATACTGGAAACACCGTCTGCAAATGGCCAAGGCGATGGGCTTAAACGCGGTCTGCGCCTACCTTTTCTGGAACCAGATCGAGCCACGCGAGGGTGAGTTTGATTGGTCTGGCATGGCCGACATCGCGGAGTTCTGCCGCCTCGCCCAGGCCGAGGGTCTCTGGGTCGTGCTACGGCCCGGCCCCTACGCCTGCGCCGAGTGGGAGATGGGTGGTCTGCCGTGGTGGTTGCTCAAGCAGGAGGACATCCAGTTGCGCACGAGTGACCCTCGGTTCATCGCCGCCACGCGACGTTACTTGATGGAGGTCGGACGCCAGCTCGCCCCGCTCCAGATCACCCGCGGCGGACCGATCCTGATGGTTCAGGCGGAAAACGAATATGGCTTCTTCGGCAAAGACGCC
>VFJO01000006.1 GCA_009886045.1 Verrucomicrobiota bacterium
GATGGGTTTTCAGGTGGCGGGGTGTCGGGATGATGCGGAGGGGCGAAAGGAGCTTTTGATGGGACTGGAGCGGAGTGTGGATTGGGGCAACCCGACGCAGGCGGGGTTGGTTTTTTCCTCGGAACAAAGGAGACCGGAATTATCGGTGCATGCGGCCCTGCGGCGCGGGTGGTTTTTTGGTTCGCAGGCTTTTCGGGAAAGTCTGATGGCAAAACTCAAGATCAAGCTGGAGGAAGGCGGGAGGCGGAGTGCGAATGGATACCACGGGCCGGAGATCAAGGATCACGGGCATGCAGTGGCGGAGAGCTTGGCCGCTGCGGGGTGTGGGTATTTTAAATTGAGCGCAGCGGACTTGAGTGCGATGCCAAAAGGGGATAAAAAGAAGGCTTTGATTGCTTCGCTGATCCATCGGGAGACGACGGTGCCACTGGATTGGATCAGCGCGAGATTGCGCATGGGAGTGCGTGCTGGCGTGTGCCGCAGCATCAAGAGGCATCGAGAGCTGTTGAAAACAGATGCCAAGCTTGCTGGCGTGGAACAGGAAATCATGTCAATAATTTATGCCTGACCCCTTTTACGTTTTACCTTTTACCTTTTATTCGGCAGAAAATGACTTTTCACACCTAAGTCTGTGTGGTAGTTTGAAAAATATGGGCACATTTTATGTTGGAGCAAAAATCGAGAATGTCTCTGATCGAGACAAGGGGACTTCTATACCTAAATTATTAGTTGATACTGGCAGCGAGTATACGTGGGTAGCGGGTGCCACGCTAGATAAACTGGGTATAAAAAGAGAGAAGAAGGATTTAGCATTTGTGATGGCGAACGGCCAGCAAATTACTCGAAGCGTTGGATTTGCTATAGTTAGAGTCAATAAATTCTTCACTGTCGACGAGGTAGTATTTGCAGAGAAGGGTGACATGCTGTTATTGGGAGCTAGAAGCCTCGAAGGTCTGAATCTTACTGTTGATTCACGGAAAAAAAAGTTAGTTGCCGCTGGCCCATTGCCAGTAGCAGTCACATGAAATCATGAAGAAGCCGAACATGAGCAGTCGACCGAATGGCGGGAACGTGCGCAGCTAGACCGCGACGCCTCTCTGCCCGCCATCCGGTCACTTTGGACGTTAGCCTAAGAATAATCCGCCTGATTCAGACCCTACCGCAATTTCAGTATGAGCGAACAATCCAATTCTGAGCGACCTCCATCCGTAGTGACTGGCGTGACATGGTATTCGCCGGATGAGTGGAGCATCATTCCAGATCATGTGGCAGATCCCGAGACATTTGACTACCCCTATCAAGAATGGTTGAATAACGCAGAGAAAACCGTAGAGCGGCTTCAAGATGCAAAAACTCGCGTTTATCGCATTCCTTTCCGCATTGATGATTTCCTTGTTTGGTGTCGCCAGAAGAACAAACAACCCAATTCAGAAGCAAGGTCAGAATACACCCACGCTGAAACTAAAAGAATACATGGCTAACGTTTAAGGGCGACAACTAGGGGAACTGGGGGTCAGTGTTCATTTTCATTCAAAACACATCTCGACATGAGGTGACTTCAACAAACGAAACCAAGACTCAGAACCTATAAATGAAAGAAAATGAACACGGCCCCCTAGTTTTTTCCCTTTGAGACTTTCGGCATACCTCCTGCTGAATCCGCTTCGCGGGCAGGAGGAATGCCGAAAGCAAGCAGGGATAGATCACTGGGGACGCTGGCAAAAAATATTCCCATGCAACGTTGCGTGTGGTACGCTAAACTCATGCCGACCGTTCTGCGCATCGGATCGTTCCGTTTTCACTTCTACACCGATGAGGGGAGTGAGCCTCCCCATATCCATGTCCGGACGCCTGACGGAGACTGCAAATTCTGGCTCCAGCCTTCCATTTTCCTCGCAAGCAACTGAGGAGTAAGATCGCATGATCTGCGACAGATCGAACGCCTCGTTTTTGACAATGAACAAGAACTGAAAAAAGCATATTATGAACGCCATCCTCGCTGAACCACCGATTTCCTTAGAGCCGGCCGCTGTGCGTGCTTGGACGGAAGGAAGAACAATATATATCGAACTGCACGACGGTCGCTTTGTTGGGTTTCCGGCCGACCGTTTTCGACGTTTGGCTGCGGCCACAGATCAACAGTTGAAGCAAGTTGAAGTCGAAGTGAATGGTTTTGCGCTGCGCTGGGAGGAATTGGATGAGGATATCACAGTGCCAGGAATTCTTGCCGGTCGCTTTGAGCTTCCTCTAAAATAAAACTGCCAACAAACTCGTCCAGTTAATCGCTGGCCCGTCTGTGAACTGGAAACCGGGAACTAGGGGTCAGTGTTCATTTTCATTCAAAATGCAGCTCGACATGAGGCGATTCCAGAAGATGAAACCAAGACCCAGAACCTATAAATGAAAGAAAATGAACACTGACCCCCAGTTCGGTTTCTCATTGGGGGAATTCGGCGCTTTTGGTGAGACCCCTGTAATGCCAGTCTAGGATGCCTAGTGAAGGACGCTGCCCAAAGTCCTGCTTCGGCGAAGAGACTTTTGCTTCGTGTCATCAAGCTTGTCAGGAGTGGCGCGCAAACAAAAAGTCTTGGCCTTCCGAAAAAACTTCAAACTTAGTTGAGGAAAGAATACTTCACCCTTAAGGTCGCCACTAACAGTCTTTCTCCGTTTCTTAAAACTTCAAACTCCGTCTTCATCCATCATGCACATCCGCGATATTCTTCAACCTGGTAAGCCGACTGTTTCTTTTGAGTTTTTCCCGCCGAAGACTGCTGAGTCGCAGGAGGCACTTTACGGGACCATCCGAGAGCTGGAAAAAATCCACCCGAATTTTGTCAGTGTGACCTACGGCGCGGGTGGCTCCACCCGCGAACTCACGCACGATCTGGTTCTGCGGCTGAAGAGTACCACAATGCTGGATCCCGTGCCGCATCTGACTTGCGTGGGACATACCCGCGATGAGATCGCGACCATTCTCGAGCGTTACGCTGCCGCAGGAGTGAGCAATATCCTCGCTCTCCGAGGGGATCCCCCACGCGACAAACCAGATTATAATCACTCAGACGATACATTTCCACAGGCTGTTGATCTGGTGCGTTTCGTGAAAAATTTCAGCGGGCATAGTGATCCGCGCGGTTTTGGCATTGGAGTTGCGGGATTTCCCGAAGGCCACCCTGCCACGCCGAACCGCCTGTTGGAAATGGAATACCTCAAGGCGAAAGTGGACGCTGGAGCGGACTACATCTGCACACAGCTTTTCTTCGACAACCATGATTTCTACGACTTCCGCGACCGGTGCGCGTTGTCAGGCATCCATGTCCCGATCATCGCGGGCATCATGCCGGTGACTAGCCAGTCTTCGATGCGTCGAATGGCCGAGCTTGCAGGAGGTGCGCGTTTTTCTGGCCGTCTTCTCAAGGCCTTGCAGCGGGCTGGCGACTCGGCCGAGGCATTCCGTCAAATTGGCCTGCACTACGCGACCGAACAATGTGCCGACTTGCTTGATCACGGCGTCGCGGGTATCCACCTTTACACGCTCAACCAATCCACCGCCACGCGTGAAATTTGTCAGCGGCTTGGGATTCTTTAGGCCCCCAAGTGAGGTTCGACATCCCCGCCAGATCGGCTTCTAGGAGTCGATGAGGCGGGCGGCATTAGAGAATGGCGAGGACTTGGGCTTCGACATCCGCGTAGATTTTTGGATCGTTCCTGAGAACTTCTTTTGCGGCGTCGCGGCCTTGGGCAAGCTGCTCGCCTTTGTAGCTTAGCCAAGAACCGCGTTTTTCGACGATGCCTTTTTCCAAAGCGAGATCGAGAAGCGAGCCAGTATTCGAAATGCCTTCGTTATACATGATGTCGAACTCGGCTTCGGTGAAAGGCGCGGCGACCTTATTTTTGACGAGTTTGATTCTCGTGCGATTACCGGAGATCGTGCCATCGCTGTTCTTGATCGCTCCAATGCGGCGAATGTCCACTCGCATGCTGGCGTAGAATTTGAGCGCCTTGCCACCGGGAGTGGTCTCGGGGTTTCCAAACATGACACCGATTTTTTCACGAATCTGGTTTGTGAAAAGGCAGATCGTATTGGCTTTGGAGATGAACGCGGTGAGCTTGCGAAGCGCGTTGCTCATCAAGCGGGCTTGGGCGCCCACGACTGCGTCGCCGATCTCGCCTTCGAGCTCGGATTTCGTCACCAGAGCAGCAACGGAGTCGAGTACGATGATGTCGAGTGCGTTTGAGCGCACAAGAGTCTCGCAGATGCGAAGTGCCTCCTCACCCGAGCTGGGCTGGGAGACAAGAAGTTCGTCGAGATTCACCCCCAGCTTGCGGGCGTAGTGGGGATCCAGCGCGTGCTCCACATCGATGAATGCGGCCAAGCCACCGAGCTTCTGAGCTTGAGCGATGGCCGTGAGCGTGAGGGTTGTTTTTCCCGAGCTTTCCGGGCCGAAAATTTCGATGATGCGTCCTCGAGGAAAACCTCCCACGCCGAGTGCGCGGTCGATCATGATATTTCCGGTCGGGATGCTCTCAACTTGCGACACGTGGGCGTCGCCGAGCCGGCGGATCGCTTCGCTGCCGTAATCTTTTTCGATTTGTTGAAGTGCGAGGTCGAGGTTCTTGAGGCGGGCTGCGGCCGCCTTGTCAGTAGGTGTGGAGTCGTCGGATTTAGCCATAAAAAGTGGACTTCACTATGAACTCCGCGGCGGCTCCGTGAAATAAAATTCCATTCCCCCGCAGCAAAAACTCGCTCGATTCATCGGTGGTTGATAATTTTGTCACAAATGAGTGATGTTTTTCAGCAAGCACTGGCACGCGCGCTGCCTCTACTCCATGAGGTTCAAAAGGGCATCAAGTCCCCACCCAAGGCCTCGCAATCGGCTCTCAAGCGACTCCGCAAGGCGGCGACCACCCGTCCGGCCGCTGCCGTGCAGCCCCTGCCTCCGCCGCCTGCCACCGAGTGGACATGGGATTTACTAGAGACGGCCATCCGCGGTTGCGTGAAATGCCCGAACCTTGTCGCCTCACGCACGCAAGTCGTCTTCGGTGTGGGCAACCGCTCGGCGGAGCTCATGTTCATCGGAGAAGCTCCCGGCGCCGATGAGGACGAGCAGGGCGAGCCCTTCGTAGGCCGCTCCGGTCAGCTCATCACAAAAATCATCGAGGCCGTGGGTTTTACGCGTGACGACATTTTCATCGCCAATGTCATGAAATGCCGCCCCGACATGCCGGATGGTGAATCCGGTAACCGCAAGCCGAAGGGGAACGAAATGGCCACCTGCCTGCCTTGGTTGCGTGAGCAGGTGCGGCTTGTGAAACCTCGTGCCATGGTCGCGCTCGGCGCAACCGCTGCCGAGGGGCTCCTCGGCGAAACCCGCCTCATACGCGACATCCGCGGCACGTGGCTGGAATTCGAAGGCATTCCCGTGATGGTGACTTACCACCCCGCTTATCTTTTGCGGAACCAAACGATCACCGAAAAACGCAAGGTCTGGGAAGACATGCTACTGGTGCTAAAAAAACTCGGCTGCACGATCACTCCCAAGCAGGAACGCTTTTTTACTCAGGCTGCGGAATAGCCCATGACCGCTCGCGCCGCTTTCCACACGGTCTTCTATCACGGCGTCGTCTCATTCTTAAAATTCGTTCTCCACTTCGGTTCGCGCGTCCGTTTCCTGCAGTTTGGAAAAATCCCAAAAGGCGCGTGCGTGATGGTGGGCAACCACATTAGCCATTTCGACCCCCCATTCCTGAGTGGCTGGCTGCCGCGCAAGATCGACTGGATTGCGATGGCTGAGCTCTTCGGCTCCTCGTGGTCGAAGGCGGCCTTCACTTGGCTGGATGTGATTCCGGTGGACCGCCAAGGTGACGACCGGCAGGCTTTGCGGCATGCGCTCCGGCGTCTCGAGCAGGGGCACATGATCGGCATCTTCCCCGAGGGCGGCATCCGCGATGGTGCGCAATCGATCCTCTCCGGCGCCGACATGCGCGAGGGGGCGTTTCTCATCGCGGCCAAGGCGGGCTGCCCGGTTACGCCCGTTGTGATCCTCGGCAGCGAGCGTCTCTACAACGGCCTCAACTGGCTCCCTTGGCGGAGGGCTAAGGTTTATATCGCAGTGGGCGAGCCCATTTTTCCAACGCCCGAGGGTGGACGAAAAAAACTCCGAGACGATGTTGCCGCAGCATTGATCCGCCTCAAGGACAGGCTCGTCGAAGAATGCCATCTCACAGCGGATGACCTGCCGCACTCCCCTCAGGAACGCATACGTGAACGATGAAGGTCCTCATGAAGCGACCACTCTCTTGGCTCGTCGACGGCACGATGTGCAACATGATGCATGCCATCCAATGGCGGCGTAGGGCGGATGCTTGTTCAGTCGCCGCATTGGAGAAGTATCTGGCGGAATATAGCGGTCAGAGTCGCGAAGAATACTTTCGCATTCCACCAACCCTGCGACCGAGCCTGAAAAATGGCTGGATTGAGTGGGACTCACCGCGAAGAACCGGACATCTGGAAAATGACCGTGTGCGGGTGCAATTTTTTCCAGCTCGCGATAAAGATGCCCCGACCGTCCTCCTGCTCCACGCTCTCATGAGTGCGAGCGATATCGGCTATCGTCGGCTCGCAGCTTGGTTCAACGCGAATGGCTGGAGCGTCGCATTCCCTCACCTGCCCTACCACTATACGCGCACGCCGCGCCGCACTTGGAACGGCGAACTCGCGATCACAGCCGATCTGGTCCGAAATGCCGAGGGCATTCGACAGGGCGTCGTCGAACTCCGCCAACTCATGGCCCTGCTCCGCACGCGTGGCACACGCGAGTTCGCCCTCGTCGGCACAAGCTATGGAGGGTGGATCGGCGCGCTGCTGTCCTTTCTCGAGGCCGACTTCTGCTTCATCGCTCTCGTGCAACCCCTCGTGAACATAGACAAAGCCATCTGGGAAAGTCCTGGATCTGCTATGATGCGGCGTGAACTCCGCATCCGTGGCCACTCGCCGGGCAACACAGCCCGCTTCGATCACCTCATCTCCCCGCTCCACGGGGTTCCGCTCTGCGACCCCGCATCCATCCTCCTTACGGGCGGTCTCCACGATCGCATCTCTCCCCTCGAAGACCTCACACTCCTCCAATCCCGCTGGCCCGGCTCCAGTCTCCTCCAAGTCCCCCAAGGGCACTTCGGCTACGCCGCCCTCCGCGAAACCATGAAACAGGTCGAGTCGCGGATCGTGGGGTGAAGGAGCAACGAGCCAAACCGCGTTCCTTCAGGCTCATCGCCTGCAAAACAGCTTGGCATTATTGTGCCACACAAAACCGCTCGCCCGAACCGGCAAGCTACAGAGGTGGACTTTACATGATATGCATGACAAGTAATATACAAACCATGACATCAACTTCTACAACGCTTCAAATCCGGCTCTCTCGCAAACTGCGTGACAGTGCGGCATCAGCACTTGAAGAGATGGGTCTGGATTTGCCCACTGCCGTGCGCCTTTTTTTCACAAATGTCGCCAAGACGCGGCGCATACCGTTTTTATTGGAAGCCGATCCGACAGCTGAAGTGGTGGAAGTCGATCCCTCTACGCAAGCCAGCATGGATCGTATAGCCAAAGTCTGGAAAAAAACGAAGCCTCGGCGGTGAGGGTTTTCATTTCTGCTCAAATTCGACGAAAGGAATTCGGTAGAAAAGTTTCTGAAGACGACTTGGCGGTTGTAGCCCGATCGGCCCGCGCTGCCTTGGGTGTTCCGATAGCGGCCCCGGGACTGCCGCCGCACACCCGGTTGATCAAGGCGTATGCCACCTCCAGGCATGGACCCAAACGCATCGTGTATCTCCTCGCCATAGAGGACGGCGACATGTTCTTGCTTTTCTACAGAGGTAAAAACGATCCGGTCGGACGAAATATCAGTATCGCAAATCCAGCTTTTCGTTCAGCGTTCGACAAGTATCTGATGCTACTTGAAGCGGATATCCTGGACGGGAACATCGAGGAACTTTTCAGCGAACAATCTGCCAACGATTGAAAGCTACTCCTCTTTAAATGTGGAGGCAGAGATGCCTGCCAAGGATCCCCCATTTTTTCAAATTGCGCCTACTGGTTTCTGCGTATTTGGGTCATATTGCTCTCTGCGAAATGCTCGCCGCGGAGCCCGCTTGCTCCGGCCCTCGCGATCGCCAACCGGTTCATGAAACTCGCCGGGGCTTGAGGTTGAGACTCGAAATGTCGGAGTTCCTAAAATTTCACCAGGACGCCCCAGTCGGCTTGATCCATAGTTTTGCGGGAGAGAGTGGTTTCAGTTACGCCGGAGCCGGCGTTGTCCGTCTGGTCCCAGCCGGTGCCGTAGATGAGATACGAGCTGCTCTCTGATGGCTTGTAGCAGAGCGGCTTGCCGGTGAGTGGGTCTGTGGGGGCCGATGGTAGGAAGGCTGGCACGAGGTCTTCAAGAGTTGCGGGCAGACGCCCGTGGGCCATGCGGTAGCGCTCGACCGCGCAGGCGGTGGCGAGGCTTCGGAGGGTTGTCTGGGTGGCTACAATCGTCTTTGCTACGCCGAGAATAGCCGGCACTGTCGAGGAAAGCATGGGATTTTTGATCTTGTTCCATACGGTGCGAGTAGTAAGTGAGGCCTCGATGTCTCCGAGGGTTGATGGAAGTTCCTTTGGCTGCTTCACGGCATCGATGTATCGCTGGATGGTTCCGATGGAGGCGGCTTTATCCTCGTTGAGCCATCCTGTGGGCCAGAGTGTCTCTGCGGCACGAAGGGCGGTAAGAGTCTGAGGTATCCCAGCCTTGTAAGACTGAACGAGCGAAAGAACTTCGGGAAGCCTTTTGAGATCAATTTGAAATAATCCCGCTCTTTCCCCGCGAAGACCGTCGGAAAGGCGTGCCAGCAGATCTATGAGGGAGAGCTCGCTGGAAAGATCTGCCAATTGAGCATCGGTCCATGCGTGGCGCTCTAGACCATCGCTAATCACCTGAAATGCCTGGCCCAAGATGTTTCTTTCAATAAGCAGCGCAATAAGGATTGGATCGGATCCGGCGGCGTGTGCCAGAGCCAGAATCGTTTGGACATCTGCAAATGCATTGTCCGGGCGACCAGCAGCTAGTTCGGCCTGCGCCCGCCCTTGGAAGACCCTGGAGGTATTCAGCATTGGTGTAAGGTGGGGAATGACCGTCTCGTAACCTTTTGAGTAATCAAGCGGCCAACAAACCCCCGGTCGGCGGACCGCCTGGGCGACTTCCTCAAGCAGAGGGGCAGAGGGGGCAAGACTCTCTAAAACCAATTCCCCTGCGGCCTGATCGTCGCCCTTGAAATCGGGATTCAAGAACCTCGCTATGAAATGGATCGTGCTCTCGCCCGGCTCAGGTTCTCCAGTGATTTTTTCCCAAGGCAGATCCAGCTTTCCTAGTCGCGAATCCTTTGCGGAAACAAGGACTTCCTGAAAGACCGGCGCGGAGGCCACGTTGTCGGCATCGGGCACCGGTGGCGGCACGAATTCCTCGAATCGTGTGGGCTCGTTCTTTTCCCGGAGCATGGCCAGGGCGGCGCTCAGCTTTCTTGCGCCCCACCAGTTTGTCCACGAATAGAACAGGGTGATAAGGGTGACGATGCAGACAGCGATGAGGAAGAAGCGTTTGAGAAATTTCATTTATTTATTGGTTACTGGTTTTTGGGAATCTTCTAAGTTGCAGGTTGGGATGCCTGGGGAGTGGCCTTTGGTAGGCGAAAATGCAATTCCATCTGAAGGGGTTGCTGGTTCGGAGAGTCATCCATCTCCTGAGGAAATTGTCCTGTTGCGATGATGCACTTGATCGTTTCGGCTCGCGCCAGAAACGCCTCGCGGTCGAAGGGCAGAGTCCCAGTCGGAACGTCCGGCGTGGTGGTCCGGAGAAGAACGATCAACAAACAGCACACGGCCAGCGAAGCCCATGTGACCCGTGGAGGCCAGGCGATGGGCTCCGCGTTTTGTCGCGCGGCCTGCAGAATCCGGTGCTTCAACCCGGCTGGCAGCTCACGCGGGCGGGCCTGGCGGAGAAGGGATTCGATTTCCTCGTTGTTCATGTTTCATCCTCCAGACGCATGGCGTCGCGCAATTTGTCTAATGCGTAGCGATATCTGCTCGCGGCGGTATTTGCCGGGATGCCAAGGATGCCGGCGATCTGTCGGAATGTCCTCTGCTCCCATGTCTTCAAATGCACCACTACGCGCTGCTCCTCCGGCAGGGCAGCAGCTGTTCAAGCAACTCCGCGATCTTTTCATCCTCGTCGGGCTCAGGTCGGAAGACGGTCTGCGCTTCCCAAGCGAAGTTTTCCAGCATCTGCCGCCGAGTCGCATCGCGGCGCACGACATCGACATGGGCGCGGTAGATGCACCGCAACACAAATGAGCGCGGATTCAGAATGGTAAGCCTCGGACGCCCGGCCAAACGCAGGAAGACGCTCTGCACAAGATCCTGCGCGGCATCCGCATCTCGCGTCATTTGCAGCGCAAACGCATAGCCCGCAGGAGCGAATTCGTCGTAAAGGGATTCCAATTCTCGAAGGTCCATGAATGGCAGTCTGACAACCAGACGCGATGGTAGTGGGATTTGTCTATCCTGTGGGAAACTTTTCCTTACGGGCTTTCGAGTTGACCCAGCCCGGGCCACGCAGCGCGGCAATACCACCCTCCGCGAAACCATGAAACAGGTTGAGTTGCGGATCGTGGGGTGAACGGAAAAATTAGACTTGTCGCAGTTTATTACGCACCAGTGTCTCGAACCTGCTCACATTGAAGCTTGGGAAAACGCGGTGCTGAATGGAAGCCCAGAGCTGGGTGTGTTCGAGTGGGAGGAGGACTTTTTGGTTGATCTCCCCGCTGAATCCAACCTTACAGAGTCTGCACATGTAGCGAGCAATAGCCACTATGGACACGAGTTCGAAGTCCTCGGTGGCTTGATCGGGTTCTTCAACCCAGCGGATTACGTTTTTGTATGAGGTTGGGAAGCACTTTTTTTCTATGAACTCGATGGCCATCTGGCGGGTGGAGAGGCCCATGTGGAGCCTCTCGGACTCTCCGATTAATATGTTGTTTTGTTGAGCGTGAAGATAAACGTGGATGTAGCCTGCCGGTTGCAGGCGTAGGAAAAGCAGCTTCCCGATATCGTGAAGCAATCCTCCCAAAAACGCCATCCCCTCGACGTGAAAAAACTCCATTTCCTTGCAGGTGAGTTGGGCGATTTTGGCGGTGGCAAGCAGAAACTTGAGGTGGTTGTACCAGTTTGCTTCCTCGCTCAGATACATGAAACTCTCGGAGCAGCGTGGCAACGCCTTGGCTACTGAACTGAGGCGTTTTTCTCCAAGAAAGTTCACGCACATCCGAGCGTCTTCTATAAACGTCGTGGTATCCTTCTTCTTCGCCTGGCGCACTTCGTTCCCAATCTGTAGCATTTGGAAGGCCAACCCGGGGTCGTTCTCCACCAAATCCATGAGTGGATGCAGCGAGGTCGCCATGCCGCCTGCGGTGAGCGCAAACGCTGCTGCCGCCGACTCGATCACCGGGCAGCCCTTTAGCGCCGCGATCTCCCTTTTCATTTTCGCCTCGGTAACGACTGGCAAGGAGTTAATGTCCACCATCTTGTTCCAATGTTCGATGCTTGCCGCCTCGCGTCTGGCATCCTCTGCGCCTTTTTCGTTCTTTCCTAGGAACCCTTTTGGAATGCGCTCGCCCATCTTCCGGACCCCCTCGCTGGCGGCTTTACTCCACGCGGAAATGTCGATTTCTCCGGCCCGCTTCTTGATGCTATCCATCGAACGCTGCTCAGCGAGGGCCTGCACGGCCTGTTTCATTTGAGGCGATTGCAGGATGACCCGTTGGAATGCGTCTTTTTCCATCCGCAGCATTCGGGTGTGAGCTTGGGCAATGATCGTCGCACTACGAGGTGCGTTCTTAATCAAGGCCATCTCTCCAACGATATCTCCATCCCCGATCTCAACGATTTTTTTTGGCTCGGGCTCGTCCTCTATTTTCATGTAAACGCCGAGCTGCCCTTGATCGATCAGATACATGGCATCCCCTTCATCCCCCTGCTTGAAAAGGGTGACCCCATCGTCAATTTCGTATTCCCGAAGGTGGGGAATTAACGCATGCATCTCATGCGGTGGAAGAGAGCGGAGCACGGCGTTTTTGGCCAACTGATCCAGCACGGCCGTCGCCTTTTTTGATTTCTGTTCCTGCTTGTAAATATCCGCTCGGTAGCTGAAGAGAACCGAAAAATAGCCCAGCGCGCCCGCAGCGGCCTTGAATTCCTCCCAGCGCGACTCCCCGACACAAGAAGCAAGGAATTTCAGACAACTTTCGAAGCCTGGCACGGCCGCCTCCCGAATTTTTCCGCGCAGCTCGGCGATTTCTGTGAGAATGTTCTGTTTTTCAACCTTCTTGATTTCATCCGTCAGTTCCGTGCCTTGGAGGAACTTCTCGGCTATTTCTTTAAACGCCTGCGTAGCGGCTTGGAGAACGGTCACAAGCTCCTCCAAAAAAACACCTCGCTTCTCTAACGAGCGACCAGTGCGTCGGCAGAACTCCTCATCCGACTCGAAAAAAGACCAATACCATGCCTTCCCCTTGACCCGTGCGACTTCGTCCTGAATAGAGGCTTCAAGGTAGGGTTTTCGGTGAAAACTTTGCACGCCCAAGTCGTAGGCTTCTTGAGTCTCTGCAGGCGTCGTTCTGGCCGCGTAGAAGACAACTGGCACATTGCGAAAGAAATAGTCGTTCCGGAGGGTTCTTAGGAAGCCGAGGCCGGTGGAGTCCTCGAGCTTAAGTTCGACAATGATTAGATCCACGAGAATGTTCTCTTGCAAAAAAACCATCGCATCCTGGGCGTTCAAAACGGAAGCGCTCCGGTGGTTTCCTCGGGCCAAAAATCCCCTCAGCGCCAAAAAGGCGACATCATCGGGATCAACTAACAACACATTGGCCATCTTCAGAAAAAAAGCGACTCAATTCATCTTTCTTTTATGATTTTGGCAAATCATAAAATGTTTCCCGCGCTAAAATTGCGCTGACGCCAAGTCGTGGTAATACTTATTGTAGATGGGCTAGCTCACAACCACAAACGTATTGTTACAAAGTAACTACTCAGGTAGGCGCGAGCGGGTGATGGCTCGGGGATTTTTGAGCGGGCAGTGGCTGTTTTTTTGTTTAGGTGCCCGAGAGGTTCAGGAGGAGTTGGGGGTTGGGAGGAACGCGTCGCCGAGGAAGATGCGGCAGAGGGCGTCGAGGGCGGTAAGGCTGTTTTTGCGGGCCGTGGAGACATAGCCCCGGATGCGGCAGAAGTTCTTGAGGGCGTCGAGGCTGCGGAAGGTGCCTGAGATTTTCTGGCGGACCTTCATCATGC
>VFJO01000091.1 GCA_009886045.1 Verrucomicrobiota bacterium
AAAAGCCCCCCGATATCATCTCCGATTCGCGCGCCGACCAGTTTATCGAGAAGATTGCTCTTTGGGCGCGCTATTGTGCCGGTGATGGAGAAAGGCACATGGGAGTAGCCCACGCGCTCCGATGTTTTGAATTTCGAGCCCATGAATCCAAGTGAGTCCGTAAGAAGTTTCTGGCTCACATGAAAGCGAGCGTCCATATCAAGGGTGCCATCGAACTTGGCTTCACCCGTGGCATCCACAAGGAGATTGGCTGATTCCAATTCCAGTTGGTTTACGAGTATTTTTCCATCACGGAGCGAGAGTTTGGTTTCAGCCGTTCGAAGTTCGAGAACGCTGAGTTCGTTGATACGCAGGAGATCGCCGAGTTGGCGGATCGGCTCGATCGGTTGCATGCGAGCTTCCGTAAGGAATGCCGAAGCTTCCCCCTTGATGGAATCCGGTCGGTTTGGATCGCCTTGGACGTTGGCTTTTGCAAATAGAATGCCCTGTGTGCCCTCGGCACTGAATCCGGCGTCTTCAGCGAGCTTTTGCAAGGACACATTTTCGGCGGTTACTGCTCCTTCGAAAAAGGAGTCTGGGAGCTCTCTCACAAGAAGAGACCCCTGCACCAAGCCCTTCGCCCATTCTGCGCGGAGATTTGTGATCTGGAATTGCCCTTCGCGGTATTCAAAATCGCCCGTGATGTTTGAGAGCCTAAGAGAATCTGCGAATGATGCAGTTTTGATTTGGAAAATGCCCAGCGCGGAACCATCTGGTAAAACCTTGCACTCGGTGGCAAGACCATCTAGCCGGATCGGCCGACCTCCTTGAGCTTGATAGAAGGACGCTTGGCCATGCAGGACTTTGATTTTCCCAATGCTCATAGGCTTTATAGGTGGCTTTTTTTTATTTTCTCCTTTTTCAGGAGCGGGCTGTGTTGAGGACGTTTCGAGGCTGGTCGGCGCGGTTTTGGAAATCGAATTTTCGGCCGATTTCCCCGCGAGTGCGGAGGGTCGCGATGAGGTGGGTTTTGCCTTCAAACTCCGAAATGGGAGGGCGGAATCCAGCGGCCAGATTCCATTTTGCCCTTGAACTAGCAGGAGCGAAGGATCTTCGATGGTCATTCCTGTAACGAAGATATGGCCCTGGAAAAGTGCCGAGAGGCTGAGCCTAAATTTGATGGAGCGTATTGAGAGAAGCGCTTTTTTTTTGTTTTCGACCTGAGGCACACTGAGTCCTGAAATGGTTAGTCCCGACCATGGCGTGTAATAAGTCCGGTCGATTCGAGGTTCGACGCCGGTGGCTTCGTATACGGCTTGGCGCAGCTTTTTCTGCACGCCATCGGATTGCAGGTAGATGTTCAAACACAGAATCGACGTCGCGTAGAGGGCGAGAATTGCTCCTGTGATAATGAGAATTGGCTTGGCAATTGAATGCACTCAATGAAGCTACCGCTCTTGATCCGAAAGTGAAGTGTGAATAAGTCGCTCGTCATTCTAAACCCTGCCGCCCGCGGTGAAAAAGCCAGTCGCCTCGAGGAGCGTATCCAATCGCTTTCGGCCGGGATGCCCATGCGACTTACCTCCGAAGCTGGTGATGCCCGCAGTATCGCATCGGAGGCCGTGCGCAACGGAGTGGAAGTGATCATTGCCGCTGGCGGGGATGGCACGTTGAATGAAGTCGTCAATGGCATCGGCACCGCGCCGGTTCGTATTGGCATTCTTCCAGTCGGCACCATGAATGTCTTTGCGACGGAAATCGGAATCCCACAGGGTAATCTGGAGAATGCTTGGCGCATTATTGAGTCGGGGAGAGTTATTGAAGTCGATCTGCCTCAAGCCAACGACACCCGCTTCGTGCAACTTGCAGGGGTCGGTCTCGATGCCGAGGTAGTTCGTAAAACAAGCACCGATTCGAAAAAAGCGCTCGGCCCGCTGAGTTATCTTCTCACGCTTGTCCAGGTCGCAGCCGCCAAGCCATCACGCGTGATCCTATCTGATGGGTCGGGCCGTATTTATGAGGGGTCTTTTGCTCTGATTGGGAATGGACGTCTCTATGGGGGGCCGTTTCCTGTTTTCAAACGGGCCAGTATGTACGATGGATTGCTCGACGTGCTGGTTTTTCAAAATCAGAGTCATTGGGATGTGCTTCGATATTTTCAAGCCATCGCATTCGGCGCGCATGCCGACTTGCCTGATGTGGAGTATTTCCAAACCCCGAGTCTTAGTGTGTGGAGTGACGGGGAGGTACCGGTGGAACTTGACGGTGAAGTGGCGGGGATGCTGCCGTGTTCATTTTCTATCGAATCCCACAAACTGAGCGTCCTCGCGCCCTGATTAGTTGAATCTGCTTGCGTCTGGTGTTCATTTCAGAGTACTTTGGGGCGGTGATAGATAGTCAAATTTTTCTTAAAAAAGTTTGACCGCAATAAGTTGCGCGATTAGCTCAGCGGTAGAGCGCTTGCTTCACACGCAAGAAGTCACAGGTTCGAACCCTGTATCGCGCACCATTCCCTCAAGCTTCCTTTCCCCTCTTGAAACCGCATGAAATGGGCTTCTGCGGGCTTCTTGGGAAGATCTCGGAGTTCAGCGAAGTTGAGTCTTTTTTAGAAAAGTTTGTCAGGAATTGTCAGGAAAAATTGAGGAGCGTCGGAGGCGCTTGCTTAAAATCATGAGGGTGACAAATGATCTTATTGGCGTATGCAGTGGGCTCGTGGCCGCAGTTGGGCTGCACAGTGGATTTAGAAGATATAGGGGCACGACGCGGGCGGAGTCAAATCAGCCCCCTGTTGCTGCTGTGTGTGATGATCGTTTTTTTTCGGGCTGAGATGATCGATCGGTTGCTGGGGTCGTTTTTGCTCGGGGCGTTCGCTAGGCTAAAGAGTGTCGAGGTGCGAAGGAATAGGTGGGAGGATATGGATGCGCGAACTTGGCAAATCAAGTTGCTACGGGAGGCAAGAAAGCAGAGTTCAAGACTGCCCGAACGGATCGTGAATTTCACCGAACCGCTGAAGCGAAATCTCGACAGCCTTCTTCGCCGCCCCAGAGCAATCCTCCGCTACTGTTTGCCCGTGTAACGAACGGGCCGCAACAAGGGGGTCTTTTTTCTCCCCTTGCTTTGTCCCGCGACGGTGATTTCAACCGTATATCTCGCGCTTATAAGAAGAGCCTCTACGGGCTTCAAGGCTCCCAGAGCTTTTCTAAAAGAGGCTCTGCACGATTGTGTGTGTTGTTCATTACTAAATTCTTCACCGCACCGGCCAATTCGCCCGCCGCGCAGGCAAAGCATAAGTCTTCATCGCTCAAACCGTGCTCGAATGCCTTAGCGGGTGCACTGTCCTCGCCGCATTCCGCCGAGCGCCAGGTGGCAAAGATGGCGGAGCACATTTAAAGGCGAAATCAGCCAAAGTAAGATATCCCTGTCGTGCATATCCGCGCTCAAAGACCAGTCCCCCGATAAAGCTTTAGCGATTTCAAGGGAATTCGGGTTTCAAGGTTTTTACTGGGAATGACGTTGCAGAAAATCCTCAAGGTCGGATTGGCGAATCTTGTAGTTGCGCTTCGAGAGCCGAATGTGAGGGAGCTTACCGCTCCGGCACCAACTCCAAATCGTAGCCTTCTTTTGTCCGATAAGCTCGGCTGTTTGTTCGGGTGTGAGTAGCGGGGAAAATCCGCCCTGAGGAGTTCGTTTGACAGGTGGCTCGTTGGTTCGCATGGCTTCCCTTCCACGTTGGGCTGTCAACGAACCTAATGTTGCCGAATTGGAAGTGGGCGATGCAATAATGTTTGATTTGCGATCTTTTTGCGGAGCAAGGCGATGGGCAGGAGCGCCAGGTGCAGAATTTGATCGATGAGCCGTGGCTCATGGATAAGGAGAACCAGCGTAACACTCTGTCGGCATTGTGGGGGATCGTAAGGGCTTGGCATGAGGTGGGGAAACCCAATGCCTCAAGCTTCGGCTTTAAGCCTAGGTTAGGCTTTGAGCGTTGGGGGAGATCATTGGGGATTATGGGCCATGCGGGGTTCGGCAATCCGTTGGAGAAGGTTCAGTT
>VFJO01000087.1 GCA_009886045.1 Verrucomicrobiota bacterium
AGGTCGGCGCGCCGCCGCACTGGCAGCCGATTCCGCTACGCTCCATCGGTTGCCAGTGCGGCGGTCCAATGCCTCGTGCGGACTTTTACAGACAAATCTTTACACTCCCCGGACAGCACCTCCTCCTCCGTTGTTTGTATGCCGAAACTTTGCAAATCCACACAACCTCGCTTTGTAATGTTGGCTTCGATTTCATCAGGGTTCAGATACACTCCCAGCAGAGACTCAGGCAGGTAGGACTTCAGCACACTCTTCCCAGAACCGTTCGGCCCCGCGAACATTCGCAATCTGGGGGTCTCCCTGCTCATTTGATAGTGTAGATGGTGCCGATTTTCACAGCCGTGGACGGTTCAATCTGCTTGACCACTTCCTTGCGTCCATCCGGGAAGACGCGAACCACAAAAGCACCCTCGGTCTGCAACACACTTTGGCCTGAAGCTAGTACGCTCTGACGCGCGGCTGCAAAGGCCCGATCTGAGAGCGCTGGAAACTGGCTTTCGAGTTGTTGAATATCGTGGTCAGACATGAGTTGAGTTTAGTGAGTTTAGACCATGAAATCAACCTCACCATTCCAAAAAGCCATTTTGCTCACCACGGATGTGAGTTGTTTGTTTTTTGCATTGATGGTGAATCCTTCAAGCCGATAGGCAGTTTCGGGAAAGATCGCTTCATACAAACGGAGTCGGTCAAAATAGTCACCCAAAGTAGTAAAGTGGAGGCTCCGATGAAGTCGTTTGAACCAGCGGCCCTGCTCTTGGTCATGGTGCACATGATGCTCGGCTCCACCTCGCTTCTCTTGGGACTCCCAGGCCTCGATGAAGATGGATTCCTCATAGACTGGGCCATTGATATCAACCCAATGGCGCAAGTAGGAACGGGCGGAGCGATCTACTGAGGCGAGGCGGCTTAGCTCTGGGATGCTTTGCGGGTGCTGCGGGATTTCAGAAAATCGTAGCCCTTGAGCGCCTGCACGGTAGAGGATTTCGGCCGACTCAAAATCGAAGCCACCGTGGCTTTGCGCGCCGGTATTTTCGGCTTGGGCACGGTGATATCGTAAAGCGGCTTCGACAGGATGGGCGGCGTATCTACCTTCTTTCCTAAACTGGAAGGCTTGCTGCGTCAATTCGTTCGAGGATGGAATCTCAGAAAACATGAAATTTATTTTCTCTCAAATGAAGAACTTATTCCCAAGAATCATTGCTTCGCAGGATAACAGAATCGGGTGTTCTGGTGAAATTAATTAAGTTTTCAGCCGCGCATTTTCGCAGAAACGAAAGGGGCTGGGCAGCCGCGATTGGACCGGGAACTTTAGACAGGATTTACAGAATTATCAGGATTCAGAAGATATCGGCGCGGACCCATTCGCGTGGCAAATGGGAAAGGCTAAAATGCCGTCCCAAGCAAGCGAGCTTGCTTGCGATCGGCTTTTTAACCCTCAAAACAAGCGTGGCCGAAGTTTCCGCACCAATCTCTGAAACGCTAGCTAGGGCTAGCGCAAGTCAACAATATGGCTCGAGTTTTTAAGTCTTTAAGTCTTTAAGTCTTAAGTCGACCGTAGCCGAAGGGACCCAGTCGCCGAGGGGGCTTGAACTACAAATTCAGCAAATCCCGTAGAGCATCCTTTACTGCTTCAAATTGAGAGGGAGGCAGGCGTCCAAGTTTTCTTTCGAGGCTGTTATGGTCGATGCTGGCTAGGCCTTGAATGTTCACAGCGGAATGTTTGGTAAGCCACTTGGGTTTTCCAATGTCCACTTCACCGCGCAAACCACGAATTTGGGAAGTGAGCGGGACAACAACAACTAGAGCACGGGCGTCTTGAGGTTGAGGAAAAGCCAAAACAACTACAGGGCGTTGTTTTGCCGTAGTGCCAAAATCGACGATCCCTATTTCGCCCGCACTGGGCTCAATACTCGCCAAGAGCTTCCTCCCAGGCTTTGCCCTGTTGTGCCGTTGTCAATAGAGGCTCAGGCTTTGAAGTAATCGAAAAGGGCATGTCTTTCCGAAGCTCCACTTGAGCCAAGAAAATGTTGAAGGCATCGCTGGTCTTCATGCCGAGTCTGGCAAAAACCTTTTCAGCTTTTTTTAACCGATCTGCTGGAACACGAGCTCTAAAAAGAACTGAATTTGACATGGCTCAAAAATGCTCATTCATGCTCGCTAAGTCAAATGGATTCAATCTCCATTACCCATCAAGGAGCGGGTTGAAGACGATGTTGAATGTTGGATTTTGGATTTTGAATGGTGGATTGGCGGATGAAGAACCACTTCAACGAATCCTGAACTGTGGGTTGTCGCAAAGACTGCAACAGGGGGGATGGAGGGGGTAAGAAAATTTTGGATTTTGGATTTTGGATTTTGGATTTTGGATTTTGGATTTTGAATGGTGGTCCTCCTTCGCGCTTCGCTGCTCTGGTGAAGACGCCGTGGCGGGTTGAAGACGATGTTGAATTTTGAATTTTGGATTTTGAATGGTGGATTGCGGATTCGATAAGGCGAAGGATTTGGGTGATCATTTCACCTGCAACCCTAGCAACACTGGTAGGACATCTGCGGGGGGAGGGGGAGAAAAAATCTGAAACTGGAAACTGGAAACCGGAACACATGCCAGCGAGCGCTGGCTGGGAGAAAAATGCAGTCTCAAGCGTCTCGTAGGCGAACTTCCAAACATCTGGTTCTTTCGATCCCCGAGTTCCTGCGACATTGAGAATTTCCACGCCGTTATCAATGATGAATTGCTGAAGGATCAGAGCAGGTCTTTCATAGCTCGACGACCGCTGCGCCAAGTGAATCCAAGGTTTCCGGTGCTTCTCAGCAAATTCCGCTGTGCGTTTGCTGCCGCCAGTAAGCGTTGGTGCGATGGTGTGGGCTAGGGGTCAGTGTTCATTTTCTTTCACTTTGTCCCATAGCCGATATGTATCAACGAATAAAAAGTGCTTCTTTTTACAAAAAAACATATTTTTGCTTTTTTGAAAGAAAATGGTAACTACTCAGGTAGCCCTCGTCACCATTTTTTCTAAAAAGAACCGGATATTTTTAGCTGGACTCACTTTGAGAAAGG
>VFJO01000243.1 GCA_009886045.1 Verrucomicrobiota bacterium
CCGCCCGCCGCCGCCGCCGCATGGCTTGATCCACGATCTCGCTTGACCCAAAAACCGTCTCCCCCTCACGGGCGAGGCGGTTTTTTTTGAGACAGGTCTTATAGGACCGGTGAGGGAAATCGGTTAGTTTGCTTCTCGCAGAGTCGAATTGAAGAGGGGGCGAGATGGGAGCCTTCCTGCCGTTGCGGCAGTGGCTCCCGCTGTGATGGGAACACCTGCGTCGCTCTCGTAGGCGTCGGAGTAGATTTGGAATGTGTCGGTTGCACCAGCCCAAGTCACCTTCAGCCAGCCGTAATTCCCTTGGGACGTTTTGAATCCCATTTAGCTTCCTGATTCAAAATCTGGGGATTCAAACGAAAAATACTTAAAAACACCAGACACGCCCATTTTCCAATTGGCCGAAGAACTAACGGAACAGGCCAGAGGGTTGGGAATGGAGCGAAAATGAGGTTTTGCAGCAAGTGAACACTACCGGAAAGCAGGGGAGGGTTTTTGTATCAGCTTGTAATTCCGCTCCATACTCCGTGGTTTTAAAAATGATTTTGCTGTCCATGATTTTGCCAATCCTGCAACGCCGCTTCGCTGCTGAATCTGGGGACGCCAAGGGCCTGGCGGTCCCTACCATTGTATTACGAAGCGCGCTGCCGCGCGATGTGCATGAGTCTCAGCAATCTGTATGGCCTAATTGGGCCCTGCGGGACGATGGCCCTCCCTTGCGATGAGGTGAGGCGTTTGGGGAGGTTGCTTTTTTTCAGGCTGTGGTTTTTGAGAACTCGAGGTGGCCGTCTTTTTCCGTGGCTTGGATGTGGTCGCCTTCGCCGAAGTGGCCGTCGAGGATTTCGAGGCTGAGGGGATCGAGGATTTGGCGTTGGATGATGCGTTTGAGGGGGCGAGCGCCGTAGGCGGGGTCGTAGCCTTCCTTGCCGAGGAAAATCTTGGCGGAGTCATCGAGCGTGAGAGTGATGTTTTGCTTGGCGAGGCGGGTGAGGAGGCGGCGGAGCTGGATGTCCACGATGTGGGTGATCTGGCTGGCGTCGAGGCGGTCGAAGATGATCGTCTCGTCGATGCGGTTGAGGAACTCGGGGCGGAAGTGACCACGGAGGGCTTCCTGCACGCGGCGGTTGCGTTCCTCTTTCGGCAGATCTTCCATGATGTATTGGCTGCCGATGTTGGAGGTGAGGATAAGGACGGTGTTTTTGAAATCCACCGTGCGCCCTTGGCCGTCGGTGATGCGGCCGTCGTCGAGGACTTGGAGGAGGACATTGAAGACATCGGGGTGGGCTTTTTCCACTTCGTCGAAAAGGACGACCGAGTAGGGCTTGCGGCGCACGGCCTCGCTGAGTTGGCCACCTTCCTCGTAGCCGACATAGCCGGGAGGGGCACCGATGAGGCGGGCTACGGTGTGCTTTTCCATGTATTCCGACATGTAGAGGCGGATGATGGCGCCTTCGTCGTCGAAGAGAAATTCCGCAAGGGCTTTGGAAAGTTCCGTCTTACCGACGCCGGTGGGGCCAAGGAAGAGGAACGAGCCGATCGGGCGGTTTTCGTCTTGGAGGCCAGCACGGGCGCGGCGGACGGCGTTGGAGACGGCTTTGATGGCTTGCTGCTGACCGACGACGCGCTCCATGAGGCGTTCTTCCATCTTCACAAGTTTGGCGCGCTCGCCTTCTTGCAGGCGCGAAACGGGGATACCCGTCCAAGTGGAAACAATTTTGGCAATGTCTTCCTCGGTGACTTCCTCGCGCAAGATGGCAGCGGCTTTTTTATCGGACTCTTCTTCGGGGGCGGCATGCTCCATTTTTTTGAGTTCACGCTCCATATCAGGCAGGAGTCCGTACTGGATCTCACTGGCGCGGTGCAGGTCGCCGCGGCGCTGGGCCTGCTCGAGTTCTGCGCGGAGTTGCTCAACTCGCTCGGCGACTTTTTGTGTCTTGCCGATTTCTTCTTTTTCCTTGAGCCACTGGGCGCGGAGTGTGGCGGCCTGTTCCTTCAGGTCGGCTAGCTCACGCTCGAGCTTGTCAAGGCGCTCTCGGCTTGCGGCGTCTTTTTCTTTTTTAAGTGCTTCGCGCTCCATCTCGAGCTGCATGATCTGGCGCTCGAGTTGGTCGATCTCGGTTGGCAAGGATTCGAGCTCGATTTTGAGACGGGATGCGGCTTCGTCCATGAGATCTACCGCCTTGTCAGGCAGGAAGCGGTCGCTAATATAGCGATGGCTCAGAACGGCGGAGGCGACGAGGGCGGCATCCTGAATGCGGACGCCGTGGTGGACTTCGTAGCGTTCCTTGAGTCCGCGCAGGATGGCGATGGTGTCCTCTACGCTGGGTTCGCCGACCATGACTGGCTGGAAGCGGCGCTCGAGGGCGGCGTCACGCTCG